>NZ_CP067169.1:2405000-2705000 GCF_028553885.1 Paracoccus aestuarii
GGTCGCCTGGACGTCGTACTGGCCGACCACGCCCGCAACCTCGAAGGGCTGGCGCAGGATCATCTGCAGAACCGGACGCGCGAAATAGGCGTCGATGTCCTTGCCGTTGACGGTGACCTTGCCCGAACCCGGCTTGACCCAGACGCGGGCGACCGCGTCCTTGCGCTTGCCGGTGGCATAGGACCGGCCCATGTCGTCGCGCTGCGCCTCGCGGGTGGCGGCCGGCTCGGCGGCGTTCACCGACACGGCCGATTTCAGATCGTCGAGAGTCTTGATGTCTTCGGCCATGATCATGCGCTCCGGGTGTTTTTCTTGTTCAGGACTTTCACGTCCAGAACCTCGGGCTGCTGCGCCTCATGAGGATGCTCGGTCCCGGCATAGACGCGCAGATGCGTCATCTGCTGCTTGCCCAGCTTGTTGCGGCTGATCATGCGCTCGACCGCCTTGAAGACGACGCGCTCGGGATGGGCGCCTTCCAGGATCTGGCGCGCGGTGCGGTGCTTGATGCCGCCCGGATGGCCGGTGTGCCAGTAGTATTTCTTGTCGTCGCGCTTGTTGCCCGTCATCTGCACCTTGTCGGCGTTGATGATGATCACGTTGTCGCCCATGTCCATGTGCGGCGTAAAGCTGGGCTTGTGCTTGCCGCGCAGGCGGCTGGCGACGATCGTGGCGAGGCGGCCCAGAACGACGCCCTCGGCGTCGATCAGGATCCACTTCTTCTCGATCTCCGCCGGTTTCGCGGTATAGGTCTTCATCTGTCGTCCCTTCAGGGTCGTGTGTATTCGAGATGGGCGTATATCCTGAATCGCCGCGCGCAGGTCAAGCCCACACCGGACGGATTACCCGAACAAAAACAGATGCTTGCAACTTAGGTATCTGAATACCGCATTGCAGACCCCGGAAATCAGGTCATTTCGGCGGAATCGAATAGGTCATGGAACAGCGCGCCACCGGCTCGTCCAGCCCCTCGGAATGGATCAGCGCATCCGCCACGGCCAGCACCCGCCCCAGCTTCAGCACCCGGCATTCCGCCAGCAGATCCACCCCCGCCACGGGCTTTCGCATGAAGTCGATGCTGGCGCTGGTCGTCACCGCCAGCCCCACCGGCCCGATCCGCGACAGGATCGCGCAATAGATCGCCAGATCCGCCAGCGCGAACATCGACGGCCCGCTGACCGTGCCGCCGGGGCGCAGATGCCCCTCATCCACCACCAGCCGCGCGACCAGGCCCTCGGGCCCCACGCTTTCGACGCGATAGCTGCCCGCGACCTGCGGAAAGTCCCGCGCCAGGAACGCGTTCAGCGCGTCCCGGTCCATGGCGATCGTCATGCTTCCCCCCTGCCCCTTTGCGCCTTACGCTTTCGCCAAACGAACCGGAGTTCAAGATGTTTCAGCCCCTGACCACGCGGAATGACGGCCCCATCGCCCATCTGGTGATGGACAGCCCCGGCAATCACAACGCCCTGTCGCTGCAGATGATCGCGGCATTGACCGAAGCGCTGGACCGGATCGCGGCATCGGATGCGCGGGTGGTGATCCTGTCGGCGCGGGGGCGGGCCTTCTGCGCGGGCCATGACCTGCGCCAGATGCAGGCGATGCGCGAAGGCCCGGACCCGCAGGCGGCGCTGACGGACCTGTTCGACCGCTGCTCGGCCCTGATGATGCGGATCGCGGCCCTACCCCAGCCGGTGATCGCCCAGGTCCAGGGGGTGGCGACGGCGGCGGGCTGTCAGCTGGTGGCCTCCTGCGATCTGGCCACGGCATCGGATCAGGCGCGATTCGGCGTGAACGGCATCGCGATCGGGCTGTTCTGTTCCACCCCGGCGGTGGCGCTGTCGCGGGCGATCCCGCCCCGCGCCGCCTTCGAGATGCTGACCACCGGCGATTTCATCCCCGCCGCCCGCGCGGCCGATCTGGGCCTGGTCAACCGCGTGACCCGTCCCGACCGGCTGGAGGAGGAGACCCGCGCCTTGGCCGACAGCATCGCCGCCAAGGACCCGGCCGCGATCCGCATCGGCAAGGCCGCCTTCCGCGCCCAGGCCGGCCAAGCCCTGCCCGACGCCTATCGCATCGCGGCCGAGGCCATGTGCACCAACATGATGCAGCCCGCGACCGCCGAGGGCATCGCCGCCTTCCTGGACCGGCGCCGCTGATCCGTCAGGCCAGCCCCTCGACCACGCGCATGAAATCCTCGCCGCGCTTCTCGAAGTTCGGATATTGGTCGAAACTGGCCGCGGCGGGGGCCAGCAGGACGGTCTCGCCCGGCTCGGCCTCGGCATGGGCCCGTTCGGTGGCCTGGGCCAGGGTCTCGACCACCTCATGCGGCAGGCCGTTCAGCTCCATCGCGAAGTCGCGGGCCGAATGGCCGAACAGATAGGCCTTGCTGACCCGCCCCAGATGCGGGACCAGCCCGGCGATGCCGCCCTCCTTGCCCAGGCCCCCGGCGATCCAGCGGATCCGGTCGAAGGCCTGCAGCGCCTTGGCGGCGGCATCGACATTGGTGGCCTTGCTGTCATTGACATAGCGCACGCCGCCGATCTCGGCGACCAGCTGGCTGCGATGGGGCAGGCCGCGAAAGCTGTGGAACGCGGCCTCGATCTGGCGCGGGGCCAGGCCCAGCGCGCGGCAGGCGGCATAGGCCGCGCAGGCGTTCTGGTGGTTATGCGCCCCCGGCAGCCCGCCGATGCCGCGAAGGTCGATGGACCCCGCCTGCCGCCCCTTGCGCCATTCCGACAGGAACCCCTTGCGGGCAAAGACCGACCAGCCGTAACGCTCCAGCTTCTGCCCCGACGAGATCCGGATCACCCGGTCATCGGACGGGCCCATGCCCAGCTGGTTGGCGATGTACTGGCCCTCGGGCTCGTCGACGCCGATCACGGCGCGGTCCGGGCCGCCCTCGGCGAACAGGCGCCGCTTGGCCGCGAAATAGCCGCCATAGCCGCCATGCCGGTCCAGATGATCCGGCGACAGGTTGGTGAAGACCGCCACATCCGGCGTCAGCGCCCGCGCAAGGTCGGTCTGATAGCTGGACAGCTCCAGCACCACGACCTCGCCGTCGATGGCGGGGTCCAGCGACAGCACGCCCGTGCCGATATTTCCGCCCATCTGGACCGGGCGGCCCGCCTCGGACAGGATATGGTGGATCAGCGCGGTGGTGGTCGACTTGCCGTTCGACCCGGTGACGGCGACGACACGGGGGGCGCGGTCGAACCCCTCCCAATCGGCGCTGGCATAGCTGCGAAAGAACAGGCCCACGTCATTATCGACCGGCACGCCACGGGCATAGGCTTGGGCGATGACCGGATGCGGACGGGGATAAAGATGCGGAATGCCCGGGCTGACGATCAGCGCGCGCACGCCGTCCCAGGCGGCATCGCGGGTCAGGTCGGCGATCTCGATCCCTTGGGCGATGGCGGCCTCGCGGGTGTCCTGGCCGTCATCCCAGGCAATGACACGGGCGCCGCCCTCGGCCAGCGCGGCGACGGTGGCCCGGCCCGACCGCCCCAGGCCAAGGACCGCGATGGTCTGATCTTCGACGCCCTGGACTGGGATCATGGCACGGCTCCTGCAGGAAAATGACGGGGTTCCCCGCCCCCCGCGGGATAGGCGGTCCGCGCCGCCGGGTCTAGCGCAGTTTCAGCGTCGCCAGGCCGATCAGCGCCAGGATCAGCGCGATGATCCAGAAGCGGATGACGATCTGCGCCTCGCCCCAGCCCTTCTTTTCGAAATGGTGGTGGATGGGGGCCATCAGAAAGACCCGCTTGCCCGTGCGCTTGAAATAGAGGACCTGGATGATGACCGACAGCGCCTCGACCACAAAAAGGCCGCCGACGATGGCCAGCACGATCTCGTGCTTGGTGACGACGGCGATGGCCCCCAGCGCGCCACCCAGGGCCAGCGACCCGGTATCGCCCATGAAGACCGCCGCGGGGGGCGCGTTGTACCACAGGAACCCCAGCCCCCCGCCGATCAGCGCCGAGACGAAGATCAGGATCTCGCCCGATCCGGGAACGTGGTGGACGCCCAGATATTCGGTGAAGTCCACGCGGCCCACGGTATAGGCGATGACGCCCAGCGTGCCCGCCGCGATCATCACCGGCATGATGGCCAGCCCGTCCAGCCCGTCGGTCAGGTTCACCGCATTGGCCGCCCCCACGATCACGATCATCGAGAAGGGCACGAAGAACCAGCCCAGGTTGATCAGCACATCCTTGAAGACCGGCAGCGCCAGCTGGTTGGTCAGCGCCGCGGGATGCATGACGCTGGCCGCCAGCCCCGCCGCCAGCGCGATCAGCAGGCCCAGCCCCATCCGGGTGCGCGAACTGACGCCCTTGGTGTTGTGCTTGGTGACCTTGGCATAGTCGTCGGCGAAACCGATCGCGGCGAAGCCCGCCGTGACCAGCATCACGATCCAGACATAGCCATTGTCCAGCCGCGCCCAGAGCAGCGTGGAGAACAGCAGCGCAGACAGGATCAGCAGCCCCCCCATGGTGGGCGTGCCCGCCTTGGCCAGATGCCCTTCGGGGCCGTCATCGCGGATCGGCTGGCCCTTCTTCTGCACGCGGCGCAGATAGTTGATCAGCGGCTGGCCGAAGATGAAGCCGAAGAACAGCGCCGTGAAGAACGCGGCCCCCGCCCGGAAGGTGATATAGCGGAAGAGGTTGAAGAAATCCCCCCCCTCCGACAGATTGCTGAGCCAGTAGAGCATGGCATTATCCTTTGTCTTGGGCGGCCCGGGCGCGCAACGCGTCGACCACCGTGGAAATCCGCGAGGATTTCGAACCCTTGACCAGCACCACGTCGCCCGCCCCGATCAGGTCGGGCGCGGATGCGGCCAGCTCGGCCGCGGTCGCGGCCCAGATCCCGCGCCGACCCTCGGGCAGCGCGTCATGCAGGTGCCGCATCAGCGGCCCCGCGCAATGGACCAGGTCGATCCGGTCCATCGCCGGGTCGCGGGCCATGTCGCGATGCATCGCGACCTCGTCCCGGCCCAGTTCCAGCATGTCGCCCAGGATGGCCACGCGGCGCGGCCCGTCCTGGGCCGCCAGCATCGCCAGCCCCGCCGACAGCGATGTCGGATTGGCGTTGAAGGCGTCGTCGATCAGGCGGATGCCGCCCAGATCCTCCAGCGCACCCCGGCCGTTCGGCGGGCGCCAGTCCGACAGGCGCCCGCCCGCCTGCGCCACATCCGCCCCGGCGGCGCCCAGCGCGGCCAGCACGCCCACCGCATTCATCGCGAAATGCCGCCCCGTCGTCCCCAGCGCGAAGGAGACCGTCTCGCCCGTGATCCGCGCCTGGCCCGACAGCCCGCCATCCCTGGCGCTGATGCGCAGCGGCCGGGCCATGCCGTGATCGCCGAATCCCAGCACGAAGGCCCCCGCCGCATCCGCGCAGTCGCGCAGGATCTGGGTCACGGGCAGGTCCTCGGGGATGATTGCATGGCCGGGGGCGACCAGCCCCTGAAAGATCGAGCCCTTCTCGCGGGCGATCCCCTCGATCGCACCGAAGGCCTCCAGATGGGCGGCGGCGATGGTGGTGATCATCGCCACATGCGGGCGGGCCATGCGCGACAGGGGCGCGATCTCGCCCGGATTGCTCATGCCGATCTCGATGACGGCGAAATCCGTGTCGGCGGGCATGCGGGCCAAGGTCAGCGGCACGCCCCAATGGTTGTTGTAGCTGGCCTCGGCCGCATGGATCACGCCCTGCCCGGCCAAGGCGGCGCGCGCCATCTCCTTGGTCGAGGTCTTGCCGACCGACCCGGTGATGGCGATGACGCGGCCCTGCATGCGGGCGCGGCCCGCGCGGCCCAGATCCTCCAGCCCGTGCAGCACGTCGGGAACGACCAGCAGCGGCGCATCCGGCGCAACGCCATCGGGGATGCGGCTGACCAGCGCGGCGGCCGCGCCCGCGGCCAGGGCCTGGGCCACGAAATCATGCCCGTCGCGCGCCGCCTGCAGCGCGACGAACAGATCGCCCGGCCGGATGCTGCGCGTGTCGATCGACACGCCCGTCGCGGCCCAAGGTGCCGTCACCCGCCCGCCGGTGGCGGCGGCGGCCTCCTCCGATGTCCATAATGTCATATCCGACCGTCCAGTGCCGCCACCGCGACCGAGGCCTGTTCGGCATCGTCGAAGGGATAGACGTCCTGACCGACGATCTGGCCGGTCTCGTGCCCCTTGCCGCAGATCAGCAGCGCGTCGCCCGGCTGCAGCGCATCGACGCCGCGCAGGATCGCCTCGGCACGGTCGCCGACCTCCGTGGCCTCGGGGCCCGCGCCCTCCAGCACGGCGGCGCGGATGGCGGCGGGATCCTCGGTCCGGGGGTTGTCGTCGGTGACGATGACCACATCGGCATGATCGGCTGCTGCCTGGCCCATCAGCGGGCGCTTGCCGCGGTCGCGATCGCCGCCCGCGCCGATGATGCAGATGATCCGGCCCATCACATGCGGGCGCAGCGATTGCAGCGCCGCGATCACCGCGCCGGGCTTATGCGCGTAATCGACGAAGACCGCCGCCCCGTTGTCGCGCTGCGCGGCCAGCTGCATGCGGCCCCGGACCGTTGTCAGCCCGGGCAGCACGCGCAGGATGTCATCGGCCGCGTCGCCCGCGGCCAGGCACAGGCCCATCGCGGCCAGCACGTTTTCCGCCTGGAATCCGCCGATCAGCGGCAGGCGGATCAGATGCGCCTGCCCCATCAGCGAGAACCGCAGGTCCTGCCCCGTCGCGTCATAGCGCTGGCCCAGGATGCGCAGCATGGCGTTGTCGCCCGTTCCCACCGTCGTCAGCGCCAGGCCGCGATCGGTGGCGATGTCGGCCATCTGCCGCCCGCGGGCGCCGTCGATATTGATGACGGCGGCCGCGCCGTCCTCCAGCACGCGGTTGAACAGCAGCGCCTTGGCCGCGAAATATTCGTCGAAGCCCGCATGGTAATCCAGGTGATCCTGGCTGAAATTGGTAAAGGCCCCCGCCTCCAGCCGCACCCCGTCCAGGCGGCGCTGGTCCAGCCCGTGGCTGGACGCCTCCATCGCGGCATGGGTGACGCCCGCGCCCGCCGCCTCGGCCAGGATGCGATGCAGGGTCAGGGGATCGGGCGTGGTATGGGACAGGGGCGCGTGGTGGTCGCCCTCGACCCCCATCGTGCCCATGCTGATCGCCTTGTGATCCAGCGCCTGCCAGATCTGGCGGGTGAAGCTGGCCACGCTGGTCTTGCCGCTGGTGCCGGTGACGGCCACGACGTGATCGGGCTGATCGGCGAACCACAAGGCCGCCGCACCCGCCAGGGCCGCGCGCGGATCCTCAGCCACGACCAGCGCGCCGTCCCAACCGGCCAGTTGATCGGCCGCGATCTCGGCCCCCTGGCGGTCGGTCAGGATGGCTGCGGCCTGCATGCGGATGGCGTATTGGATGAATTCCCCGCCATGGATCGCCGATCCGGGCAGGGCCGCGAACAGGTGGCCGGGCCGCACATGGCGGCTGTCCAGCGACAGCCCCGTGATCTGCGGGTCGCGCCCGCCCGATGCCCGCAGGCCAAGGCGCGACAGCGCCAGCTGATCCGTGTTCACGTTCCCACCCGTCATTGGTTCGAGACGAGCCTTACCGCAGCCTCCGTCGCGGGTTCAACACGCGGCTCGAACCGGGCGGCGACCGTCGGCAGTTTTTCGTCGGTGATCGGCTCCAGCCCCAACAGCGGGCCCAAGCGGCGCACGACCTCGGCGGTGACGGGCACGACGGTGTGACCGGCGGTCCTGACCACCGTGCCGTTCACCGTCGTCTCGGGTTCGTCCAGCGCGACGATCAGCACGTATTTGGGATCGCTGGCGGGAAAGATCGACGCGAAGGTCGCGATGACCTTGTTCTTGTAATACCCGCCCGAGGCGCGCGGCTTGTCGGCGGTGCCGGTCTTGCCCGCGACCTCGTAGCCCGGAACCTCGGCCTGGCGGGCGGTGCCGCGCGTGACGACCTGGCGCAGCATGTCCACCGACATGGCGGCGGCGCGGGGCGACAGGACCTGCTCACCCTCCGGGCGCTGGCGGCCATGGACCAAGGTGGGGGTCACGCGCCGCCCGCCATTGGCGATGGTCGCATAGGCCGCCGCCAGATGCAGCGGACTGGCCGCCAGCCCGTGGCCGAAGCTGACCGTGGCCGCGGTCACCGCGGGCCAACGGGTGGGGACCAAGGGCTGGCCGGTCGGCGCCTCGACCATCTCGACCGGGGTCGGCACGAACAGGCCAAGCTTTTCCAGGAAATCGCGCTGGCGGTCCACGCCGATCATCTGCGCGATCCGCACCGTCGCCACGTTCGAGGATTTCACGATCACGTCGGTCGCCGACAGCTCGCGCCCGTAGTTGTGGAAATCGTTGATCAGGAACCGCCCGATCCGCATCGGCGCCTGCGCGTTGATCCCGCTGGAGGGGTTGATCAGCTGCAGGTCCAGTGCCTGCGCGACCGGAAAGATCTTGAAGGTCGAACCCAGCTCGTACTGGCCCTGGACCGCGCGGTTGAACAGCGGGCTGTCCGAGGGCTCGCCCGTCAGCAGCGGGCGGGGCCGGTCGTTCGGGTCGAAATCGGGCAGGCTGGCCATGGCCAGGATCTCGCCCGAGGCGACCTCCATCAGGATGCCGGTCGCGCCCTTGGCGTTCATCACCGTCATGCCCGACCACAGCACGTCCTCCATCGCCTGCTGCAGCGTCAGGTCGATGGACAGGGCCAGGGGCGCGCCTTCGTTGGCGGGGTCGCGCAGCCAGGCGTCGAAGGCCTTCTCGACGCCCGCCACGCCGATCACCTCGGCGCTGCTGACGCCCTCGTTGCCAAAGCCGGACCCGCCCAGGATGTGGCTGGCCACGTCGCCATTGGGATAGATGCGCATCTCGCGCGGGCCGAACAGCAGGCCCGGCTCGCCCAGGTCATGGACGGCCTGCATCTGTTCGGGGCTGATCTTGCGCTTGATCCACATGAACTTGCGTTCGCCGGTGAAATCGCGCGTCAGCCGTTCGACGTCCAGATCGGGAAAGATCCGCGCCAGGCCGCGCGCGGCACCGACCGGATCGACCATCTGATGGGGATGGGCATAGACCGAATGGGTCAGCAGGTTCGTCGCCAGCACCCGGCCCCGCCGGTCGGTGATGTCGGCGCGCTGCGACATGATCTGGCCCGACAGGACCTGGGCGCGCGGCTCGGCCGCGTCGCTGGAGGCCAGCACCCCCATCCGCGTCGCCACCGTCCCGAAGGCCAGCAGGAAACAGCCCGCCATCACGATCAGCCGCCCCTCGGCCCGCCTGCGGGCGCGGGCCTGCTCCTGTTCATGGCGGCGGCGCCGGTTCTCGGCCTCGATGTCGTCCGGGTTCTCGCCGCGTTCACGGGCGCGAAGAATGCGGGCCAGGGGGCGCAAGGGGGTGCGGATCATGGCTGGGTTTCCTCGGAGATGTCATCGGGGATTTCGGGGGGCGGCGGCGGCGCGGGATAGTCGACATGGTCCAGATCCAGGAACTGGCCCGATTCGACCGGGACCAGCTGCAGCCGCTCGAAGTTCAGGTCGACCAGCTGGCGCAGCCGCTCGGGGCGGTTCAGATAGGCCCATTCGGCCCGCAGGACGCCCAGCTCGTCGCGCAGGCCCGCGATCTCGCGCTGGACCTGGGACATCTGGGCCATCGAGGCCTGGGTGGCGTAATTCTCGCGATAGGCCCAGAAGGCCAGGCCCATCACCACCATCACGCAGGCCAGATAGGTCAGCGACCGCATCAGCGACCCTCCGGCAGGCGGGGCATGGCCAGGTCGCGCGCATCGACCGTCCCGGCGGGCGCATCGGTGCGTACCGCGACTCGCAGTAGGGCCGAACGCGACCGCGGATTCACCGACAGCTCGTCCGCGTCGGGGCCGATAGCGCGGCGGAAGGGCAGCGTGAAGGCCGGGCGCACGGCCTGGGTCACGGGCGCATAGCGGTTGCCGCCCCCGCCCGCATCGGCGCGCGCCTGCATGAAGCGCTTGACGATCCGGTCCTCCAGCGAATGGAAGGTGACGACGGCCAGCTGGCCGCCCGGGCGCAGCGCGCGTTCCGCCGCCGACAGGCCCGCGACCAGCTGGCCGAATTCGTCATTCACCCAGATGCGGATCGCCTGGAAGCTGCGGGTGGCGGGATGGCTCTGGCCCGGCTTGGGGCGCGGCAGGCATCCGGCCACGATCTCGGCCAGCTGGGCGGTGCGGGTCAGGGGACGGGCCGCGACGATGGCCCGGGCGATGCGCCGCGCCGCGCGTTCCTCGCCGTAATGATAAAGGACATCGGCGATCTGCGCCTCCTCGGCGGTGTTCAGCAGATCGGCGGCCGAGGGCACGTCGCCCCCCATCCGCATGTCCAGCGGCCCGTCGCGCAGAAAGGAGAACCCCCGATCCGCCTGGTCCAGCTGCATCGAGCTGACGCCCAGATCCAGCACCACCCCGTCCAGCGGCTGCCCGGCCAGGCGGTCCAGGTCGGAAAACGTCCCCTCGACCAGATCCAGCCGGTCGCCCCAGGGCGCGCGCCAGTCATCGGCCATGGCAAAGACCGACGGGTCGCGATCCACGCCGATCACCCGCTCCGCGCCCGCCTGCAGCAGCCCGCGCGCATAGCCGCCCGCGCCGAAGGTGCCGTCCAGCCAGGTGCCCTGCACGGGCGCCACGGCGCGCAGCAGCGGGGCCAGCAGGACGGGGATATGCGGATCGGCCATGGCTCAGCCCTCGTCGCGGGGCGCATGGAGGAAGGCGCGGGGGTCGAATTCCGGGCCCTTGCTGGCGGCGAAATCCTCCAGCGCGGCGACATCCTTGGGACGGCTGTCGGGGTGATAGACCTGGATGTAGTCGCCGCGCGATTCGAAGACCGTCTCGGTGCCCTCGGCAAAGCCCAGCTTGTCGCGCAGCTTGGCGGGCAGGACCAGCCGGCCCTCGCGGTCGATCTCCAGGTCGGTGGACTGGCCGTTCATCAGCAGCTCCAGCCAGCGGCGCTCCTGGCTGCCGCGGGTCAGCCGGTCGATCTGCTCGTCGATCTCCTCGATCGCGTCGATGGTGTAGAGCTCGATCCAGTTCCACCAGTCGGGGCCGTAGACGGCGACCAGCTGCGTGCGTCCGGTATTGGCGCCTGAAAAGGACGGGTCCCCGGCATCGAAGACGCGCCGCAGCCGGGCGGGGACGGACATCCGCCCCTTGCCATCGACCTTGACGGTTTCGGTGCCTCTGAACTTTCGCGCCACCTTGCGCCCGCCCTCACTGTCCGCTCTTTCGGGACGTCCGAAAGAGAAAGGGCGGATCGGGCCGCTGCCACTGCCCGATCCGCCGCCCTCGTTCCCGATTGACCCGGGCCCCTTTGCGGGGTGGTTGCCGACCCTGCGCGCGCCACCTGGGGGAGGTGCTGCTCGCGACCGCGGGGCCGACGATGTTGGAAAACGGATGCCTGTATGAAGTCTGCTTCGCCTTCGCGGGGTCTTGTCGCCCCATTTCCTGCCCGTCTTCGTGATCCGGTTGTGACATGGGAATTCATGGGAAGCAATGGCCCAGTTTGGCCCGCAGCGGCTTTTCGCCCGCGCCCTCGGCCCGGATCGAATCGCGAACAGAGCGCGCCGCGACTGGAATTCGCCGACAGGTTGTGTGGTTGCAGAAATAGCACACTAGATGTAGCCAGCCCGTCCCGGCCCGGTTTTTTCCCGTGCTGAGGCGATTTCACCACAGTTCACGGCGCGCCAAGCGCAAATTCAGGGCAGGTCGACAGTTTTCCGCCCGCGCGATCACGGCGGATCACGCGGGCGTGAGGGTTCGGTCCCGTGATTTCCCGGATGTCCCGCGAATTCCCGCGGCTCAGGCGATTCCGCCCTGGACCAGCCGGTCGGCCAGCCTGGCATAGGCCTCGGCCACCGCGCCCTCGCCCAAGGCGGCGGGGCGGCCCGAATCGCCGGCCAGCCGCACCTCCAGCTGCAGGGGCAGCGCGCCCAGGAAGGGCAGGTTCAGCGATTCCGCCTCGGCCGCGACCCCGCCATGGCCAAAGAGATGCGCCTCGTGGCCGCATTGGGGGCAGATATAGGTGGACATGTTTTCGACCATCCCCAGAACGGGGGTCTTCAGCTTGTTGAACATGTCGATGGCCCGGCGCGCATCCAGCAGCGCCACGTCCTGCGGGGTCGAGACGATGATCGCGCCGGTCACCGGGGCCTTCTGGCACAGGCTCAGCTGGACGTCGCCGGTGCCGGGCGGCAGGTCGATCAGCAGCACATCCAGCTCGCCCCAGTTCACCTGCTGCAACAGCTGCTGCAGCGCGCCCATCAGCATGGGGCCGCGCCAGACCAGCGATTCCCCCTCCTTCAGCATCAGGCCGATGGACATGACGGTGACGCCATGGGCGTGCATGGGATCGATGCGCTGCCCGTCCGGGCTGGCGGGGCGGCCCGACACGCCCATCATCCGCGGCTGCGAGGGGCCATAGATGTCGGCATCCAGCAGCCCCACCTTGCGCCCCGCCCGCGCCAAGGCCACCGCCAAGTTCGAGGTGACGGTCGATTTGCCCACGCCCCCCTTGCCCGATCCGATGGCGATGATGTGGCGCACGCCGGGAATTGCCTGCGGCCCGGCCTGGGGCGTGGGATGGCCCCCCACCTTCAGCGAGGGGGCGGGCCCCTGCCCCGACACGGCCTTGGGCGGGGCGGGCTTGGCGGGGGCGGTCATGACGATCTGCACGCGCGCGATGCCGGGCAGCGCCTCCAGCCGGGCGCGGGCCTCGGCCTCGACCGGGCGCAGGGCCTCGGCGGTGGCGGCGTTCTCAACCTCCAGCACGAATCGGACAGTGTCGCCATCGACGGATATCGCCCGGATGATGTCGGCCTGACCCAGGCTGCCCCCCTGCGGAAGACGGATATCCGAGATTTCCGTAAGGATCGTTTCGCGGGTGACGTTCATGTGACAGACCTCGGGCTTGTGGGACCTGCAGCATGAAGCATAGAAGCCGGGCCCTCAACACCCCCTGCGACAAACCGTGCCGGCCCGGCACCAAGCCCCTGCAAAGCGGCGGTTTTTCGGCCTCGCGGCGTGATCGCTAACAGATGTATCGTGTCAATTTTATGTCAACATTTCATGACCTAGCGGGGCGATAGGTCAGCTTAAGACATGCAATTGCTGCATGGCAGCATTACCAAACCGTCCGTTGTCAGATCGCCCCGATGGGTCCATCTTCAATCCAACGAAGCGCCGGGCCAATCCGGGAACGGCGACAGACGAGACGAACCGAAAGGATACCAAGATGGCTGTTATCGCCCAGGCACAGAACACCGCCGCCGTCGCCGGCCTGCGTGGCCGCCTGCTGAGCGCCATCCAGCGCATGCAGGAAAACCGCGCCCGCCGCGCCGTCTACCGCCAGACCGTGCGTGAACTGAACGCGCTGACCACCCGTGATCTGGACGATCTGGGCATCAGCCGCTCGATGATCACCCGCCTGGCCCATGAAGCGGCTTGGGGCTCGGCCCAGTAATTCCCTTTCCCGGTCCTCTCCTCCTCCCTGGACCGGGTCTGGCGACATCCCTCCTTCCTCCTCCCTGAGGGATGTCGCCGCAAGACGCGCAGGAACCCGATCCTCCTCCCCGGGTTCTCGTGCCAAGGCGGCGGCCCCGATCCTCCTCCCCAGGGGTCGCCGCACAAACCCATAGCCGCCCCATCTGCGGCAACCCGATGCGCCCGGTCCTCTCCTCCTCCCTCCCGGACCCGGCGCTTGCGGCACGGCCCTCCTCCTCCCTGGCCATGCCGCATCCCATACGCGGCCCCTCCTCCTCCCTGGGCCAGCGTTCAGCGGCGACCTCCCCTCCTCCTCCCTGGAGGTCGCCGCGCCCTCACATAGCCGCCCCATCTGCGGCACACGGATGCGCCCGGTCCTCTCCTCCTCCCTCCCGGACCCGGCGCCTGCGGCACGGCCCTCCTCCTCCCTGGCCCTGCCGCACCCCATACGCGGCCCCTCCTCCTCCCTGGGCCAGCGTTCAGCGGCGACCTCCCCTCCTCCTCCCTGGAGGTCGCCGCGCCCTCCCGCAGGAACCCGCCCCATGATCCGCGCATTGACCCCGACAGCATGTCGGAGGTCGCGATGAGTCTGCGCAAAGGGTCCAAGGTCGAATGGAAATGGGGCAACGGCACCGCCACCGGCAAGATCGCCGAGACCTTCACCGAAAAGGTCGAACGGACGATCAAGGGCAACACCGTCACCCGCGATGCCAGCAAGGACGACCCCGCCTATCTGATCGAGCAGGATGACGGCACCAAGGTGCTGAAATCCGCATCCGAGGTCAGCCGCGCCGACTGACCCTTTCCGGGCGGCGGGAAACGCGCTATCGGGGCGGCATGCTCAGCTATCAACACGGCTATCACGCGGGTAACCTGGCCGACCTGCATAAACATGCGCTGCTGGCCTGGGCGATGGATTACCTGACCGCCAAGGACAAGCCACTCTCCTACTTGGAGACCCATGCGGGTCGCGGCCTCTATGACTTGGGATCGGACCAGGCGCAGAAGACGCAGGAGGCCGCGCAGGGCGTCGACCGCGCCATCACCGGCGGCTGGCTGCCGGGGGATCACCCGCTGATCGGGGCGCTGGACGCCATCCGTGCCGTCCGGGGACCGCGCGCCTATCCCGGATCGCCGCTGATCGCCGCGCATTTCCTGCGCCCTGACGACCGCGCCCATCTGGCCGAACTGCATCCCGGCGAATACGAGGCGCTGCGCGCGGTGGCGGGATTCGCCACCACCCATCACCGCGACGGGTTCGCGATGGCCAACGCCCTCTGCCCGCCCGATCCGCGCCGCGGGCTGCTGCTGATCGACCCCAGCTACGAGGTGAAGGCCGATTACGAATCCGTTCCCCGCCGCATCGCCCAGATCGCGCGCAAGTGGAACGTGGGGATCATCGCGCTGTGGTATCCGCTGCTGACCGACAACCGCCATCTGGCGATGACCGCGCGGCTGGCCGTCGATCATCCCGATGCCCTGATCTCGGAGGTGCGCTTTGCCCCCGCCCGGCCCGGCCATTCCATGGTGGGATCGGGGATGTGGGTGCTGAACCCGCCTTGGGGCATGGCGGACGAGGCCCGCCGCCTGCAGGCGATATTCGACCGCCACGCCTGACGGGGGCTTTCCCCCCGCACCCGGCCTGTGGCAGGATCGCTGCGCGACAAGGAACTGCCCCATGCCCCAAAGACTGTCCATCGGCGCCACCGTCTTTCTGGTCCTGACGGTCCTTCTGGGCCTCTATTTCGCCTTTGCGGCTGTGCAGGGGCCGTCGGGCATCCTGCGCCGCATCCAGATCGAATCCGAGACGGCCGAGCTGGCCGAGGCCCGCGACGCCCTGCGCGCCGAGGTCACGCGGATGCAGAACCTGACCCGCCGCCTGTCCGACGACTATCTGGATCTGGACCTGCTGGACGAACGCGCGCGCGAGGTGCTGGGCGTGTTGCGGGCGGATGAAATCATCCTCCGCTAGGCGGCATTGCACGGGTTGCGGCGATGCGCTACGGATAGTTTAACGCTGAACTATTCCGACCACGCTTCCAGGAGGATACGCCGCATGGCCAGGAAACCGAGCTCCCAACCCGAGACGCAGGCGAATGTCTCGAAGGACGAGCTTCTCCAGTATTACCGCGACATGCTGCTGATCCGCCGGTTCGAGGAAAAGGCCGGCCAGCTTTACGGCATGGGCCTGATCGGCGGCTTCTGCCACCTCTATATCGGCCAGGAGGCCGTCGTCGTCGGCCTCGAGGCCTGCGCGAAAGAGGGCGACAAGCGCATCACCTCCTATCGCGATCACGGCCACATGCTGGCCTGCGGGATGGAGGCGCGCGGCGTCATGGCCGAGCTGACCGGCCGCGAGGGCGGCTATTCCAAGGGCAAGGGCGGCAGCATGCACATGTTCAGCCGCGAAAAGCATTTCTACGGCGGCCATGGCATCGTGGCGGCGCAGGTGCCGCTTGGTGCGGGGCTTGCCTTCGCCGACAAGTATCTGGGCAATGACAACGTCACCTTCACCTATTTCGGCGACGGTGCGGCCAACCAGGGCCAGGTCTACGAGACCTACAACATGGCCGAGCTGTGGGACCTGCCGGTGATCTTCGTGATCGAGAACAACCAGTATGCCATGGGCACCAGCGTCAAGCGTTCCACGAAATCGACCAGCCTCTTCGGCCGGGGCGAGGCCTTCGGCATCCCGGGCGAACAGGTGGACGGCATGGACGTGCTGGCCGTGAAGGCCGCCGGTGAAAAGGCCGTGGCGCATTGCCGCGCGGGCAAGGGCCCCTACATCCTGGAGGTCATGACCTATCGCTATCGCGGCCATTCCATGTCCGACCCCGCGAAATACCGCACCCGCGAGGAGGTCCAGAAGATGCGCGACGAGCGTGATCCGATCGAGAACATCCGCGAGATGCTGCTGACCGGCAAGCACGCGACCGAGGAGGACCTCAAGGCGCTGGACAAGGAAATCAAGGACATCGTCAACGATTCCGCCGAATTCGCCAAGGAAAGCCCGGAGCCCGCGCTGGATCAGCTGTGGACCGACATCTATGCCGACGACCTGCCCCAGGGCAGCGCCGAAGAACACGCCTGAGGGGGGTGACACGCAATGGCAACCGAAATCCTGATGCCCGCTTTGTCCCCCACGATGGAGGAAGGCACCCTGGCCAAATGGCTGAAGAAGGAAGGTGACGCCGTCAAGTCCGGCGACATCATCGCCGAGATCGAGACGGACAAGGCCACGATGGAATTCGAGGCCGTGGACGAGGGCGTGATGGGCAAGATCCTGGTGGCCGAGGGCACCCAAGGCGTCGCCGTCAACACCCCCATCGCCGTCCTGGTCGAGGAAGGCGAATCCGCCGACGACATCGAGGCCCCCAAACCCGCCGAGAAGCCTGCCGAGGCCAAGAAGCCCGAGACCGAGGATGCCTCGACCCAGCCCGGCGAATCCGCGGTGGAAAAGGTGAAGACGCCCGAACCCGACCGCAGCCCCGACTGGCCCGAAGGCACCAAGATGAAGACCATGACCGTGCGGGAAGCCCTGCGCGAGGCCATGGCCGAGAAGATGGAGCGCGACGAGACCGTCTTCCTGATGGGCGAGGAGGTGGGCGAATACCAAGGCGCCTACAAGATCAGCCAAGGTCTTCTGGACAAGTTCGGCCCGCGCCGTGTCGTGGACACGCCGATCTCCGAGATCGGCTTTGCCGGCATCGGCACCGGCGCCGCGCTGGCCGGCCTGCGTCCGATCGTCGAATTCATGACCTTCAACTTCGCCATGCAGGCCATCGACCATATCATCAACTCGGCGGCCAAGACGCTCTACATGTCCGGCGGCCAGATGGGCTGCCCGATCGTCTTCCGCGGCCCGAACGGCGCGGCGGCCCGCGTGGGCGCCCAGCACAGCCAGGACTATGCCGCCTGGTATGCTGCGATCCCCGGCCTGAAGGTGGTGATGCCCTACAGCGCCGCCGACGCCAAGGGCCTGATGAAACAGGCGATCCGCGACCCGAACCCGGTGATCTTCCTCGAAAACGAGATCCTCTATGGCCGCTCCTTCGAGGTGCCGGACATGGACGATTTCACCATCCCCTTCGGCAAGGCCCGCATCGCGCGTCAGGGCGATGACGTGACCATCGTCAGCTTCGGCATCGGCATGGCCCACGCGCTGGAGGCCGCCGACACACTGGCCGAGGAGGGCATCAATGCCGAGGTCATCGACCTGCGCACGCTCCGCCCGCTGGATTACGACAGCATCCTGGCCTCGGTGAAAAAGACCAACCGCCTGGTCACCGTCGAAGAGGGCTTCCCCGTCGGCGCCATCGGCAATCACATCTCGGCCTGGGTGATGGAGAACGCCTTCGATTATCTGGACGCGCCGGTGATCAACTGCACCGGCAAGGACGTGCCCATGCCCTATGCCGCCAATCTGGAAAAGCACGCGCTGATCACGCCCGCCGAGGTCGTCGAAGCCGTGAAAAAAGTCACCTACAAGTAAGGGAGCAGCGCGATGCCCACGGAAATCCTGATGCCCGCGCTCTCGCCCACCATGGAGGAGGGCACGCTGGCCAAATGGCTGGTGAAGGAAGGCGACGAGGTGAAGTCCGGCGACGTGATCGCCGAGATCGAGACCGACAAGGCCACGATGGAATTCGAGGCCGTCGATGAGGGCCGCATCGGCAAGATCCTGATCGAGGAAGGCGCATCGGGGGTCAAGGTCAACACCCCCATCGCCGTCCTGCTGGAGGATGGCGAGGAGGCCGGCGACATCGACGCCCCGAAGGCCCCCGAGGCGAAACCGGACGCGCCCAAGGCGGATGCCGAACCCGGCCCCGCCGACAAGGGCTATGGCGGACCGATCGGCGCGCCCAAGGATGCCGCCGTGCAGGGCGGCAAGGACGGAAGCCGCATCTTCGCCTCGCCCTTGGCGCGGCGCATCGCGGCCGACAAGGGGCTGGACCTGTCCCAGATCACCGGCAGCGGCCCGCGCGGCCGGATCGTCAAAGCCGATGTCGAGAATGCCAAGCCCGGCACGGCCCCCGCGCCCGAGGCGAAGGCCGAGGCGCCCAAGCTCGCCCCCGCCGCGGCAGCCCAGCCCCCCAAGGGGCCGTCCGCCGACGCGGTCCTCAAGATGTATGCCGACCGCGAGACGACCGAGGTCGCGCTGGACGGGATGCGCCGCACCATCGCCGCCCGCTTGGGCGAGGCGAAACAGACCATCCCGCATTTCTACCTGCGCCGCTCGGCCAAGCTGGACGAGCTGATGGCTTTCCGCGCCACGCTGAACAAGAAGCTCGAGGGGCGCGGCGTCAAGCTGTCGGTCAACGACTTCGTCATCAAGGCCTGCGCCCTGGCCCTGCAGGAGGTGCCGGACGCCAACGCGGTCTGGGCGGGCGACCGGATCCTGAAGCTGAAACCCTCGGATGTCGCGGTCGCCGTGGCGATCGAGGGCGGGTTGTTCACCCCGGTCCTCAAGGATGCGGAATCCAAAACCCTCTCGGCGCTCTCGGCCGAGATGAAGGATCTGGCGGGCCGCGCGAAATCGAAAAAGCTGGCGCCCCATGAATATCAGGGCGGCAGCTTCGCGATCAGCAATCTGGGCATGTTCGGCATCGAGAATTTCGACGCCGTCATCAACCCGCCCCATGGCGCGATCCTGGCCGTGGGCGCCGGCATCCCGACCCCCGTGGTCGAGGATGGTGAGGTCGTCATCCGCAACGTCATGTCCATGACCCTGTCGGTCGATCACCGGGTCATCGACGGCGCGCTTGGCGCGCAACTGCTGCAGGCGATCGTCGCCCATCTGGAAAACCCGATGGGCATGCTGGCCTGATCGGCCCCGGGCGGGGCCACGCAGGACCCCGCCCCGCCGTCAGAAGGCGATCCTGACGCCGGGCAGGCGCAGCTCGGCGATCAGGTCGCGCAATTCCTGGCGGGCGGCGATATGGGACATGCTCATCGTCTCGCCGCCCGCATCCTTCAGGTCCAGCAGCGTCAGCCCGTTGGGAAACAGCTCGCGAAAGACCACGCGTTCGGAAAATCCCGGCGCCACGCGAAAGCCGATGCGCCGCGACAGATCGGCCAGCGCGCCGCCGACCTTGCGCTTGTTGTGCATCTGCTGGCTGCCGAGGCGGTTGCGCAGCACCAGCCAGTCGATCGGCCCCGCTCCCGCCTGACCCCGCATCTGGCGCGCGTTCCAGACCATCTCGGCATAGATCGACGGGCCCTGAACCTCCCCCTCGGGCGAGATCCGCGCCAGCAGGTCGAAATCGACGAAGCTGTCATTCATCGGCGTGATCAGCGTGTCCGCCAGGCTGTGCGCCATCTGGCTGAGCCGGGTATGCGAGCCGGGGCAGTCCAGCAGGATGAAATCGCAATCGCGCTCCAACGCCTCCAGCGCGGGGGTCAGGGGGTCGGGGCCGTCGCCGGGCCGGCCCAGCAGGGGCGTGGGCAGGTCGATCCCCATGCGGCGGCAAAAGGCCGTGCGGTTCTCCAAATAGCGGCCGAAGCTGCGCTGGCGGACATCCAGGTCCAGCCCGCCGACGCGGTGGCCCATCCGCGCCAGCGCGGTCGCCACATGCATCGAGGTGGTGGACTTGCCCGACCCGCCCTTCTCGTTCCCGACGGTGATGATATGTGCCACGCGCGGCCCCCTGCCCTGCCCTTGGCGGGAAACCTAGCGGATGGGATCGCGGGCGTCGATGCCCGCGCCGTCAGGCCCGGCCCGGCGGGTGGCGGCCCAGCAGCCGCCCGTCGATCATCGCCAGCCCCAGCCCGATCACCGCCATGCCCAGGATCTGGGCCGGGCCCAGGGTCTCGGCCAGAAACAGCCATGCCAGCAGGATCGCCGAGACCGGAACCAGAAAAGTCACCAGCGAGATGTTCGTGGCCCCCGCCCGCGCTAGGATGCGGAAGAACAGCACATAGGCCAGCCCCGTGCAGACCACCCCCAGCACCGCGACGGACAGCCAGATGCGCCCCGGCAGCGGCGGCGGCGGCCCGTCATGGATCAGCGCCAGCGGCAGCAGCACGAGGCTGGTCGCGGTGACCATGCCCGCCGCCGTCACCACCGGATCGACGGCCCGCGCGCGAAACCGGCGCCCGAAGGTGTTGGCGAAGGCATAGCTGACCGCCGCCCCCAGCATCGCCAGCTGCGGCAGGACGCCATGCGCCTGGCCCGCGACCTCGTCCAGCCCGATCATCACGGCCACCCCGCAGCGCCCCCGTCGCCACGCCCATCAGGCGCAGCGCCCCCGCCCGCTCATCCGCCAGCAGCAGGGTCGAGACCAGCACCGTGAAGAGCGGCGTCGTCGCGTTCAGGATCGAGGCCAGCCCCGCCGGGATCGACCCCTGCGCCCAAGCGATCAGCGCGAAGGGGATGGCGTTGTTCAGCACCCCCATCACCAGGAACGCCCCCCAGAGGCCCGCGCCCCTCGGCAGCGCCCGCCTTGTGACCCAGACGATCCCCCACAGCACCAGCGCCGCGATGGCCACCCGCAGCGCCACGATCCACAGCACCGGCAGAAACGGCACAATCACCCCGATCAGGAAGAACGACCCGCCCCAGATCACCGACAGCAGGATCAGCAGGCCCCATTCGGCCGCCCCCATCTGGGCGCTGATGCCCGGCGGGGTCTGGTTCAGGGCGTTCGCGGTGGCGGTCATGGCGGGCTCCGGTTGCCTGCACAACGTGCAACGCCGCCGCGGCAAAGGAAAGGGTCAGTCGTCGCGCAGCGCCGCCAGCGCGGCCTGGACCTTGGGCGTGCGGTGCAGGTCCACATGGGTGACCAGCCACAGCTGCGACTGCCATTCCTCCATGCTCAGGGCCGGGACGAGGTCCGCGGCCAGGCTGTCGGGCAGCACCCCCGCGGCCAGCCCGGCGCGGATCACCGCCGCCCGCGCCACCGCGTCATTGGCTGTCATGACGATGTTCTCCGGCCCGATCCGGTCCTGCAGCCAGCGCATGAAGGGCGCGCCCCGCGCCATCGGGCCGGGCAACACAAAGCGGTGGTCGCGCGGATCCCTGATGGTCCCATGCCGCGCCAGATAGGCCTCGGAGGCATAGAGCGTCGTGTCCATCACCCCAAGCGCGCGCACGACGTAATCGGGCTCCTGCGGCTTGGGGCCGCCGCGGATGGCGACATGCGCCTCGCCCGCATCCAGGCGGAACAGGCGGGTATCGGTGACATAGGTCAGCCGCAGGTCGGGATGGCGGGCCAGCAGCGCGCTCAGCCGCGGCAGGACCAGATCGCCCAGCTCGGGCAGCGAGGTGACGATCAGCTCGCCCTCGATCCGTTCGGCGGCGCCCGCGATGCGCGCGGCCATCTGGGCGAAACGCTGATCGGCGGCCGTTGCCGCCTCCAGCAGGGTGCGCCCGGCCTCGGTCAGGGCATAGCCGCGGGTGTGGCGCTGAAACAGCCGGGCCTGCAGCGCCGTCTCCAGCGCGTCGATGCGCCGGATGACGGTCGCATGATGCACCCCCAGATCCTGGGCCGCGCCGCTGACCGTGCCCATGCGCGCCACGGCCAGCGCCACGCGGATATCGTCCCAGGATTCGATCTGCATGTGCATCCCCGCACAAGTGTTGCGCGACTATCGCCCTTTCGTTCGCCGGTGCATAGACCTAAATCTGCTGCAACGCAGAAAACCAATGGAGCCCGCCATGAACATCCTGCATCTCGACAGCGCCATCACCGAAGACGCCTCGGTCTCGCGCCAGCTGACCGCCCAGATCGTCGATCGCCTGCGCGACGCCAATCCCGGCGCGACCGTCACCCGCCGCGACTTGAACGAAGGCGTGCCCGCCATCGACAGCACCTGGTTCCGCGCCGTGCGCGTCGGCACCGACAGCCCCACCGCCGAGGAACAGGACCGCATCCGCACCTCGGACACACTGCTGGCCGAGGTCCAGGCCGCCGACACGCTGGTGATCGGGCTGCCGGTCTACAACTTCTCGCTGCCCGCGACGCTGAAGAACTGGCTGGACCAGATCGCACGGGCTGGCGTCAGCTTCCGCTATACCGCCGAGGGCCCGGAGGGCCTGCTGACCGGCAAGCGCGCCATCGTCGCCTATACCGCCGCGGGCACGCCGATGGGGTCGGATCTGGACCATGCCTCGGGCTATCTGCGCCACATGCTGGGCTTTCTGGGCATCACCGACGTGACCTTCGTACCCGCCGACGGGCTGGCCTTCGACCGCGATGCGGGCATGGCCCGCGCGCAGGCGGCGATGGACGCGCTGGCGGCCTGATTATGATCCCGCCCTCCAAGGTTGACTTGGGGGGCGTTCTTTCGTAAACGATCCCGGATTCCCGGAAGGTTGGCCTTCCGGTCCCTGCGCAGGCCGTGGGGATCGCCCCCCGTCAGCGCGTCGCGCCCACGGGGGCATTCGTGTTTTGGACCAGGAGGCCCGACGATGTTCGAGAACCTTTCCGACCGTTTGGGCGGCGTCTTCGACCGGCTGACCAAGCAGGGCGCCCTGACCGAGGATGACGTCACCGCCGCCATGCGCGAGGTCCGCGTGGCCCTGCTGGAGGCCGACGTGTCCCTGCCGGTGGCGCGCGGCTTCGTCAAGGCGGTCACCGCCAAGGCCACGGGTGCCGCGGTCACGAAATCGGTCAGCCCCGGCCAGCAGGTCGTCAAGATCGTCCATGACGAGCTGATCAAGGTCCTGTCGGGGGACGAGGATGCGGGCGCGCTGCGCATCGACAACCCGCCCGCCGCCATCCTGATGGTCGGCCTGCAGGGTTCGGGCAAGACCACGACCACCGCGAAACTGGCCCTGCGCCTGAAGGACCGCGAAAAGAAGCGCGTGCTGATGGCGTCGCTGGACACCAACCGTCCCGCCGCGATGGAGCAGCTGGCCATTCTGGGCCAGCAGATCGGCGTCGACACGCTGCCCATCGTGCCGGGCCAGACCGCGACACAGATCGCCACCCGCGCCAAGACGCAGGCGGGTCTGGGCGGCTATGACGTGGTCATGCTGGACACCGCCGGTCGCCTGCATATCGACCAGGCGCTGATGGACCAGGTCCAGCAAGTCCGCGACATCGCGCAGCCGCGCGAGACGCTGCTGGTCGTCGACGGCCTGACCGGCCAGGATGCCGTGAACGTCGCCACGGAATTCGACGCCAAGGTCGGCGTCACCGGCGTGGTCCTGACCCGGATGGACGGCGACGGGCGCGGCGGCGCGGCCCTCTCGATGCGCGCCGTGACCGGCAAGCCGATCCGCTTCGTGGGTCTGGGCGAAAAGATGGACGCGCTGGAGACCTTCGACGCGCAGCGCGTCGCGGGCCGCATCCTGGGCATGGGCGACATCGTGGCCTTGGTCGAGAAGGCCCAAGCTGTGCTGGAGGTCGAGCAGGCCGAGCGCATGATGAAGCGGTTCCAGAAGGGCCTCTTCAACATGAACGACCTGCGCGGCCAGCTGGAGCAGATGCAGAAAATGGGCGGCATGCAGTCTGTCATGGGCATGATGCCCGGCATGCAGAAGATGGCCAAGCAGGCCGAGGCCGCGGGCTATGATGACAAGGTCATCCGCCACCAGATCGCCCTGATCAATTCGATGACCAAGAAGGAACGCGCCAATCCGGACCTGCTGCAGGCCAGCCGGAAAAAGCGCATCGCCGCGGGTGCGGGTCTCGACGTGTCGGACCTGAACAAGCTGCTGAAGATGCAGAAGCAGATGGCCGACACGATGAAGAAGCTGGGCAAGATGGGCAAGGGCGGCATGCTGAAGCAGGCCATGCGCGCCATGACAGGCAAGGGCGGCGGCCTGCCCGACATGGACAACCTCGACCCCGCCAAGATGGCCGAGGCGCAGAAGATGCTGGCCGATCCCAAGGGCCTGGGCGGTCAACTGGGCCGCGCCGGGCTGCCGGGCGGGCTGGGCGGGATGTTCGGCAAGAAATGATCACCCTGTCCCCCACCCCGGCCCTCGAGACCGAGCGCCTGATCCTGCGCGCGCCGCAGGGCGGCGACTGGCCGCATTGGCGCAGCTTCTATCAGTCCGACCGCGCGCGCTTCGTGGGCGGCGGCGTGACCGAACCCAAGCCCGGCGCCTATTGGCGCGCCTTCGGCCATCTGACCGGCCATTGGGTGATGCGCGGCTTTGGCATGTTCGTCTTCTGCCACAAGGGGCAGGAGGACATGCCCCTGGGCATGGTCGGCCCGTGGTATCCCGATGGCTGGCCCGAGCGCGAGTTGGGCTGGACCGCCTGGTCGCAGGCGGTGGAGGGCAAGGGTCTGGTGGCCGAGGCCGTGCGCGCCGCGCGCGAGCACGCCTTCCGCGATCTGGGCTGGACCACCGCCGTCAGCTATATCGACCCGGAGAACGCCCGTTCGATCGCGCTGGCCGAACGGCTTGGGGCGGTGCGCGACCGGGGGGCCGCCACGCCGGTCTTCGATCACCCCTGCATCGTCTATCGCCACCCCGCCCCGGAGGCCGCATGACCGACGCCACCGCCCGCGCCGCGGCCCTGCTGAAGGACCACCGCGCCAGCATCGACCGCCTGGACGCGATCCTGGTCTATACGCTGGCCGAGCGCTTCAAGCACACCCAATCCGTCGGCCGCCTCAAGGCCGACCACGACCTTCCGCCGTCCGATCCCTCGCGCGAGGCAAGCCAGATCGAACGCCTGGAACGCCTCGCGCGCGAGGCCGATCTCGACCCGGAATTCGCGCGCAAATTCCTGACCTTCGTGATCGCCGAAGTCATTCGGCACCACGAGCATTATCAGTCCTGACCGGACGACAACCCAAGGAGACTATCCATGTCCATGAAGATCCGCCTGGCCCGTGGTGGCAGCAAGAAGCGCCCGCATTACGCCATCGTCGCCTCCGATTCGCGCATGCCGCGCGACGGCCGCTTCATCGAGAAGCTGGGCACTTACAACCCGCTGCTGGCCAAGGACAGCGAAGACCGCGTCAAGATGGACGTGGAGCGCATCCAGTACTGGCTGGGCCAGGGCGCGCAGCCCACGGACCGCGTCGCCCGCTTCCTGGAGGCCGCCGGCGTCAAGGAAAAGACCGAGCGCAAGAACATGAAGAAGGCCGAGCCGGGCAAGAAAGCCAAGGCCCGCGCCGAAGAGCGCGCCAAGAAGGCCGCTCCGGCCGACGCCGAGTGATCCTGCTGGCGGGGGCGACCCCGCCAGTCTGCCTTTCGGGGGACTGACATGAGCCATGATCGCATCTGCGTCGGCGCCATCGCGGGCGCCTTCGGGGTCCACGGAGAGGTGCGGCTGAAAAGCTTCTGCGCCGAGCCGACCGACATCGCGGGCTATGCCCCCCTGACGACCGAGGACGGGGCGCGCCGGTTCGACCTGACCCTGACGCGCCCGGTCACCGGGGGCCTGGGCGCGCGGCTGTCGGGCGTCACCACCAAGGAACAGGCCGATGCCCTGCGAGGCGTCACGCTCTGGGCGCCGCGCAGCGTGCTGCCCTCGCTGCCCGATGACGAATTCTATCACGCCGACCTGATCGGGCTGGAGGTCGTCGATACCGGCGGCGCCGCCTTGGGCCGGGTCCGCGCGATCTATGACCACGGCGCGGGCGACATCCTGGAGATCGTGGGCGGCGCGCAGGCGCTGATGCTGCCCTTCACCCGGGCCGTGGTGCCGACGGTCGATCTGGCCGCGCGCCGCATCATCGTCGACCCGCCCCAGGACAGCGGAGGCGACGGCGGGGAATGACCGACGCGCCCCGATCCCATGGCCGCCTGACCGCCCGCCCCAGCCTGCGCCCGCGCGAGCTGATGGCGGAACCGCAGGTCCTGGGCGCCTGGACCGCGCGCATCGTCACCCTGTTCCCCGAGGCCTTTCCAGGCATCCTGGGCCTGTCCCTGACCGGCAAGGCCCTGGCGCAGGGTCTGTGGAACCTGCAGACCATCCCGCTGCGCGAACACGGGCTGGGCCGGCACCGCAACGTCGACGACACCCCCGCGGGCGGCGGCGCGGGCATGGTGATCCGCCCCGACGTGCTGGACGCGGCCCTGCGCGAGGCGGGACCCGGCCTGCCGGTGATCTACATGTCGCCGCGCGGCAGGCCGCTGACCCAGGCCCGCGCCCGCGCCCTGGCGCAAGGCCCCGGGGTTACCCTGATCTGCGGCCGCTTCGAGGGCGTGGACCAGCGCGTGCTGGACAAGCACGCCATCGAGGAGGTCAGCATCGGCGACTATGTCCTGACCGGAGGAGAGATCGCCGCGCAGGTCTTGATCGACGCGACGGTCCGGCTTATACCGCGCGTGCTGGGCAATCATGATTCTCTGGCCGAGGAATCCTTTTCCATCGGCAACCGGGGTCTTCTCGAGGCTCCCCAGTTCACGAAGCCTGCCCAATGGGACGGCCGCGACATCCCGCCGGTTCTGCTGTCGGGCAATCACGCGGCCATCGCCGATTGGCGGGCGAGTGAGGCCGAAAGGCTGACCAGGGAACGCCGCCCCGATCTGTGGCGGGCATACCAGGACGGTATGGACCCGACAAAGGACCGACAGCGCTCGGGCGCATCAGACCAATCGCGGAGACACCGCGAGCATGACAAGGAACCCAAGCGATGAACCTGATCGCACAACTCGAAGCCGAGCAGATCGCCGAGCTCGGCAAGACCATCCCCGACTTCAAGGCCGGCGACACGATCCGCGTCGGCTATAAAGTGACCGAGGGCACCCGCACCCGCGTCCAGAACTACGAAGGCGTCTGCATCTCGCGCCGTGGCGGCGCGAACATCGCGGCCAGCTTCACGGTCCGCAAGATCAGCTTCGGCGAAGGCGTGGAACGCGTGTTCCCGCTCTATTCGACCAATATCGATTCGATCACGGTCGTGCGTCGCGGCAAGGTCCGTCGCGCCAAGCTGTACTATCTGCGCGATCGTCGCGGCAAGTCGGCCCGTATCGTCGAAAAGACCAACTACCGTCCCCTGTCGGACGCGAAAGCCTGAGCCGAGGTCACGCCATGAAAAAAGACATCCACCCTGATTACCACATGATCTCGGTCAAGATGACCGACGGCACCACCTACGAGACCCGCTCCACCTGGGGCGCGGAAGGTGATTCCATGTCGCTGGACATCGACCCGACCTCGCATCCGGCCTGGACCGGCGGCTCGTCGCGCCTGATGGATGCCGGTGGCCGTGTGTCCAAGTTCAAGTCGAAATATGCCGGCCTGGGCTTCTGATCCAGCCGCCATCGACACCGCGAACGCCGCCCCATCGGGGCGGCGTTCCGCATTTCAGGCGGCCTCGGCGCCGGGTTCGGCCAGCCCCACGATATCCATCATGATCGTGTTCAGCTGGAAATCCTTGGGGGTATAGACCCGCGCCACGCCCATGGCCCGCAGGCGTGCCGCATCCTCGTCGGGGATGATGCCGCCGACGATGACCGGCACGTGGTCCAGCCCGGCGGCCCGCATCCGCGCCATCAGATCCTCGATCAGCGGCAGGTGGCTGCCCGACAGGATCGACAGGCCGACGACATGGGCCTCCTCCTCGCGCGCGCGGGCGACGATCTCCTCGGGCGTCAGGCGGATGCCCTCATAGGTGATGTCCATGCCGCAGTCGCGGGCGCGAAAAGCGATCTGTTCGGCCCCGTTGGAATGGCCGTCGAGGCCCGGCTTGCCGACCAGGAACTTCAGCCGCCGCCCCAGGCGGGCGCTGACCGCATCCACCGCCTCGCGGATCTCCTCCAGTCCCTCGGTGCGGTTGGACGGGCTTGCGGACACGCCCGTGGGGCCGCGATATTCGCCATGCACCGACCGCATCACGCCGGCCCATTCGCCGGTCGTGACCCCGGCCCGCGCCGCCGCGATGGACGGAGTCATGATGTTGTCCCCCTTCTGCGCCGCAAGGCGCAGCGCGGCGAGGGCGGCCTCGATGGCCCCCTCGTCGCGAGCCCCCCGCCAGGCCTGCAGCCGGGCGATCTGATCCTGTTCCACCGCCGGGTCCACGACCATGATCCCGCCATCCCCCGCCGTCAGCGGCGAGGGTTCCGCCTGCTGCCAGCGGTTCACGCCGACCACGACCGTCTCATTCGTCTCGATCCGCCCCAGACGGGCGGCATTCGATTCGACCAGCCGCGCCTTCATGTAGTCGATGGCCGCGATCGCCCCGCCCATCTGGTCCAGCAGCGCCAGCTCGTCCCGCGCGCCTTGTTTCAGCTCCTCGACCTTCGCCGCGATCACCGGGTTGCCGTCAAACAGATCGCCATATTCCAGAAGGTCCGTCTCATAGGCCAATATCTGCTGCATACGCAGCGACCATTGCTGATCCCAAGGCCGCGGCAGGCCCAGGGCCTCGTTCCAGGCGGGCAGCTGCACGGCGCGGGCGCGGGCGTTCTTGGACAGCGTGACGGCCAACATCTCCAGCAGGATGCGATAGACGTTGTTCTCGGGCTGCTGCTCGGTCAGGCCCAGGCTGTTGACCTGCACGCCATAGCGGAACCGGCGGTATTTCTCCTCCGCGATGCCATAGCGGTCGCGGGTGATTTCATCCCACAGCTCGGTGAAGGCGCGCATCTTGCACAGCTCGGTCACAAAGCGGATGCCCGCATTCACGAAGAAGCTGATCCGCCCGACCATCTCGGGGAAGCTCTCCTCGGGGACCTTGCCCTTCAGGTCGTCCAGCACCGCGATGGCGGTGGCCAGCGCATAGGCCAGCTCCTGCTCCGGCGTCGCGCCCGCCTCCTGCAGGTGATAGGAACAGACATTCATCGGGTTCCATTTGGGCAGGTGCTGGCGGGTATAGGCGGCGATGTCGGTGATCATCGCCAAGGACGGCGCGGGCGGGCAGATATAGGTGCCGCGCGACAGGTATTCCTTGATCAGGTCGTTCTGGACGGTGCCCTGCAGGCGCGACACATCGGCCCCCTGCTCCTCGGCCACGGCGATATAGAGCGACAGCAGCCAGGGCGCGGTCGCGTTGATCGTCATCGAGGTGTTCATCTGCTCCAGCGGGATCTGGTCGAACAGCGCGCGCATGTCGCCCAGATGGCAGACGGGCACGCCGACCTTGCCGACCTCGCCCCGCGCCAGGATGTGGTCGCTGTCATAGCCGGTCTGGGTCGGCAGGTCGAAGGCCACCGACAGGCCGGTCTGACCCTTGGACAGGTTTGTCCGATAGAGCGCGTTCGATTTCGCCGCCGTCGAATGGCCCGCATAGGTGCGGAACAACCAGGGTTTGTCCTTCTCGGCCATCAGAGGTCCTCGCAACAATATTGCCTTTGCAAAATTGATACAGACAGAATACTGCGCCGTCAATTCGCCGCACCGCGGCAGATGCGGCGACGCAGCGGACATTTTATTTCGTCTTGACGGGTTCGATGATTGCATTATTACCCTGTTTGACATAGGACAAGCCAATCAGGCGCATTGATTCTGCGCTGCGGCACTGGACAGGAGAAGCAGATGGCCCTCGACGCACCGACCACGATCGCGCCCTATGATGCGCCCGTCAAAGACCTGTATGAGGTCGGCGAGATGCCGCCTCTGGGCCATGTGCCTGCACAGATGCATGCCTGGGCGATCCGCCGCGAACGCCAAGGCGAACCCGATCAGGCCATGCAGCTGGAGGTCGTCGAGACCCCCAAGATCGACAGCAACGAGGTGCTGGTCCTGGTGATGGCGGCGGGCGTCAACTATAACGGCATCTGGGCGGGCCTCGGCGTGCCGATCAGCATGTTCGACGTGCACAAGCAGCCCTATCACATCGCCGGATCCGACGCCTCGGGCATCGTTTGGGCGGTGGGCGACAAGGTCAAGCGCTGGAAGGTCGGGGACGAGGTCGTCATCCACTGCAACCAGGATGACGGCGATGACGAGCATTGCAATGGCGGCGACCCGATGTTCTCGCCCACGCAGCGGATCTGGGGATACGAGACCCCCGATGGCAGCTTCGCCCAGTTCACCCGCGTCCAGGCCCAGCAGCTGATGCCCCGCCCGCGCCACCTGACCTGGGAGGAATCGGCCTGCTACACGCTGACCCTGGCCACGGCCTATCGGATGCTCTTCGGCCACGAGCCGCACGAACTGAAGCCCGGCATGAACGTGCTGGTCTGGGGCGCCTCGGGGGGGCTGGGGTCCTATGCGATCCAGCTGATCAACGCGGCCGGCGGCAACGCCATCGGCGTGATCTCCGAGGAGGACAAGCGCGACTTCGTCATGGGCTTGGGCGCCAAAGGGGTCATCAACCGCAAGGAGTTCAACTGCTGGGGCCAGCTGCCCAAGGTGAACACGCCCGAATACAAGGAATGGTTCACCGAGGCGCGCAAGTTCGGCGCCGCCATCTGGGACATCACCGGCAAGGGCAACAACGTGGACATCGTCTTCGAGCATCCGGGCGAGGCGACCTTTCCGGTCAGCACCCTGGTCTGCAAGAAGGGCGGCATGGTCGTGATCTGCGCAGGCACCACCGGGTTCAACTGCACCTTCGACGTGCGTTACCTCTGGATGCACCAGAAGCGCGTGCAGGGTTCGCATTTCGCGCATCTGAAGCAGGCCAGCGCCGCCAACAAGCTGATGCTGGAACGCCGCCTGGACCCCTGCATGTCCGAGGTCTTTCCCTGGGCCGAGATCCCGGCGGCGCATATGAAGATGTATCGCAACCAGCACAAGCCCGGCAACATGTCGGTGCTGGTCCAGTCCCCGCGCATGGGCCTGCGCACCTTCGAGGATGCGCTGGAGGCCGGGCGCCGCTGAGGCGCCCGGACCCCGGGCCTCACGCCGTCCGGTCGGACAACCCCGCCATCCGGCATTGCCAGCGCGCCACGCGCTGATCCGGGTGGCGGGCGGCCCATGCGGCCAATTGGGTCTGCGCCCCCATCATGCAGGTCATCAGACCCACGTCTTGGGTATAAAGAAGGCTGCGGTCGCGGCAGACGGCCGGGTCCGCCGCAAGGCATGTGACGAAGAACAGTTCGATCATGGGACGACCTCGCTTGGGTGTCCTCCCCGCCGATGCAGCCTAGCACGGCATGGCCCTGCGCCAAAGCGCGCGATGCCCGCCGCGGGGCCGCTGCCTGAATTTCAGGCGCGGCGCTCGCCCGCCCCGGCATAGCGGCATTTCCATTCGCGCACGCGTTCGGACGGATGGGTCTCGATCCAGCGGGCCAGCTCGGACTGGCCCTGCAGCATGCAGCCGAACAGCCCGCCGCGTTCCTCGAACAGCAGGCTTCGATCGGTGCAGCGGTCGGGCTGGGCCAGCAGGCAGGTGACGAAGAACAGCTCGATCATGGCGGTTCCTTCCTTGGGGATGGATCAGTTACGCATGAGCGGCGGAAAAAGTTGCGCCGCGCTTTGCTTCGGGCGGCCAGTCGCGATATGGGACAGGGCATGAACAGCCTTGCCCCCGCCCCCACCCTGTCGCCCGACCAGGCCGACGCATGGGACAGCCTTGCCGAGACCTTCGGGGCGGCGGGCATCGACATCATCGCCGAGGAGGTCCAGCCGGCCGAACCCGGCAAGGGCCGCGTCATGGCGGTGATCGGCAAGGCGGGGTCGGGCAAGACGCTGATGCTGTCGATGATCACCAAGGCGCTGCTGGCATCCGGGGTGGACCTGATCAGCCCCGATTACGAGGGCCGCAAGCGCAAGGACCGGCGCAGCGTCGCGATCCTGGCGCCGACGAACAAGGCCGCCTTCGTGCTGCGCATGCGCGGCGTGCCCGCCACCACGATCCACCGCATCCTCTATACCCCGGTCTATGATCCCCAATACGAAAAGATCGCCGAATGGCTGACCGGCACCGGCGAACGCCCGGTGATCGAGGGGCTGACCGATGTCGCGCTGGATCGGGCCAAGGCCTTCTATGACCAGCATGCCTCGATCCCCGGCGCGCTGGCCAATGCGGGGCTGCGCGGATCGGATTTCATCCGCGGCTGGACCCGCCGCGAGGAGGGTCTGGATGTCGGGCTGATCGACGAGGCCTCGATGCTGGACGAAAAGCAGTTCGAGGATCTGCGCGAGATCTTTCCGGTGCTGGTCCTGTTCGGCGATCCGGCCCAGCTGGCCCCGGTGGGCCAGTCGGGGGCGATGGTCTTCGACCGTCTGGCCGCCCCGCAGCGGCTGATCCTGAACCGCATCCACCGCCAGGCCGACGACAACCCGATCCTGGACCTGGCCCATGCGCTGTCGGATGACAGGCTGGGCTTCGACGAATTCGAATCGATGATCCGCGCGGCGGCGCGCAAGGATGACCGCGTGGTCTGGGCCGAACGCGTGGAAAGCGACCTGATGTCGCGCAGCCCGGTGCTGGTCTGGCGCAACGCGACGCGCATCCGGCTGATCCACGCCTTCCGCACCGCCTTCGGCGCGCCGGGCGACGCGCTGCTGCCGGGCGAGCCGCTGATCTGCGACGGGCTGGAACTGCCGCTGAAACACCGCAAGAAACGCATCGACCTGGAGGCGCGCGGATTGATCAAGGGCGCCCAGGTCGTCTATCTGGGGCCGGGCCGCAAGCCCGGCTTCTCGCGCCTGCATGTGATCGGGGCCGAGGATCCGCGCCTGTCCGCCGCCAGCATCGTCAAGATCGAGATGCCGGACGAGGACGAACCCTTCATCCCCTATGCCGCCCGCATGGGCGCGGCCTTTCTGCACGGGGCGGCGGTCACCATCCACAAGGCGCAGGGCAGCCAATGGCCGCAGGTGCAGGTCTTCGGCCCCGATATCAGCGCCGCCGCTTGGTCCAACCGGGCCGAGGCCGGGGTCCAACTGTGGAAGCGGCTGGCCTATGTCGCGATCACGCGCGCGCAGGAACGGCTGTTCTGGATCACCAAGGCGCGGCTGGCGCGGCCCTCCGGCCCCTTGGGCACGGCGGACCTGACCGCCGACGCCGCCCCCTTGGCGCTGGAGAATGACGAGGCGTGATCAGGCCGCATGCCGGCGGATGGCCAGTTGCAGCGCCTCGGTCAGCGCCTCGCGCGGCAGGCCGGTCTCGCGCGACAGGCGCATCAGGCCGAAATGCACCCGCGCCAGTTCCTGATAATAGCGCGCGAAGGTATAGTTGATCGACGCCCCCACCACCGCGCCAAAGACCGGGGCGGCCTGGGCGGCCATCTTCTGGCCCAGGGACACGGACAGGCGCGGCGCGACCTTGCTGATCAGCCCCTGCACCGTCTGGCCCGTCACCGACAGCCGCGCGGCCAGCAGGCCCATGTCGGTGGCGCCGTCATCGGGCTCCATCGGCCCTGCGGCGGCAAAGATGCGCAGGCATTCCATCCGCACCTCGTCGCTGTCGGGGTCCAGGCCGTGTTCGGCGGCGATGTCCAGCATCGCCCGCAACAGCAGCGTGACGGTGAAGGGCAATTCGACCAGCGCGCCGGCGAAGCCGCCCACGCCGCCCGCCGCCCCCGTCACGGTCGAGGCCATCCGGTTGAACCAGTCGCCGCGGTCGCGCACCACCTTGCGCGACCGGTTCGCCGCCCCGAAGGCCCGCATCAGCGCCGCCCGCGTGGCTCCGTCCAGCCGCCCGCGCACAAAGCCCGGCAGCCGGTCCAGCAGGCCCTCGGCCCCGTTGCCGATACGGGTCATCAGCTGCATCCCCATGCCCGCGGCCTCGGCATGGCGTCGGGCCAGGCGGTCGATCTGGTCCAGCAGGACCGGGTCGGTGATGGGGGGCAGGATCTCGGTCCGGGGGGGATCAGCGGCGGGGGGTTTCGTCACGATGGGGCCTTTCCGGCGTCTGGACCTGCCGGCAATCCTCGCCCTGGGGCGCGGTCGGCAGCGACGGCATCTGAACGGGGTCGGGTTCACGCGCCACCGGCCCCGTCACACCAACCCAGGCCCCGGCGCGAAGTTCCAGCCCCAGCACGCGGTCGGGATTGGTGGGGGGCGGCATGACCACCCCGTCCAGCCGGACAAAGCCGAAACGCCGGTAATAGGGCTCGTCCCCCACCAGCAGCACCCGCGACCAGCCGCAGCCCGTGGCCCGGCGCAGGCTGTCATGCATCAACAGCCCGCCCAGCCCCTCGCCCTGAGCGGTCGGATGGACCGCGATCGGCCCCAGCAGCAGCACCCGTCGCCGCCCCACGCGCACCGGCCAGAACCGGATCGCCGCCATCAGCGTGCCCGCGCCGCGCAGCACCAGGCACAGATCCGCCACGGGCGGGACCCCGTCGCGCAGACGATAGGATGACAGCGCCGTCCGACCCGGCGCAAAGCACAGGTCATAGAGCGTCTCGACCTCGGGGCCGTCGGCGCGGGTCTCGGGGCAGATCTCGTACATCGCGCCTCCTGCTGTCGGGCGGCGCCATAGCATGCCCCGCGCCCGCGCGAAACATTGCGCCGGACGAAAATCCGGGGCAGGTTGGCGCGCGAACGCATCAGGAGGCCGCCCATGTTCTATCGCCCCGAAGCCGGACACGGCCTGCCCCACAACCCCTTCAACGCGATCGTGGCCCCGCGCCCGATCGGCTGGATCTCGACCCGCGGATCCAAGGGCGACAACCTGGCGCCCTATTCCTTCTTCAACGCCGTGGCCTATGTGCCGCCGCAGGTGATGTTCGCCTCGACCGGGGCCAAGGGCGACCGCGCAGGCACCAAGGACAGCGTCGCCCAGATCATCGAGACGGGGGTCTTCTGCGTCAACATCGCCACCGGCGATCTGCGCGACCAGATCAACGCGACATCCGCCCCCCTGCCCGCCGGGGCCAGCGAATTCGAGGCGGCCGGGATCCCATCCGCGCCCTGCACCGGCATCGACTGTCTGCGCGTGGAGGGGGCCGCCGCCGCGCTGGAATGCCGGATGACCCAGATCGTGCCCTTGGCGGGGGATGCCAATTTCGCGGTCTTCGGCGTGGTGACGGGGGTGCATCTGCGCGACGACTGCATCGTGGACGGCCGGTTCGACCCGCGTGCCGCGGGGGGCTGGATCTCGCGGCTCGGCTACAAGGATTACGCCGCCGTCACCGACCTCTTCGAGATGGAGCGCCCGGCATGAGCCGTTCGGTCCGCGACTACATCCGCTCGATCCACGATTTCCCGCATGAGGGGATCATCTTTCGCGACGTGACGACGCTGTTCGCGGATGCGCGCGGCTTTCGCATGGCGGTGGACCAGCTGCTGCACACCCATGCCGGCACGCGCATCGACAAGGTCGTGGGGCTGGAGGCGCGCGGCTTCATCTTGGGCGGCGCGGTGGCGCATCAGCTGTCCACCGGCTTCGTGCCGATCCGCAAGAAGGGCAAGCTGCCCGGCACGGTCATCAGCGAGGCCTATCAGCTGGAATATGGCGAGGCGATCATGGAGATCCATGACGACGCGCTGAAGCCCGGCGAAAAGGTCCTGATCGTGGACGACCTGCTGGCGACGGGCGGCACGGCGGCGGCGGCGATCACGCTCTGCCGTCGTCTCGGGGCCGAGGTGATCGGCTGCGCCTTCGTCATCGACCTGCCCGACCTGGGCGGCCGCAAGGTGCTGGAGGCGATGGACATGCCCGTCCACGCCCTCTGCGAATTCGAGGGCCACTGAACGGCCCGATCGTTCGGGAAGGGGTTGGTGCGGCCGAGAAGACTCGAACTTCCACTCCGGTTAAGGAACAGCGACCTCAACGCTGCGCGTCTACCAATTCCGCCACGGCCGCATCCGGGCAGTGCGCGCCTGATAGCCCAGCCCTTTGGCGAAGGAAAGCGATTTCTGCGCCGCGCGCGGGGCATTGACGCGGCGCGCCGGGAAGGCCACATCGCGGCCATGGTGGAATGGATCATCAGCGACGGCCTGACGGGCCATGAGGACGCGGTGCGCCTGATGGAGGCCCGCGTGGCCGATATCGGCGCGGGCCGCGCGAACGAGGCGATCTGGCTGGTCGAGCATCCGCCGCTCTATACCGCGGGGACCAGCGCGCGCCCCGAGGATCTGCTGGATGCGCGCTTTCCGGTCCATCCGACCGGGCGCGGCGGGCAATACACCTATCACGGGCCGGGCCAGCGAATCGCCTACGTGATGCTGGACCTGAACCGGCGAGGGCGCGACGTGCGCGCCTTCGTCACCCAGCTGGAGGGGTGGGTCATCGACGCGCTCGGCCGGTTCGGAGTGACGGGGCATGTGCGCGCGGGCCGGGTGGGCGTCTGGATCGAACGCCCCGACAAGCCCCCCCTGCCCGACGGCGCCATGCGCGAGGACAAGATCGCCGCCATCGGCATCAAGCTGCGCCGGTGGGTCAGCTTTCACGGCATCTCGGTCAACGTGGATCCCGATCTGGGGCATTACGCGGGCATCGTGCCCTGCGGGATCATCGGGCACGGGGTCACCTCGCTGGTCGATCTGGGCCTGCCGGTGGGGATGGCCGACCTGGATGTCGCTCTGCGCGACAGCTTCCGGGACCGCTTCGCCTGAGGGCCGCGATCACTTCTTTCCATGCGACCTTTCGATGGCTGGATTTCCCCGAGGCTCCGGGTCTAGGCTGCCGGTGGGAGAAGATTGCCCGCCCAAGGGCCGAACGAGGAAGCACAGATGAGACCAGCCATTGTCGGCGCCCTGCTGGGCGCGACCCTAGCCATGCCCGCCCTGGCCCAGGATGCGGGCGATCCCGCCGTGGGCGAGAGCGAATTCCGCAAATGCCGGGCCTGCCACATGATCCAGGACGATGCCGGCACCGACATCGTGCGCGGCGGCGCCACCGGCCCGAACCTGTGGAACATCATCGGCGCGCCCATCGCGCATGAGGAGGGCTACCGCTACGGCGACGGCCTGCTTGCCGTGCGCGAGGCCAATCCGGACATGGTCTGGACCGAGGAGGAGATGATCGCCTATGTCACCGATCCCGGTGCCTGGGTCCAGGAGAAGTCCGGCGATTCGTCCGTGCGCAGCAAGATGACCTTCCGCCTGAACCGCAACCAGGCGGATCTGGCGGCCTATCTGACCACCGTGTCGCCCGACGCGCCGACCGAGTGACGCGGCGCGGCGATCTGCCGCATCACCTGAAGGACCGGCCCCCGCCAAGACGGCTTCACCGGCGGGGGCTTTCTCGTCAAAGTCCATAGTGACGCATTGCCCGGTCTGCACGGGTGGTCTAAAGAACGCGTGATAATGCCGGTCTGCCAGGCCGGGTCGAAGACATCTTGAGGGAGTTCGGGTATGGCAGACGCAGCCGCACACGGCCACGACGACCATCATGACCAGCGCGGGTTCTTCACCCGCTGGTTCATGTCCACCAATCACAAAGACATCGGTATCCTGTACCTGTTCACCTCCGGCCTGGCCGGCCTGATCGCGGTCGCGTTCACCGTCTACATGCGGATGGAACTGCACGAGCCGGGCGTCCAGTACATGTGCATGGAAGGCGCGCGCTTCTTCGCCGATGCCAGCCGCGAATGCACCCCCAACGGGCACCTGTGGAACGTCCTGATCACCTATCACGGCGTCCTGATGATGTTCTTCGTGGTGATCCCGGCGCTGTTCGGCGGTTTCGGCAACTACTTCATGCCGCTGCAGATCGGCGCGCCGGACATGAGCTTCCCGCGCATGAACAACCTCAGCTACTGGCTCTATGTGGCCGGCCTGCTGCTGGGCATCGCCTCGCTGCTGGCGCCGGGCGGCAACCAGCAGCTGGGTTCGGGCGTGGGCTGGGTCCTGTATCCGCCGCTGTCCACGAACGAGGGCGGCTATTCGATGGATCTGGCGATCTTCGCGGTCCACGTCTCGGGTGCCAGCTCCATCGTCGGTGCGATCAACATCATCACCACCTTCCTGAACATGCGCGCCCCCGGCATGACGCTGTTCAAGGTGCCGCTCTTCGCCTGGTCGGTCTTCATCACCGCCTGGCTGATCCTGCTGGCCCTGCCCGTCCTGGCCGGCGCCATCACCATGCTGCTGATGGACCGCAACTTCGGCACGAACTTCTTCAACCCGGCCGGCGGCGGTGACCCGGTGCTGTATCAGCACATCCTGTGGTTCTTCGGCCACCCCGAGGTCTACATCATCATCCTGCCCGGCTTCGGCATCATCAGCCACGTCATCGCGACCTTCTCGAAGAAGCCGATCTTCGGTTACCTGCCGATGGTTCTGGCCATGGCCGCGATCGGGATCCTGGGCTTCGTCGTGTGGGCGCACCACATGTACACCGTCGGCATGTCGCTGACCCAGCAGGCCTATTTCATGCTGGCCACCATGACGATCGCCGTGCCCACGGGCATCAAGGTCTTCTCGTGGATCGCGACGATGTGGGGCGGCTCGGTCGAGTTCAAGACCCCGATGCTCTGGGCCTTCGGCTTCCTGTTCCTGTTCACCGTGGGCGGCGTCACCGGCGTCGTGCTGTCGCAGGCTCCGCTGGACCGTGTCTATCACGACACCTATTACGTCGTGGCGCATTTCCACTATGTGATGTCGCTCGGCGCGGTCTTCGCCATCTTTGCCGGCATCTATTACTGGATGGGCAAGATGTCGGGCCGCCAGTATCCCGAATGGGCCGGCAAGCTGCACTTCTGGGCGATGTTCATCGGCGCGAACCTGACCTTCTTCCCGCAGCACTTCCTGGGCCGTCAGGGCATGCCGCGCCGCTATATCGACTATCCGGTCGAATATGCGTTCTGGAACGCGGTCAGCTCCTGGGGCGCCTATCTGTCCTTCGCCTCGTTCATCTTCTTCATCGGCATCGTGTTCTACACCCTGTTCGCCGGCAAGCGCGTGACCGAGAACAACTACTGGAACGAATACGCCGACACGCTGGAATGGACCCTGCCCTCGCCCCCGCCCGAGCACACGTTCGAGCAGCTGCCCAAGCGCGAGGATTGGGACCGCAGCCCGGCCCATCACTGAGACCCGTCCCGATGCCTTATCGCTGGACAGAATCGGCCCCGGATCACTCCGGGGCCTTTTTGCAGACGCTGACCCTCTGGCCGCACCGCTCGCTGCCGCGGCGGGGCTTCGTGTGGTTCATCGGGGTGACGGCGGGGTTCCTGCTGCTGCCGGTGCTGGCGGTGCTGGGGACGCAGGTGCTGTGGGGGCTGCTGCCCTTCATGGCGCTGTCGGTGGCGGGGGTGTGGTTCGCCATCCAGTCCACCTATCGCAGCGGCCAGATGCTGGAGGAGGTGACCTTGGACCACCGCCGCCTGCAGGTGCGGCGGCACGATCCCGACCGCCCGGAGCGGCTGTGGCAGACGAACAGCTATTGGGTGCGTCCGACCCTGCGCAAGGGGCCGGTCGAGGCCTATCTGACGCTCAGCGACGGCCAGCGCGAAATCGAGCTGGGCGCGTTCCTGACGCCCGAGGAACGCCGGGCACTCTGCGACGACTTGGATCGGCGACTGGCTCGGTTGAAGGGCTAGTCGTCCTCGACGTGATCGGGCAGGCCGTCATGGTCGGTCGAGGCGAAATCCTCCAGCTCGTCCTCGGTCATGCTGTCATACATGTCCTTGGACGCGCCTTGCAGGTCGCCGACCTTGGTTTCGCCGCGCTTGGCGGACAGGGCCGCACCGGCGGCACGTTGCTGGGCCTTGGATCTTGCGGGCATGGGACACCTCCTGTCCCCGCCGAACGCCCAAGGCCCGACCCCGGTTCACCCCATCAGGTCACCCCATCAGGCGGGCCTTGACCATCGGGCCCACGGCGCCGAAATCCATCTGGCCCGCATGGCGGTCCTTCAGCACGGCCATGACCCGGCCCATGTCGCGGATCGAGCTGGCGCCCAGTTCGGACACGGCCGCGTCGATGGCGGCGGTCGTCTCGGCCTCGGTCATCTGGCGGGGCAGGAATTCCTGGATGATGCCGATCTCGGCCTCCTCCTTGGCGGCCAGTTCCAGCCGCCCGCCCTCCTCATAGGCCTTGGCGGATTCCTGGCGCTGCTTGACCATGCGCGACAGGATCAGGACCAGGTCGGCCTCGGTCAGGGTGCCGTCGCCGTCACCGCCCCGGGCGGCGATCTCGCGGTCCCTGACGGCCGCGCCGATCAGGCGCAGCGTCGACAGCCGGGCGCTGTCCTTGGCCTTCATCGCGTCCTTGGTGGCGGCTTGCAGCTTGGCGCGCAGTTCCATCATCATCCTCCGGGCGCGGGATGCGCCCAAGCACGGCGATCTAGTGCGTCCCGCCCGGCGGTTCAAGCGCGCGGCTGCGGGTTGACCTTGCGGCGCGCGGGGCCTATTCACCGGCTGTTTTCATACCAGAGGTGCCGACATGGCCACGAAACCGACCGCCTGCCTGGCGCTTGCCGACGGAACAGTGTTTTATGGCCGGGGCTTCGGCGCCACCGGCGAGGTTGTGGCCGAACTGGTCTTCAACACCGCGATGACCGGCTATCAGGAGATCATGACCGATCCCTCCTATGCCAGCCAGATCGTGACCTTCACCTTTCCCCATATCGGCAATACCGGCGTGACGCCCGAGGATGACGAGGCGCAGGACCCGATGGCCAGCGGCATCGTCGTGCGGTGGGACCCGACCGAGCCGTCGAACTGGCGCGCAACGGCCGAGCTGACCGACTGGATGGCCCGGCGCGGCCGCATCGGCATCGGCGGCGTGGACACCCGCCGCCTGACCCGCGCGATCCGCCAGCAGGGCGCGCCCCATGTGGTGCTGGCCCATGACCCGGACGGCAATTTCGACATCGAATCGCTGGTCGCCAAGGCGCGCGACTGGACCGGCCTCGTCGGTCTGGACCTGGCCCGCGACGTCAGCTGCGCCCAGAGCTATCGGTGGGACGAGGGCGCATGGGACTGGGCCAAGGGCTTTGGCCGCGTGACCGAGGACCGGCCCTTCAAGGTCGTGGCGCTGGATTACGGCGCCAAGCGCAACATCCTGCGCTCGCTGGTGACCTATGGCGCCGAGGTGACCGTCCTGCCCGCCACCGCCACCGCCGAGGAGGTGATGGCCCACGAGCCCGAGGGCGTCTTCCTGTCCAACGGCCCCGGCGATCCGGCGGCCACGGGCGAATATGCCGTGCCGATGATCCGCGACCTGCTGGACCGTGACATGCCGATCTTCGGCATCTGTCTGGGCCATCAGATGCTGGCCTTGGCGCTCGGGGCGCGGACGGTCAAGATGGGCCATGGCCATCACGGCGCGAACCATCCCGTCCGCGACGTCGAGACCGGCAAGGTCGAGATCACCTCGATGAATCACGGCTTCGCGGTGGATTCGCAATCCCTGCCCCAAGGCGTGATCGAGACCCATGTCAGCCTCTTCGACGGCAGCAATTGCGGCATCCGCATGGCCGACCGCCCGGTCTTTTCCGTCCAGCACCACCCGGAGGCCGCGCCCGGCCCGCAGGACAGCCTCTATTTGTTCGAACGGTTCGCCGAATCGATGCGCGCCCGCCGCTAATTTGCTCGCTGACAATGATATGACGTGCGTGAGCTGCTGCCGGTTTCGTTGAAAGCAAGTTAAGCTAGCATAGCGCGGTCCTCGAACTCCATTGGGCTGATTTAGGCCCGCTTCGAGTGCCGCCTGCGCGGGTTGTATAAGCGTTTAATGTAGTCGAAGACGTCGGCGCGGGCGTCGTCGCGGGTGCGATAGATCTTGCGGTTGATCCTCTCGATTTTCCGCGAAGAAAAGAAGCTCTCGGTGGCCGAATTGTCCCATACGTTTGAGCTACTCCCCGACTCTTGGACAGTTTCCGGTGTGATTTAAGCTACTGCCTGCACCTGGTGATCGGTTTCGATGGTGTTGAAGTAGACCACGGCGGGCGGTTGACCGCCATGGGCGGGGTGAGGCCGCTGGTGATTGTAGAAAGTGATCCAGCGGCCGATGCCAGTTTTTGCCTGTGACCCGGTCTTCCAAGCATGGAGACAGACGCACTCATACGTCAGGGAGCGCCAGAGACGTTCGATGAAGATGTTGTTGAGACAGCGGCCCTTGCCGCCCATCGAGATCCGGGTGCCGATCCGTTTCAGCCGGTCGGTTCAGGCAAAGGACGTGAACTGCGATCCTTGATCGGTATTCATGATCTCGGACGGGCCGAACTTGTGGATCGCCTCGCTCAGCGCGTCAACGCAGAAGTCGGCCTCAAGCATGTTCGATATTCGCCAAGCCAGAACCTTGCGCGTGAACCAGTCCATGATGGCGACCAGATAGAGAAAGGCCTTCCGCATCGGCAAATTGAATAGCCCCGTGTTTCTCGGACGCTTTCACGTCTCATGATCTGCCGTCGCTCGAACTCCGCGGGCGACAGCATTCCGTTTCTCGCGTGCTTGCGCCTCGGGTTGTAGAACATTTCGATGCAATCGAACACGTCCTGCCTGGCGTTTTCGCGCTTCCGGTAAGTCCTGCGCCTGATCCGCTCGCGCTTGAGCAGGTTGAAGAAGCTCTCCGCAACGGCATTGTCATGGCAGTTGCCGCGGTGGCTCATCGAATGCTCAAGATTGTGTGCGCGCAGAAACGCAGCCCAGTCCATGCTGCTCAATTGACTGCCTTGGTCCGAGTAGATCAGCACCTTGTTCTTAGGCCTGCGCCGCCAGACAGCCATGAGCAGGGCCTGCAAGACGACATCTGTCGTCTGACGGCTTTGCATCGACCAGCCGACCACGCGCCGGGAATACAGATCGATGACGACCGCAAGGTAAGCAAAGCCCTCCTGCGTCCGGATGGAGGTGATGTCGGTCACCCAGACCTTGTCCGGGGCCTCGACATCAAACTGCCGGTGGCGGGTGCTATCGACCACGACCGACGGCTTGCCGCCCTAACTGCCGGGGCGGCGCTTATAGCCGATCTGCGCCCTGATTCCCGCAAGCTGCGCCAGTCGGGAAACGCGGTTCGGACAGATACTCTCGCCCTGTTCGACCAGATCGTCATGCCGCTTGCGGTAGCCATAGACCTTGCCGCTCTCCGCCCAAGCCTTCTGCAGCAGCTTGGTCTGGCGCCTGTCTTCCTGCGCCCGCTGGCTCACACCCTACGAATACACCCGCAAGATCTCGACATCTGAGCCAGACAGATTCATCCCAAATCCGATCCAACAGATGCCGGGACTGAACACGGAAAAATGGGAGCGTGGTCGCCAGATCGGTCGAACGAAAGGGTTCGAGGGAGGAAGAAACTGACCGGTGGACAGTTTCGCCCGAGAACGGAACACAAAGCCGCATGCCGTCACTGACACCGAAGGCAGACCTATCCGTTTCTTCATGTCGGTAGGACAGGTCAGTGATCATACTGGCGCGGCGGCACTTCTGGGCAGCCTGCCGAAGGCTGGGTGGCTCTTGGCGGACCGGGACTATGATGCTGACTGGCTGCGAGACGCGTTAGAAGCCAAAGGGATAAGCGCCTGCATCCCCGGCCGGAAGTCCCGCAAGACGCCCGTGAACTACGACAAGCGGCGCTACAAAAGGCGCAATCGCATCGAGATCATGTTCCGTTGTCTGAAGGACTGGAGACGTGTCGCCACGCGTTACGAAAGGTGCCCGGAGACCTTGTTCAGTCCCGGCATTTGGTGGATCGGGTTTAGGATGAATCTGTCTGGCTCGGATGTCCAGATCTTGCAGATGTATTCGCGGGGCGTGAGCCCTCCGAGGGTCTTGAGCCGGCGGGCGAAATTGCAGGCTGCCATGAAGTCCGCCAAAGGGGATGCGGAGCTGGTCGTGATCGTCGTAATAAAAGCGTTTGACGGTCGCGTCCTTGATCGTGCGGTTCATCCGCTCGACCTGCCCATTCGTCCAAGGGTGGTTTGGCTTCGTGAGGCGGTGCTCGATACCGCTCGACCATTGTCCTCGGACCAATGGCGGACAAGGTCTCGCCCTCGCAGATCATGTCAAAGCGCATGGGCCGGGAAGAGAGTGTATTCCGGTTACGCGGCTGCTCGGCGAACTGAATGCCCCTCGCCATCGGGCTTGAACCGGTGGCGCCCGCTGGCTCGATCGGTGAGAATGGTGTGGATCTGATAGGATGAGCCGCATGTCGGCGAATGCTTCAAGCATGTGCTGCAGGAACTCCCATGCTGTCTTCCTGTCTGCCTTGTCGACGAGCTGGGTGACGGCAAACTTGCTCGTGCGGTCGATGCCAACGAACAGAAATAGCTTGCCCTCAGCGGTCTGCACCTCGGCGATGTCGATGTGAAAGAAGCCGATGGGGTAGCGCTTGAACTTCTGGCGCTTCGGCTTGTCGCCCTCCACATCAGGCAACCGGGAAATGCATTCGCCATTGGGCTTGAACCAATGGCGCCGCAATGGCTCATCGCTGCAGGCACCGATGCAGCGCTGAGCGCGTCAGATGCGGGATGGATGGCTGCAGGGCATACAGGCAATCGTCCAACGGCATCAGCGTGTACCGCCGGAAAGCGACGATGGTCACCTCTTCGGCCTCGGTCAAGATCGTCGAACGCGGTTCTCTTGGCCCGGTCTTGAGATCCTCAACCGTATGGCGCTATCGCCATTTAGGCTCCAGACCCATTAAGTTTCACAGCCAGAACAAGACGGTTGCGGCGAGCATGATCGCTGAGAAGAACGTTTCCGGGCAGCGGTCATAACGGGTTGCGACGCGCCTCCAGTCCTTCAGACGTCCGAACATGATTTCGATGCGGTTACGCCTTTTGTAACGCCGCTTGTCGTATTTGACGACCTTCTTGCGGGACCTCCGTCCGGGGATGCAAACCTTTATCCCCTTGTCTTTCAAAGCGTCTCTGAACCAATCAGCGTCGTAGCCCCTGTCGGCCAGAAGCCACTCAGCCTTCGGCAGGCTGCCCAGCAGCGCCGCCGCGCCGGTGTAATCGCTAACCTGGCCGGCCGACATGAAGAACCCGATCGGCCGCCCCTTCGCATCGGCGACAGCGTGCAACTTGGTGTTCATACCGCCTTTGGTGCGCCCGATCTGGCGCCCGCGCCCCCCTTTTTCACCCCAAGGCTCGAGGCCGTGCGGTGTGCCTTGAGATAGGTCGCGTCATTCATGATCGTCTTGTGCTCGGCGCTCTCGGCGGCAAGGCCGACCATGATCCGGGCAAAAACCCCGTTATCGCTCCAGCGCTTCCAGCGGTTGTAGAGGGTTTTGGCCGGGCCGTATTCCTTCGGCGCGTCACACCACCGCAACCCATTACGATTGATGAAAATTATGCCGCTGAGAACGCGACGATCATCGACCCGGGGCTTGCCATGGCTCTTGGGAAAGAACGGTTTCAGACGCTCCATTTGGGCGTCGCTCAGCCAGTAAAGATTACTCATCGATCAGGTCTCCTTGAGGAGCCTGAATCATGCAAAGACCGTAAGATCAATGGGCCTGGAGCCTAGTCATATGGGGCTATTCAACGTGACCTACCGCTGAAGATTTACCGGATCAAATACTCCTCACAGCGACCAGCTTAACGATTTATTAACTCGCTTAACGCATTCATGTCGCAGTCTAATCAGTGTGGGGTTACGTAATGCAGGATCGTCACTCCGCACAAATGAGTAACCTCTCGCACTGGGGAGCAGCCGATCAGACGACAGTGATATTAAATGGTCCAACCCTTGCTCCGCGAGATCTTCGTCGGCTCGGTGAAATCTTTGTTAATGAGGGCCTGATCACCATTGATCGCTTGGAGGCCGCGAAGTCCATCAAGCAGAATACTGGCCAAAAGCTTGGTCAGGTCCTTTTGGAACAGGGGTGGATCACAGCAACTCAGTTGGCGCACGCCCTTTCCCGGCAGTGGCGCACCACCGCCATCGACCCTGATCAAAGCCCCGCCGACCCCCGCCTGGTCGATGCCGCCGGCGCCGGGTTCTGCCTGACCCACGGGCTGTTGCCGTGGCGGCGGATCGGCGGCGTCACCTGGATCGCCACGGCCCGGCCCGACCGCTTCACCGACCTGCTGCACCGCCTGCCCCGGTCCTTCGGCCATGTGCGCATGCTGCTCTGCACCGAGGCGCAGATCGAGGCGGGGGTGCTGGCCTCCAGCCGCACCCGCCTGATCCGCGAGGCCGAGCTGCGCGTGCCCGCCGCCGAAAGCTGTCGCAGCCGCAACCAGGCCCGCACCGCGCGGCTGGCCTGGATCGTGATGCTGGGGGTGATCGCGGGGCTGATCCTGCTGCCCACGCTGGTCGTCGGCGCCTTGGCCTTCTGGGCGATCCTGACCCTGCTGACCCAGAGCGCGCTGAAGCTGGCGGCATTCCTGGCCGCCCGCCGCGCGGGGCCGCAGCCGGTCCCCGAGGCGGGGGCGGATGTGCCGCTGCCGGTGATCTCGGTGATGGTGCCGCTGTTTCAGGAAAGCGATGTCGCGGGCAAGCTGGTCGCGCGACTGGCCCGGCTGACCTATCCGCGCGACCGCACCGACATCCTGCTGGTGATCGAGGCCAGCGACGACGTCACCGAACGCGCGCTGGAGGGCGTGCGCCTGCCCCATTGGATGCGCGTGATCCGCGTGCCCGACGGGCCGATCAAGACCAAGCCCCGGGCGCTGAACTATGCGCTGAACTTCTGCCGGGGCGAGATCGTGGGCATCTGGGATGCCGAGGACCGGCCCGATCCCGACCAGCTGCATGTCGTCGCCCGGCGCTTCCACCACGCCCCCGCCGACGTGGCCTGCCTGCAGGGGGCGCTGGATTTCTACAACCCGCGGACCAACTGGCTGGCCCGCTGCTTCACGGTGGAATATGCGGGCTGGTTCCGGGTCCTGCTGCCGGGCGTGGCGCGCTTGGGGCTGGTGGTGCCGCTTGGCGGGACGACCCTGTTCTTTCGCCGCGCGCTGCTGGAACGGGTCGGGGCCTGGGACGCGTGGAACGTGACCGAGGATGCCGATCTGGGCGTCCGCCTGGCCCGCCGCGGCTATCGGACCGAGATCATCAACACCACCACCGACGAGGAGGCCAACTGCCGCACCCTGCCTTGGATCAAGCAGCGGTCGCGCTGGCTCAAGGGCTATGCGATGACCTGGGCCGTGCATATGCGTGACCCGGCCGCGCTTCATCGCGACCTGGGGGCGTGGCGGTTCTGGGGCTTTCAGGTCCAGTTCCTGGGGGCGCTGTCGCAATACCTGCTGGCCCCGATCCTCTGGAGCTTCTGGCTGATGGCGCTGGCCCTACCCCATCCCCTGCGCCCGCCGCTGGAGGCAGGGATCGGCCCTTGGATCATCACCGCGCTGTTCGTGACTTTCGTCGCTTCCGAGGCGTTGAGCATCTTCATCGGCATGCGCGCGGTCCGCGGGGCCAAGCACCGCCACCTGCTGCCATGGGTGCCGACGCTGCATCTCTATTATCCCCTGGGGTGCCTGGCGGGGTGGAAGGCGATCTACGAGGTGGTCGCGAAACCCTTCTATTGGGACAAGACCGCCCATGGCCTCTATCTGGAGGCGGCCGAGGCCCTGCCCGCGCCGCTGGCGCCGGGGCTGGTCTCGATCCCGGTGCTGGGCCAGATCGGCGGGCGCAGCCTGTCCGAGGTCGCCGCCGAATTGCAGGACAGCGCGCAGGCGGCCAGCCAGCCCGGCCCGCCGCCCGCAGAGCCGCTGCCCGAACAGGCCCGCGCCTAGGGGCGGGGAACCAGCGCGTCGATCAGGCCCGCGGCCTCCCCGGCCAAGCTGCCCGCGGTCGCGGCCAGATCGTCCAGATCCGCCGCCCCGCTGTCGCGCAGCAGGAAATCCCGACCGCCCTTGCCGATCTCGGACGGGGAGGGCACCCGGTCGGTCAGCAGCCGCCCCGAGGCATGCAGCCCCCAGAGCATCCGCCAGATCGAGGCCAGCCGATCCGCCTGTTCCGCCGTCAGCAACCCCGCCCGGCGCCCGGCCCGCAGCTGCGCCAGGCTGCTGCGGGCCCCGTCCCCCGCCCGCAGCGCGCAGCTCTGGGCGATCAGGTCGATATCCTGCAACCGCCCCGGCCCTTGGCGCATGTCCAGCGCCCCGCGCGCGGGCTTGGCGGCGAACAGGCGGTCGCGCATCTCGGCCAGATCGGGCAGGACCCGGGCATCGCCGCCCCGCGCGCGCAGGACCTGCAGGCGCAGATCCTCGATCTCGGCGGCCAGGGACGCGCCTTCGGGGCCGGCATGGGCGACGGCGCGGGCGCGGGTCAGGGCCAGATGTTCCCAGGTCCAGGCCTCGTCCATCTGATAGGCGCGGAAACTGTCCAGCGAGGTCGCCACCGGCCCTTGGCGCCCCGAGGGGCGCAGCCGCATGTCGACCTCGTAGAGCCGCCCCTCGGCCGTGGGGGCGGACAGCGCGGTCACCATCGCCTGCGTCAGCCGCGCGTAATAGGGCCGCGCCGCCAAGGGCCGCGGCCCCTCGGACGCGTCCTGCCCCCCGGCATCATAGATCACGATCAGGTCCAGGTCCGACCCGGCATTCAGCACCCGTGCCCCCAGGGACCCCATGCCCAGGACCACCGCCCCGCGCCCCGGCGGGGGGCCGTGGCGGCGGGCGAAATCGTCGGCCGTCACCGGGAACAGCCCGGCCACGCAGGCCCCCGCCAGATCGGCATAGTGCTGCGCGGCCTCCTCGGCGCCGATCAGGCCGCGCAGGTGATGCACGCCGATGCGGAACTGCCATTCATGCGCCCAACGCCGCGCCGCATCCAGCGCGCGTTCATAGCCGCCGCCGGGCCGGGACAGCGCCCGGTTCAGCGCCAGGTCCAGATCGGCGCGCAGCCCCTCCGGGCCGGGCCAGGGGGCGAAGAAGCTGCCCGCCAGCACCCCGTCCAGCACCGCCGGGTGCCGCGCCAGATAGGCGGCCAGCGCGGGCGCGGTGCCGCAGATATCCACCAACAGGTCGATCAGCTGGGGATTGGCCTCGAACAGCGCGAACAGCTGGACCCCCGCGGGCAGGCCGGACAGGAAGCCGTCGAACCGGGCCAAGGCCTCGGCCGGGTGGCCGGACCGGGCCATGCGCGCCAGCAGCGGCGCCTCGATCCGGCGAAAGATCTGACGCGCCCGGTCCGACCGCAGCGCGGGATAGGACTGCCAGCGCTGGATGATCGCGCGGGATTCCTCGGAAAGCTCGGGCGCGGGCTCGCTCGGCGCGGCGGGGGCGAAGAAGCTTTCGGTCAGGTGATGGACGCGGGCCAGCCGGTCCTTCAGCGCCGCGCACCAGGCGGCGGGGTCGTCCTGGCCCGACAGGGCGGCGACGATGCGCAGCCCCTCGTCATCCTTGGGCAGGCTGTGGGTCTGGGCGTCGTTCACCATCTGGATGCGGTGTTCGATGTCGCGGTGCTGGCGGTAATGATCGGTCAGCTCGCGCGCCACATCGGCGGGCACCCAGCCCTTTTGCGCCAGCGCGGCCAGCCCGCCCACCGTGTCGCGGGCGCGCAGATCGCGGTCGCGCCCCCCCGCGATCAGCTGGCGGGTCTGGGTGAAGAACTCGATTTCCCGGATGCCGCCCTGGCCCAGTTTCAGGTTGTGGCCCGCCACCTCCAGCCGCCCGCCCAGGCCCTTGTGGTCGCGGATGCGCAGCCGCATGTCATGGGCGTCCTGGATCGCCGCGAAATCCAGATGCTTGCGCCAGACGAAGGGGCGCAGCTCGCGCAGGAACCGCTGGCCCGCCGCGATGTCGCCGGCCGCCGCGCGGGCCTTGATGAAGGCCGCGCGTTCCCAGGTCCGCCCCTCGGCCTCGTAATAGGCCAGCGCGGCGGCGGTCGAGATGCAGACCGGCGTCACCGCCGCATCGGGCCGCAGCCGCAGGTCCACGCGAAAGACATAGCCGTGTTCGGTCACGTCCGACAGGGTCGCGGCCATCCGGCGCGTGGCGCGGATCAGGGCGGCGCGCGCCTCCATCTGGTCCGCCTCGGCATAGGCGGTCTCGTCGAACAGCACGATCAGGTCGATATCGGAGGAATAGTTCAGCTCGCCCGCGCCGCCCTTGCCCATGGCCAGCGCGAAGATGCCGCCCGCATCGGCCTGGCTGGGGGGCAGCTTGCCGCGCCGCGCCTCGGTGGCGACATGGGCGCGCAGGGCCAGGTCCACGGCCCGGTCGGCCAGATCCGACAGCGCGCCGGTCACCCGCTCCAACGGCCAGACGCCGCCCAGATCGGCCAGCGCGGTCAGCAGCGCCACGCGCCGTTTCGCGCGCCGCAGCCCGACGGCCAGATCGTCGGGGGACAGATCGGCAAAGCCCGCCGTCTCGCGCGCCATGACATCGTCGTGATCCAGCGCGCCGGGCAGCCATTCCGCCTCGCGCCGCAGCAGGTCGGCCAGATAGGGGCTGGACCCCGCCGCCCCGGCGATCAGGTCGCGCACGGGCCGGGGCAGATCGGCGAACAGGCCCGCCACATCCGCCGCGCGGGCGTGATCGACGGGCAGCGGCAGGCGGGTGATGCGGGATGCGAATGTCATGGCGGGCAGATTAGCCGCCGCCCGGCATCAGTCAACGTGCCCCGGGACGGCAGGACCGTGCCAAGGGGCGCACTACCCGCTTGGCCTGTGGGGGAAAGGTTGCTAGGCTCACGCGATCAACCGCCCGGCGGAACGGAAATCGCAGCGCCCGCATGACCAGCCGTGACCTGAACAGCAGCCGCAAAGGGCGCGCGTGATGCGCCATACGCTTCCCCATGCGCCGCAATTCTATGTGACGGCGCCGCAGCCCTGCCCCTATCTGCACGGTCGGGCGGAACGCAAGCTGTTCACCGCGCTTCAGGGCGACAATGCCGCCGACCTGAACAACGCCCTGTCGCGGCAGGGCTTTCGCCGGTCGCAGAACGTGCTCTATCGTCCCAGCTGCGAAAGCTGCGTGGCCTGCATGTCGGCGCGCATCCGGGTGGCCGATTTTGCCCCCACCCGTACGCAGCGCCGCGTCCATCAGCGCAACACCGCCCTGCGCCGCCTGGCCACCAGTGCCTGGGCCACCGAGGAACAGTTCGAGCTGTTCCGCCGCTATCTGGACCGCCGCCACGCCGATGGCGGCATGGCCGACATGGACATCTTCGAATTCGCCGCCATGATCGAGGAGACCCCGGTCAAGACCCGCGTCATCGAATATCGCTGCGACGACGACGCCATGCCGGAGCTGCGCCCGGGCGACGACCATCTGGCCGCCGTCTGCCTGACCGACGTGCTGGATGACGGGCTGAGCCTGGTCTACAGCTTCTATGACCCGCTGCTGACGCCGGCCAGCCTGGGCACCTATATCATCCTGGACCATATCGAGATCGCGCGCGCGGCGAACCTGCCCTATGTCTATCTGGGCTATTGGGTGCCGGGCAGCCGCAAGATGGACTACAAGGCCCGCTTCAGCGCATTGGAGATCTACAAGGGCGGCGTCTGGCAGGATATCGGCAACCCCGAGGATCATTCGAACGAGGCCCATCCCCTGTCCGTCGATCCCATCGTCGAACAGGTGGCCCGGATCGCCCTGCCCCAGTTCGACCGCTGAACGGCGAAATAAAGTTTCAAGAACCGCCGCGTCTGCGTCATTTTATCCGCAGCCACCCATTGACCCTGCCCGGGCGTCACCCTAGTTTGCGCCGACGTCGGGGTGCCGTGACGCGTGCCCCGGACAGGTCCTTTACGATGATGGAGCAAGACGATGTCCCGAGAGATGACGGGTGCGAGAATGGTGGTCGAGGCGCTGCGCGATCAGGGCGTCGATACCGTATTCGGCTATCCGGGCGGGGCCGTCCTACCCATCTATGACGAGATCTTCCAGCAGAACGACATCACCCATGTCCTGGTCCGCCACGAACAGGGTGCCGTCCACATGGCCGAGGGCTATGCCCGCGCCACGGGCAAGCCGGGCGTCGTGCTGGTGACCTCCGGTCCCGGTGCCACGAATGCGGTCACAGGGCTGACCGACGCGCTGCTGGATTCGATCCCGCTGGTGGTGCTGTCGGGCCAGGTCCCGACCTTCATGATCGGCACCGACGGGTTCCAGGAGGCCGACACCGTCGGCATCACCCGCCCCTGCACCAAGCATAACTGGCTGGTCAAGGATACGGCCAAGCTGGCCGAGACGATCCACAAGGGCTTTCATGTCGCGACCTCGGGCCGTCCCGGCCCGGTGCTGATCGATATCCCCAAGGATGTCCAATTCGCCACCGGCCCCTATGTCGGCCCCAAGCAGATCGACAAGGGCCGCTATCAGCCCGCCAAGAAGGGCGATCTGGACGCGATCACCCGCCTGGTCGAGCTGATGGAACAGGCCGAGCGCCCGATCCTCTATACCGGCGGCGGGGTCATCAATTCCGGCCCCGGCGCCAGCCAGCTGCTGCGCGAACTGGCCGAGGGGACGGGCTTTCCGGTGACCTCGACGCTGATGGGGCTGGGCTGCTATCCGGCATCCGGCAAGGCCTGGCTGGGCATGCTGGGCATGCACGGCACCTATGAGGCCAATCTGGCCATGCATGGCTGCGACCTGATGATCAATATCGGCGCGCGCTTCGACGACCGGATCACCGGGCGGATCGCGGATTTCAGCCCCGGCTCGGTCAAGGCGCATATCGACATCGACCCGTCGTCCATCAACAAGGTCGTGCGCGTCGACGTGCCGATCGTCGGCGATGTCGGCCATGTGCTGGAGGACCTGCTGAAGGTCTGGAAATCCCGCGGCCGCAAGGTCAACAGCCCGGCACTGAAGCAGTGGTGGGGCCAGATCGAGGAATGGCGGGCGCGCAAATGTCTGGCCTATCGCCCCAGCAGCACGATCATCAAGCCGCAATATGCGCTGGAACGGCTGGAGGCGCTGACCAAGGGCCATGACCGCTACATCACGACCGAGGTCGGCCAGCATCAGATGTGGGCCGCGCAATATCTGGGCTTCGAGGGGCCGAACCGCTGGATGACCTCGGGCGGGCTGGGCACGATGGGCTATGGCCTGCCGGCCTCGATCGGTGTGCAGATGGCGCATCCGGAGGCGCTGGTCATCAACGTCGCGGGCGATGCCAGCTGGCTGATGAACATGCAGGAGATGGGCACCGCGGTGCAGTTCCGCCTGCCGGTCAAGCAGTTCATCCTGAACAACGAACGCCTCGGCATGGTGCGCCAGTGGCAGCAGCTGCTGCATGGCGAGCGCTACAGCCAGAGCTGGTCGGACAGCCTGCCCGATTTCGTCAAGCTGGCCGAGGCCTTCGGCTGTGCGGGCGCGCAGGTGCGCGACCCGAAGGATCTGGACGCGGCGATCCAAGCGATGATCGACTATGACGGCCCCTTCATCCTGGACGTGCTGGTCGAGAAGCACGAGAACTGCTTCCCGATGATCCCCTCGGGCAAGCCGCATAACGAGATGCTGCTGGGCGAGGCCGAGACGCAGGGCGTGATCGAATCCGAAGGCGCGGTGCTGGTCTGACGGCCGGACAGGAAAGGGCAGAGCCATGAACGCATTGAACATCCAGAAGGGCATGTCGCGCCATTCGGCCTATGACCTGCGCGATCCCCATTCCCAGGTCGAGGAAAGCCACACCCTGGCCATCATGGTCGAGAACGAGCCGGGCGTCCTGGCCCGCGTGATCGGTCTGTTTTCCGGGCGCGGCTACAATATCGACAGCCTGACCGTGGCCGAGGTGGACCATACCGGGCACCGCTCGCGCATCACCGTGGTAACGCGCGGCACACCCTCGGTCATCGAACAGATCAAGGCCCAGCTGGGCCGGATCGTCGTCGTGCACGAGGTCCATGACCTGACGGTCGAGGGGCCTGCGGTGGAACGCGAGCTGGGCCTCTTCAAGGTGCGCGGTCAGGGCGACAAGCGCGTCGAGGCGCTGCGCATCGCCGAGATCTTTCGCGCGAATGTCGTCGATTCGACGCTGGAAAGCTTTGTCTTCGAGCTGGTGGGCACGCCCTCCAAGCTGGACGCCTTTGCCGATCTGATGCGGCCCTTGGGGCTGATGGACCTGGCCCGGACCGGCGTCGCCGCCCTGTCGCGCGGCATCTGACGGCAAAAGACCCGCCGGACGATCTTCCGGCGGGTCGGGTTCCTTGTTTCAGCGTGATCTCAGCGCGCGGCGCCCAAGCGCGCCAGCACCGGCGACAGGGTCGCCGGGCGCGGCGGCACGGCGGGCGCGTCAGCTTGGGGGCGGTCCTGCTGGGCCACGACGCGCAGCGCCGGGCGCGGCGCCGGGGGCGTGTCCGCCAGCAGCCGCGGCAGGTCCGGGCAGCCCTGTTCGGACAGCATTGTCACCTGCAGCGCATGGCGCAGGTTGCCGACGGTCCGGGTCTCCAGCTCCACCAGGTCGCCCGGCTGCGGCCAGACGGGTCCCGCGAAATTCGCATGTCCCTGAAGATAGGCCAGCGTGGCCTGATCCTCGCACCAGATGATCGCCTTTTCCCGCGATCCACTGCTCCAAACGACGACCCCGATCATGGGCGATCCTTCATCCGTCCGAGGGCCTGTTGCATCCCCGGGTTGTCAATACAAAAACTGGCGCATTTGCGCGAATTTGATTGAACTAAAGCAGAAATCCGCCGGTTTGCCAGCATTTTTATCCTGCGCCCGGAACTTTTTTTCACGCGGCGGTTGCAGCGTGTCGTGGCTGGCACAGGCTCAGCCGGCCTCGGCCAGAACCCTCTGCGATGCGGCCCGGATGCGGGCCTTGTCGGCCTCCAGGACCAGCCCCTCCAGCCCATGGGCCAGCAGCTGCGGCGACAGGGCGCGGGCGGGGGGACCGAAGACCTCGGGCGCCTGCCGGACCAGCCCCAGCAGCATGTCCTGCAGCGCCGCCTGCATCTCGACGATCGAGGCGCCGTCGCGGGCCAGGGGGATCAGGCTGTCCTCCAGGATCTCCTCGGCGGTGATGCTGCGGATGTGCAGGCGCGGATAGGTGACCTCCGGGGCGACCTCCTCGGTCCAAGCGGACAGGATGCGCATCATCCGCACCGTTGCCGAGATCGCGGTGCCTGGGTCGTTCACCGCGGGCGACAGGGCGCGCTGGCCCATCTCGGACAGGACGCGAAAGCCGAATCGGGGGTCCTGTTCGAAGCTGCGCGTGGGCCGCAGGGTGAAGCAGCCGACCAGCGAATCGCGAATCGGTCCGGCCTCGTCCGGGTCGCCCGGCAGGCCGTTCACATGCAGCAGAGGCCGCCCGGCATGGACGAGGTCGCCCGGCGTCGCGGTCATCCAGACGATCAGCCCATGCGTCTCGGCCAGGCCCGACAGGCTCTCCATGTCGCAGGACTGGACATGGCCCACCTCGGGCGTCAGGACCGGGACGGAATCGGCGGGGGCGTCGCCGCGCATCGGGTTCGCGCCCAGCCACGGCCGGTCGAGGCGCGCATGCAGCGTCACGGCGGTCGCGGTCTCCAGCCGGGTCAGGTTGTCGCCGATCAGGCCCAGCTCGCCCAGCCTGTTGATCCAGCGCAGCAGCGACACGATCACGACCAGGATCACCAGCAGCGTCACCGCGAACAGCACCACCCGCCCGCCATCGCCGTAAAGCTCGGTGTTCAGCATGATCAGCCCGACCAGGCTGAAGACGAAGGCCCCGATGAAGGTGGCCAGCACCGTCTGGCTGACCCCGTCGCGCACCAGCAGCGTCACCGCCCGCGGCGTGGATCCCGAACTGGCAGTCGCATAGGCCGCCGTCAGGATCGACAGCGAGAACGTCGTCACCGTCAGCATGGAGGAGGCGACGATGTCCAGGATCGGCTCGATCGCCTCGGCCCCGATCTGGCCGGCCAGCCCCGCGGGGATCTGGTCGCGCAGCAGCGATCCCGCCACCGCCGTCACCAGCCCCAGAACCGCGAAGATGGTGACGCGGAACCACAGGGAGTTCAGGATCTCGTGCAGCCGCCAGCGCAGGCGGCTCACCCCTTCCAGCCGCGCCATCCTCAGCGGACGCGGCCGGCCTGGACGTCGCCCACCGCGCGGCGGACCTGCGTCAGGCGCTGCGCGCGCGAGGGGTGGGTGCCCAGCACGTGGTTGCCGGGATCCGGGATGCGTTCGAACAGGCGCGATCCGTTGATCGGGTCATAGCCCGCGTTCAGCGCGATGATGGCGCCCAGATAATCGGCCTCCAGCTCCCATTCGCGGGAATAGTATCGCGACCCGACCGAGGCGCCGATCTCCTGCGCGCGGGCCACGGCCGAGGTGTCGCCGCCATAGGCCGACGCGATGCTGCCCAGCACCACGGCGGCGGCGGTGGCCGCGCCCGACCGGCGGTCCAGGTGGTTCAGGATGTGATGCGCGGCCTCGTGGCCGACGACGAAGGCGATCTCGTCGGGATTGCGGGTCTGGGCGATCAGCGACAGGGTGAAGCCCACGACCGGGCGGCCGTTGCGGTCCACGGTCTGGAAGGCGTTGGGTTCCAGCCCCGGGCGGTCGTCGACGACGAAGACGAAGTCGCAGCTGATGGGCCGGGTGCGGCGGGCCAGGCAATCCTCGCGGACCTGCGGCTCCATCCGGCGCATGACCTGCACGAAGCTGCGGGCCGCGCCACTGGGGGTGGCGTCATGGGGGGCGATGCGGGGGCAGGCCCACGCGGGCCGGGGCCTGCTGGGACGGCTGCGGGGCGGGCATGGTGGCGCCTTCGGGCATAGGGGCGCAGCCCGCCACCGCCAGAACGGCCACCAGGACCCCCGCCAACCAACCCTGCGCCATCCGTCCTGCCATCTGCCCTGCCCTGATTTCGGCGCCGCGGCGGCACCTTTTGACCTTTCGCGCAGTTTACCCCCTGCGGATGCGGCGGCAAGCCCGGCTTCTTGCCGCACGGCGCCATTCACGCGATTGTCGCCCCAGCCACAAGGAGATTCGGATGTTCACCATCGAGCATGACTTCGACGCGACCGTGATCACCCTGATCGACGAGGCCGGGCCGAACACCCGCCCCCTGAACGAGGATGTGGTCATCCTCAGCTTCGACGACCGGGTGATCCTGGAACAGATGAGCGAGGATGGCGAGGAGGTCGTCCGCATCAGCCTGTCCATGCACCAGCTGACCGAGCTGCGGCTGGCCCTGAACCTGCCCGAGGGCAATTACCGCATCGAAAAGCGCGACTGACGCGCAAGGCCCCGGCCGGAAAGTGACCCCATGACCGATCGACCCGACCAACCCAACCAGGCGGCTCTGGACTTCCTGGCCACGCGCCGGTCGCATCCGCCCAAGCTGCTGACCGGCCCCGCCCCCGACCGCGCGGCCATGGAGCGCATCCTGACCTTGGCCGCCCGCGTCCCTGATCACGGCAAGCTGGAGCCGTGGCGCTTTCTGGTGCTGGGCCGGCAGACGCTGGACGATCTGGCCCTGCAGCTGCACCGGGCGGTGCTGGATGCGGGCCAGGACCAGGCGGCCGCGGACAAGGCCGCCTCGGCCATGGCCTCGCCGGTCATCGTCGCGGTGATCCTGTCGCCGGTGGACAGCCCCAAGGTGCCGCTCTGGGAACAGACCCTGTCGGCGGGGGCGCTGTGCCTGGGGGTGGTGAATGCGGCGCTGGCCTCGGGCTGGGGGGCGGCCTGGCTGACGGGCTTTGCCGCGCTGGACGCGGATTTCGGCCGCGCCCATCTGGGCCTGGCCGAGGGCGAGCGCATCGCGGGCCTGATCCATATCGGCACCCGCGGCGCCACCCCGCCCGAACGTCCGCGCCCCGATATCGCCGCCAAGACCCAGTGGCGCGCGTGATCGCGGTCCGGGCCTTGGCGCGGGGCTGGGGGGATCTGATGCGCCCCTCGGTGCTGCGGCTGGCGATCCTGGGCGTGGCGCTGACCGTCACGCTGTTCGTGGCGCTGCAGGTGGCGATCTTCTGGGTGATCCGCATACTGGTCCCCGGCGGCGTCACCTTGCCTTGGCTGGGCCAGGTCGATTACGGGATGATCTTTTCCTGGGGGTCGCTGGCGCTGTTTCCGATCATGGGGTTCTTCCTGATGGCGCCGGTGGCGGCGGGCTTTGCGGGCCTGTTCGCCGAAAACGTCGCCGAGACGGTCGAGCGCATCCACTATCCCGACCGTCAGGGCCGGTCGCTGGATTTTCTCGACGGGCTGTTGGAGGCGGGGGCGGTGATGCTGGCCATGCTGGGGATCGCGCTGCTGACCTTGGTGCTGACGCCCTTTCTGGGGCCCTTGGCGCCGGTCCTGTTCTTTGGCGCCAATGGCTGGCTGCTGGGGCGCGAGTTCTTCCAGATGGCCGCGCGGCGCCACATGCCCGAGATGGCCGCGCGCGATCTGCGCCGCGCCCATGGCGGGCGCGTGCTGGCGGTGGGGGTCGCGGTGGCGATCGGGCTGGTCATCCCGGTGGTGAACATCACCGTGCCGCTGCTGGCGGCGGCGGCCTTCACCCATCTGTTCCAGATGGTCAGCGGATCAGCTGGTCCAGGTTCGAGATATCGGCCCGCGTGATCAGCCCGCCAAAGATGATGACCGCGATCACCGCCCACATCAGCGAGGTGATCGCCGTCGTCCACAGCAGCTTGCGCCGCCAGTTGACGCCTGATGGCGCGCCCGCATGGGTGCCCGGCACCACGGCGCCGGCATCGGCCTGGCTCTGCTGGCCGATGGGCATGACCACGAACAGGGTCAGAAACCACAGGGACGCGAAAAGGACGATACCGCCGGTCAGGTTCATCAGACTTGCTCCAGTTCGATCAGGCAGCCGTTGAAATCCTTGGGATGCAGGAACAGGACCGGCTTGCCATGGGCCCCGATCTTCGGCTCGCCGCCGCCCAAGACGCGCGCGCCTTGGGCCAGCAGCCGGTCGCGGGCGGCCAGGATGTCCTCGACCTCGTAGCAGATGTGATGGATCCCGCCCGCGGGGTTCTTGTCCAGAAACCCCTGGATGGGGCTGTCCGCGCCCAAGGGGTGCAGCAGCTCGATCTTGGTGTTGGGCAGCTCGATGAAGATCACCGTGACGCCGTGATCGGGCTCGTCCTGGGGCGGGCCGACGGTGGCGCCAAGCGTGGTCTGGTATTGCGCCGCCGCCGCCGACAGGTCGGGGACGGCGATTGCGACATGGTTCAGGCGACCGATCATCACATCCTCCGTTTCCGGGCTTTCTACGGCTTTCGGGCCCTGCGGGAAAGGAAAAGCGGCGTCGTTAACCGCTTCTTAGGGATTCGGGGCTTTTATGGGGTGATCGAGAGGAACGGGGATCGCGCCATGCAGACCGAACAGCACAGCGAAGCTGCCAAGCCCTTGCCGCAATGGCGTTTGTCGCTGCCCAACAGGCCCCTGACCGGGCTGACCGTGCTGGTGATCGAGGATTCGCGCTTTGCCAGCGAGGCCGTGCGCCTGCTCTGCCTGAAATCGGGTGCGCGGATTCGCCGCGCGGATTGCCTGCGTTCGGCGGACCGTCACCTGCGGACCTATCGCCCGGCGGTGGTGATCGTGGATCTGGGCCTGCCCGATGGCGACGGCGTGCCGCTGATCGCCGAGATGAACCGCGCCGAACATCGCGTCCCCGTGATCCTGGCCATGTCCGGCGATGCCGACCGCGCGGCCGAGGCGATGGCCGCGGGCGCCGACGGCTTCCTGCCCAAGCCCGTCGAAAGTCTGGCGGTGTTCCAACAGGCGATCCTCAGCCGCCTGCCTGCGGGCATGGCCGGGACCGCGCTGCGCGCTTTGCCCGATGACGTGATCCAGCCCGACGCATCGGGGCTGCGCGACGACCTGACCCATGTGGCCGAGATCCTTTCCAGCGCCCAAGACACGACCGAAATCGACTATATCGCCCGCTTCCTGGCCGGGGTCGCGCGATCGGCGCGTGACCCCGCGCTGGAGGCCGCGGCCGCAGCACTGGCGCGCGACCATGACGCGGGCAATGCCTTGGCCACGGACCTGGCGCGGATCAGCGGCATGGTCCACGACCGCCTGGCCCATGCCGCCGAGATGTGAGGCGGCGAGACAGGCTCCACCTTTTTTACCGCCTCGGTCACTTGGTCAAAAAACGTAGCTTGAAGCCGCTCTTGCTCGCCGCAACGGTGGAACGCAGAAGAAATATGGCTTCACCCGCGCTCTACGTAACTTATTCTGTGCAAGCGGCTTATCGCTTCGGATCATCGAGACGACAGCCCTCAAAGGCATACCGAACGACTTGTAGCAAGATCGGCTTGGCGATGCGCCAGCCCATCGCCTGACCGTACTGCCATCAGCCCCGAGGCCTCGCTCTTATTCCTTCGGCAAGGACCGCAGGCGCAGGTCGCGCATCTGTTCGTTGGTAGGCTCACTGGGGGCGCCCATCATCAGGTCCTCGGCGCGCTGGTTCATCGGGAACATGATGACCTCGCGGATGTTCTGCTCATCCGCCAGCAGCATCACGATCCGGTCGATCCCGGCCGCACAGCCGCCATGCGGGGGCGCGCCATAGCGGAAGGCCTTGACCATTCCGCCGAAGCGCTTTTCGACCTCGGAGGCCGGATAGCCCGCCAGTTCGAAGGCCTTGAACATGATCTCGGGCTTGTGGTTGCGGATCGCGCCGCTGATCAGCTCATAGCCGTTGCAGGCCAGGTCATACTGGTATCCCAGCACCTTCAGCGGATCGCCCTCCAGCGCCTCCATCCCGCCCTGCGGCATGGAGAAGGGGTTGTGGCTGAAGTCGATCTTGCCGTCATCGGTCTTCTCATACATCGGGAAATCGACGATCCAGGCGAACTTGAACTGGTTTTCATCGATTAGGCCCAGCTCGCGGCCGATCTCGGTCCGGGCGCGGCCCGCGACGGCCTCGAACTGGTCCGGCTTGCCGCCCAGGAAGAAGGCCGCGTCACCCTCGGCCAGACCCAGCTGCGCGCGGATGGCCTCGGTCTTCTCAGGCCCGAGCGCCTTGGCGATGGGACCGGCGGCTTCGGTCGAGCCGTCCTCGGCGCGGCGCCAGATGATATAGCCCATGCCGGGCAGGCCTTGGCTCTGGGCGAAGGCGTTCATGCGGTCGGCGAACTTGCGGCTGCCGCCGGTGGGGGCGGGAATGGCGCGAACCTGGGTGCCCTCCTGCTCCAGGAGCTTGGCGAAGATGCCGAAGCCCGAGCCGCGGAAATGGTCGCTGACCACCTGCATCTCGATCGGGTTGCGCAGGTCGGGCTTGTCGCTGCCGTATTTCAGCAGCGCATCGGCATAGGGGATCAGCGGCCAGTCGGCATCGACGCGGCGCCCGCCGCCGAACTCCTCGAAGAGGCCTTGGATCACGGGCTGGACGGTGGCGAAGACGTCCTCCTGCCGGACAAAGGACATCTCCATGTCCAGCTGATAGAAATCGGTGGGCGAGCGGTCGGCGCGCGGGTCCTCGTCGCGGAAGCAGGGCGCGATCTGGAAATACTTGTCGAAGCCCGCGACCATGATCAGCTGCTTGAACTGCTGCGGCGCCTGCGGCAGGGCATAGAACTTGCCCGGATGCAGGCGCGAGGGCACCAGGAAGTCGCGCGCGCCCTCGGGGGAGGACGCGGTGATGATCGGGGTCTGGAATTCGGTGAAGTTCTGGTCCCACATGCGGTTGCGGATCGACCGGATCACATTGGACCGCAGCATGATGTTGTCATGCAGGCTCTCGCGGCGCAGGTCCAGGAAGCGATAGGCCAGCCGCGTCTCCTCGGGGTAGTCCTGATCGCCGAAGACCGGCAAAGGCAGCTCGTCGGCGGGGCCCAGCACCTCGACCTCGGTGGCATAGACCTCGATCTCGCCTGTGGGCAGCTTGGGGTTGACCAGCGACGCGTCGCGCAGCTTCACGCGGCCGTCGATGCGGATGACGGTCTCGGCCCGCAGACGCTCCATCGCGGCGAAGGCGGGGCTGTCGCTGTCGGCCAAGACCTGCGTCATGCCGTAATGGTCGCGCAGATCGACGAACAGCACGCCCCCATGGTCGCGGACCCGGTGGACCCAACCCGACAGGCGGATGGTGGACCCGGCATCGGCGGCCTTCAGGTCGCCGCAGGTATGGCTGCGATAGGCGTGCATGTGCGTTTTCCCCAAGTTTTCAGCCCCCGCACAAAGCGCGGGACGGCGGGGAAGTCAACCGTTAGAACGGCCGGACCACATTGCCGGTATAGAAGTAGAGCCCCATCCCCATCGCGAACAGGATGTTGCCCGCCACCGCATGCAGCACGAAGGCCGCCGGAAAGCCGTGGCGCAGATAGGCGCGGGCAAAGAACCAGCCGCCGATGAAGGTCATGATCACCACGATCCAGGACCAGAACATCAGATGCGCGAAGGAGAACACCGCCGCGTTCAGCGCCAGCGCCGCGCGCCCCTGTGGCAGGATCGCGCCATAACGGTGAAAGAACAGCGGTCGAAAGATCAGCTCCTGCGGCAGGGCGGACAGGATCGGATAGAAGGCCCAGATGACCAGCAGGAATTCCGGCCGGTTGCGGATGATGACGAACAGCGCCTCGGGCCGGGTCAGGGTCAGGATGACCCAGCTGGCCAGCGCGGTGGCCAGGGCGATGCCCGCCACCTCGCGCCAGGGCATGCGCCGCCAGCCGCGCACCAGGATGCGCCAGCGGAACCCGCCCGTCAGCCACAGCAGTCCCATGCCCGCCAGGCTGAACACCGCCAGCGCCGTGAACAGCGCGTCGCCGGGCAGGAACAGCGCAATGACCAGCGGCGCCCCGATATAGAGCGCCGCGAACTCGAACCTCAACCAGCGATGCGGGGCTACCGCACCAGTCGTCTCTGCAACCATCGTGACCAATCCGCAGCGGACCCTACAAAGGCGTTGATATCGACATCACCCCGGATGCCCGGCACGATCCCCGTGCCCGTATATTGCCAGAAGGTCCAGGCCTGGCCGGGATAGGTCACACGGGGGTGATCCGCCACCGAACGCAGCCAGAATTCCGCGTTCATGCGGCCCATCTGGTTTTCGCGATAGAAATCGACCGTCGTATAGATCACCGGGCGCTGCCCGTAATGGCGGCCGACGATCTGCATGAAGATCTCGGCCTCGCGCAGGACCTCGGACGGGGGCGGGCGTCGGGGGCAGTTGCGCGAATTGGTCCATTCCAGGTCCAGCACCGGCGGCAGCGATCCGGCCTCGCGCGGGACGTTCTGGATGAACCAATAGGCCTGCTCGGCCCCGGTCCGGCAGAAGTAATAGAAATGATAGGCCCCGCGCGGAATGCGCGCCTGCGCGGCGTCGTGCCAGTAGCGGCGGAAGTTCGGGTCGGAATGGTCGCCCCCCTCGGTCGCCTTGATGAAGGCAAAGCTGATCCCGGCATTGCGCACGCGCATCCAGTCGATGTCACCCTGCCACCGGGATACGTCGATTCCGTGAACGGCATGGCCGTAGGGCGCGCCGTTGCGCCAAGGATGCGGGCGGCTGTCGCCCAGCTGCGGGTTCGCGCCCGGCCCGGGGGCCACCTGGTATCCCTGCGGCACCCCGCCCGGCCCGCGCGGCGGCGTGCGCGCACAGGATACGGCAAAGGTCACCACGACCAGTCCCATCATCAGCTTTGTCAGAAATTTCATGCCTGCCCCATATGGTTTCGCGACGATTGCGCGTCGGACGCTTGCCGCGTCATTCCCCGCGTTATCGCAAAACCGTGAGGCCTTGTCACCGACCCAACCCGGTCACGGTTGCGTCAGATGGCCCGGCCCTCAGCTGTCGCGCGGGCCGGGCCAAGTCGTTCTTGGGATCAGTTGGCCGGGGCCGGGGCGGGTTCGTCCACCGGGCCGCCGGTCGGCGTGTCGTCCCCCGCCGGGCGGTCGGCATTGCCAACGGGGCCGGCCGTGCCGTCGGCGGGGGTGTTGTCGCCGCCGGTGATCGGGGGCGCGGTATCCTGGCCCAGGCCTTCGGCATCGGTGATCGGCGTGCCCTCGGGCGGCGGGGTCGTCGCGATGCCGTCATTCTGTTCATCCGCACCGGGCGAGAAGACCAAGAAGGCGATCAGGGCGACGGCCAGCGCCACGATGATGGCGATGATGGCCGGTTTGTGCTTGCGGGCGGCCTTCTCGGGATTGTCGTGGTTAAAGGACATGCGTCACCTCATTGTTTCGTGACAGGGGAACGTCGCCCGCGCGGGGCGGTTCCCGGCGCTTGCGTGGAAATGCAAGGGCTTGGCCGGGGGGCCGTCAGCCCCTGCGAATGCCGCCCATGCCCAGCACACGGGCGCGCTTGCGCGGGTCGCTGTCGAACAGCGCGGCCAGCTGTTCGGTGATCGCGCCGGCCAGCTGTTCGGCATCGGTGATCGTCACCGCGCGCTGATAATATCGCGTCACGTCATGGCCGATGCCGATCGCCAACAGCTCGACCGCGCGGCGGCGCTCGACCATGGCGATCACGTCGCGCAGGTGCTTTTCCAGGAAATTCGCCGGGTTCACCGACAAGGTGCTGTCATCCACCGGCGCCCCGTCCGAGATCACCATCAGGATCTTGCGCGCCTCGGCCCGCTTGACCAAGCGACGATGCGCCCATTCCAGGGCCTCGCCGTCAATATTCTCCTTCAGCAGGCCCTCCTTCATCATCAGGCCCAGATTCGGGCGCACCCGGCGCCAGGGCGCATCGGCGGATTTGTAGATGATGTGGCGCAGGTCGTTCAGGCGGCCGGGCTGGGCCGGGCGGCCCGCGGCCAGCCAGGATTCGCGCGCCTGCCCGCCCTTCCAGGCGCGGGTGGTGAATCCCAGGATCTCGACCTTGACGTTGCAGCGTTCCAGCGTGCGGGCCAGCACATCGGCGCAGATCGCGGCGATGCTGATGGGCCGCCCGCGCATCGACCCGGAATTGTCGATCAGCAGCGTCACCACCGTGTCGCGGAATTCGGTGTCCTTCTCGATCTTGAAGGACAGGGGCATGGTCGGGTTCGCCACCACGCGCGCCAGGCGGCCGGCATCCAGCACGCCCTCCTCCTTGTCGAATTCCCAGCTGCGGTTCTGCTGGGCCTGCAACCGGCGCTGCAGCTTGTTGGCCAGGCGGCTGACCGCGCCGCGCAGCGGGTCCAGCTGCTTGTCCAGATAGGCGCGCAGGCGCTCCAGCTCGGCCGCGTCGGCCAGATCCTCGGCGCGGATCTCCTCGTCCCAGGTCTGGGCAAAGACGCGGTAATCGGGGCTGGCATCGCTGACCGGGGGCGGCAGGTCGGGCGGGCTGTCGCTGTCGGGCATCTCGGCCTCGTCGGACATCTCGTCCTCGGAGGATTCGTCCATGCTGACCTGCGCCTGGCGCTCGTCCTGGGTCTGTTCCTGGCTGCGCTCGGGGCTGGCCTCGGCCTCGTCGCTGTCATCCTGGTCGCGGGCCTGGTTGTCGCCGGCCTCCTCGTCCTGCTCGGCCTCGTCCTCGGCCTCGTCCTCCTCGGGGGCGTCGGGATCCTCGCCCAGCTGATCGCCATAGCCCAGATCGGTGATGATCTGGCGCGACAGCCGCGCGAAGGCCGCCTGGTCGGACAGCGCGCCGGTCGCCCCGGCGATGGTGCCCGCGGCCTGGCTTTCGACGAAGGGACGCCACAGATCGGCCACATGCTGGGCCGCGGCGGGCAGGCTGCGGCCGGTCGCGGCCTCGCGCAGGATGTATCCGGCCGCCACCGACAGGGGCGCATCGGCAGGCGCCTTGATCTGGGCATAGCCCTTGCGGTCGGCATCCGCGCCGATCCGCGCGTCGATATTGGACAGCGCGCCGGGCATGTCGCGCGCGCCCAAGGCCTCGCAGCGCGCCGTCTCCATCGCCTCGTAGAGCTCGCGCGCCATCGGTCCCGCGGGGGCATAGCGCGCATGGGTGGCCGCGTCATGATGGCGCACCCGCATCGCCAGCGCATCGGCGGTGCCGCGCGCCATCAGCACCTCATCGCGCGTCAGGCGGCGGCTGACCTGCGGCAGGCGCATCGTGTCGCCCGCGACCCCGGCGGGATCGGCGCTGAAGGTGACGTTCAGATCGCCGTCATCGGCCAGGGCCCGGGTCGCCTCGGTCAGGGCCTTCTTGAAGGGATCGGCGGGATTGTCGCTGCGTTTCATGCCGACCATAGAACACCACCCGGCGCGGCAGGCAAGGCCCCGCTGAACCCGGGGCCCGCCTTCGGTGTTGTGCCCCCGCATCCCATCCCCGAAAGGATTTCCCATGTCCAAGCCACGCATCGCCGTCATCATCGGTTCGACCCGCGAGACCCGCTTCGCCGACAAGCCCACCGACTGGTTCATGGACAAGGTCCGCGATCACGTCGAGCTGGAATTCGAGAAACTGGACCTGCGCGACCAGGACCTGCCCTTCTTCGACGAGAAGGCGTCGAACCTCTGGGTGCCCTCCGAGGATCCGCGCGCCGTCGCATGGCAGGAAAAGCTGGCCGGGTTCGACGGCTTCGTCTTCGTGGTGGCGGAATACAACCGCTCGGTCACGGGGGCGCTGAAGAACGCGCTGGACCAGGCCTACAAGGAATGGAACCGCAAGCCGATGACCGCGCTGGCCTATGGCAGCGTCGGCGGCGCCCGCGCGCTGGAACAGCTGCGCCTGATCGCGATCGAGCTGCAGATGGTCCCCTGCCGCAACGCAGTCCATATCGGCGGCGGCGATTTCTTCAAGGTCTCGCCCCTGGGCCAGGACGCCCCGATCAGCGAGATCGAGGACAACCTGAAGAACGCCCTGGACGGCACGCTGTAGGAGCTGGCCTTCTATGCCAAAACCCTGAAGGCCGCGCGCTGAGCCAGACCGCGCCCCCCTGCCCGGGGGGCGCGCCCCTCATGCCCCGGGCATGCGGATCTGCAGCTTGACGTCGGTCTCGCGCCCCTCGGCCGCGCGGTCGAAGGCGGCGACCGCATCCTCGAAATCCACCGTGTCCGAGATCAGCGGCTTCAGGTCGATCCGCCCCGCCGCGATCAGCGCGATCGCCCGGTCATAGACATTGGCATAGCGGAACACCGTCTCGACCCGCAATTCGCGGGCCTGCAGGCCCACGATGTCCATGGGCACCGGATCGACGGGCATGCCGACCAGCACCACCGCGCCGCCCGGACGCGCCAGCGCCGGCAGGCCCAGCACCGCGGGCGCCGCGCCCGAACATTCGAAGACCACATCCGCCCCCCAGCCATCGGTCGCCTGCGCGATGGCGCGTCCCGCGGGCATGTCGCGGATGTTCACCGTCTCGATCCCCGGATAGGCGCCGATGATGTCCAGCTTGGGTTGCGCCAGATCCGCCACCAGCACCTTGGCGCAGCCCCCCGCCAGCGCGGCCAGCGCGGTCATCATCCCGATCGGCCCCGCCCCCAGCACCATGGCGATGTCGCCCGGCTGGATCCGGGCGCGCAGCGCGGCCTGCATGCCGATCGCGAAGGGTTCGACCATCGCCCCTTCGGCAAAGGACACCGCATCGGGCAGGCGATAGGTGAAGGCCGCCGGATGGACCACATGCGACGTCAGGCAGCCATGCACCGGCGGCGTGGCCCAGAACCGCACCGCCGGATCGACGTTGTAGATCCCCATCTTGGACGCGCGCGAGGACGGATCGGGGATGCCCGGCTCCATGCAGACGCGGTCGCCGGGCTTCAGATGGGTGACCTCGGCCCCCACTTCGGTCACCGTGCCCGAGGCCTCGTGGCCCAGGATCATCGGCGCCTCGACCACGAAGGGGCCGATCCGGCCATGGGTGTAGTAATGCACGTCCGACCCGCAGATCCCGACCGTGTGGACGGCGATGCGCACATCGCCCGGCCCCATCGGCTGATCCAGCGCGATCTCGCGCAGCGACAGCTGACCCTTGCGTTCCAGCACCAGCGATCTTGGCATCGGCATTCCCCCCTTGTGCGGTCCCGAGTTCCGGGCGCATCCAACGCCAACGGGGCACGGGTGTAAATCCCCCCGGCGCTTGACACCCGGCCCGCCCACGGGGATGAAGTCCCCGCCGCGATGAAGGCGCGGGACCCATACTGTCGCCGCAGGCGCTGCCTGCCACCGCAAAAGGCCCGATCCATGAGGCTGGCCCTGACCCTTGCTCTGATCGCAGCCCCGGCACTGGCCGAGGGGCCCGCGCGTGTCGTGTCGATCAACCTGTGCACCGATCAGCTGGCCATGCTGGTGGCGGGGCCGGGGCAGCTGGTCTCGGTCAGCCATCTGTCGCGCGATCCGCGCGTGTCGGCCATGACCGGCGAGGCGGCCGCCCTGCCCGTCAATCACGGCCTGGCCGAGGACATCCTGCGCCTGCGGCCCGACCTGGTCCTGGCCAGCGCCTACAGCGCGCCCGCCACGCTGGACATGCTGCGCCGGCTGGACCTGCCCGTGCAGGTCTTCGACCCCGAGGAGGACCTGCAGGACATCCGTGCCAACCTGGACCGCATGGGCCGCCTGCTGGGCCGCCGGGACCGCGCCCGTGCCGTGATCGCGCGGTTCGATGCGGACCTGGCGGCGCTGGCCGAGATGCCAGGCCCGGGCGGGCGCGCGGCGCTTTACGGGGCGAACGGCTACAGTTCGGGCGATCAGGGGCTGGCGGGGGTGATCCTGTCCCTGGCCGGGCTGGAGAGCATCGCCTCCGAGCTGGGCCTGCCCCATGGCGGCTTCCTGCCGCTGGAGGATCTGGTCCTGGCCGATCCCGACCTGGTGGTGGGCGCGGCCCGCTATCCCGGCGCCTCGCGCGCCGAGGAGGTTCTGGACCACCCCGCCCTGCGCGCCGTCACCGCGGGCCGCGCGGCGATATCGGGGGGCGATTGGGTCTGCGGCACGCCCCATGTGCTGCGCGCCGCCGCCCGCCTGCGCGAGGATGCCCGGCTGCGCGAGGATGCCTCGTGACGCGGCTGAATGCCGGGCTGGCGCTGGTGGTGGCGGCGCTGTTTCTGGGATCGCTGCTGGTGGGCACGACCTGGCTGGCGCCGGGGGCGGGGCTGGCGGCGCTGGCCGGGCGGGGCGATCCGCTGATGGTCCTGGTCATGCAGGAACTGCGCCTGCCCCGCGCGATCCTGGGGGCGGCGGTGGGGGCCGCACTGGGCCTGGCGGGGGCGGCCATGCAGGGATTCCTGCGCAACCCCCTGGCCGAGCCCGGGCTGATCGGCACATCGGGCACCGCCGCCTTGGGCGCGGTGCTGGCCATCCAGACCGGGCTGGCGGCGGCCTTTCCCCTGGGCCTGCCCTTGGCGGCGCTGACCGGGGCGGGGCTGTCGGTGGCGCTGGTCCTGGCCTTGGCCGGGCCGCGCGGCGGGGCCTTGGCGCTGATCCTGGCGGGGATCGCCATATCGGCCTTGGCGGGGGCTGCGACCTCGCTGGTCCTGAACCTGTCCCCCAACCCCTTCGCCGCGAACGAGATCGTCTTCTGGATGATGGGGTCGCTGGCCGACCGGTCCATGCTGCATGTGCGCATCGGCCTGCCGGTGATGGTGCTGGGCGCGGTGATCCTGTGGCCCGCGGGCCGCGCCCTGCGTGCCCTGTCCCTGGGCGAGGATACCGCCGCCAGCATGGGCGTCGGCCTGTCGCGCCTGCGGCTGCGGCTGGCCTTGGGCACTGCGGCGCTGGTGGGGGGCGCCACGGCGGTGGCGGGGACGATCGGCTTCGTGGGCCTGGTGGTGCCGCATCTGCTGCGCCGGGCGGTGGGCGGCGATCCGGCGCGGCTGATGGCGGCCTCGGCGCTTGGCGGGGCGGCGATGGTGCTGGCCGCCGATATCGCGGTGCGGGTGATCCTGCCCGGGCGCGACCTGAAGCTGGGGGTGCTGACCGCGCTGATCGGCGCGCCCTTCTTCCTGCACCTGATCCTGCGGATGCGGAGGCTGGCCGCATGACCCTGCTGAGCCTGTCATCGCTGGATGTCGCGCGCGGATCCTGCCGGGTGCTGGAGGGGATCGACCTGGCCGTCCGCGCGGGGGAATTCGTGGGCCTGCTGGGCCCGAACGGCGCGGGCAAGACGACGCTGCTGCGCGCGGCCCTGGGCCTGCTGCCGTCGCGGGGGGGATCGTCGCTGGCGCGGATGACGCCGGCCGATCGGGCGCGGGCGGCGGCCTTTCTGCCGCAGGCGCGCGAGATCGCCTGGCCCATGCCCGTATCCGCCGTGGTGGCCTTGGGCCGCATCGCCCATCCCGGCATGGCCGCGCCCCGGGACCGCGAGGCCGTGGACCGCGCCATCGCCGCCCTGGACCTGGAGCCCCTGCGCGACCGGGACGCCACCACCCTGTCGGGGGGCGAACAGGCGCGCGTTCTGATCGCCCGCGCCTTGGCGCAGGACACGCCCCTGCTGGTCGCGGACGAACCCGTGGCGGGGCTGGACCCGGCGGCGGGCATCCGGGTGATGCAGCTTTTCGCAGAACTGGCCGCGCAGGGGCGCGGGGTCGTGGCCTCGCTGCATGATCTGGGGCTGGCGGCGCGGCACTGCACGCGGCTGGTGGTGCTGGACCGGGGCCGGATCGCGGCGGACGGCCCGCCGATGCAGGTCCTGACGCCCGGCCTGCTGGCGCGGGTCTTCGGGATCACCGCGCATCTGTCGCAGGGCCCCGACGGCCCGGTCTTTCAGCCGCTGTCGCTCAGCCCGCAGGCGGCAGAACCGCACCGGGATTCATGATCCCCAAGGGGTCCAGCGCCCCCTTGATCGCCCGCATCGCGGCCAGCCGGGCCGGATCGCCCCATCGCGCCAGGTCCGCGGCCTTCAGCCGGCCCACCCCATGTTCGGCCGAGAACGAGCCGCCCCGCGCCACGACCATCTCGTGGATGGCGCGGGACAGGTCGCGGCGGATGCCCTCGTAATCGTTGCGGGTCCGGCCGGGCGCGGGGAACAGGTTGTAATGCAGGTTGCCATCGCCCAGATGGCCGAAGCAGTTGATCCGCATGTCCCCCTGCCCCGCCAGCCAGGCCCCCGCATCGGCGATGAAGCGGGCGACCTCGGACAGGGGCAGGCTGATGTCATGGCTGGCGATGGCGCCGACATGGCGGTTGGCCAGCGGGATATGCTCGCGCAGCGCCCACAGCTCCGCCCCCTGCTGGCCCGATTGCGCGATGACGCCGTCCCGGACCAGACCGGCCCCCGCACCCGCGGTGAACAGCCCCTCCAGCGCGGCATCGGCGGACAGGCCCGCGGGCAGGCCGACCTCGACCAGGACCAGCCAGTCGGGGCGCGTGGCAAACGGCTGGCGCATGGCGGGAAAGGCCGCGTCCAGGAAATGCAGGCTCTGACCCGAGATCAGCTCGAAGGCGGTGACGCCGCCCGCCATGCGCGCCTGCGCCATGGCCAGCAGCGACAGGGCCGCGGCGGGGCTGTCCACGACCAGCATCGCCACGCCGGTTTCAGCCGGGCGCGGGGCCAGAACCAGCGATGCGGCGGTGATGATGCCCAAGGTCCCCTCGGCCCCGATCAGCAGGTCGCGCAGATCATATCCGGTATTGTCCTTCCGCAGGCGTTTCAGGTCATGCATCACCGACCCGTCGGGCAGCACCGCCTCGACCCCCAGGCACAGCGCGCGGGCATTGCCGTGACGCAGCACGTTCACGCCGCCGGCATTGGTCGACAGCACCCCGCCGATCTGGGCCGTCCCCTGCGAGGCGAGCGACAGCGGGAACTGCCGGTCCAGCGCCGCGGCGGCATCGCGCGCGGCCTGCAGGGTGACGCCCGCTTCGGCGATCATCACACCTTCCTCGGGGAAGGTCGCGCGGATGGCGCCCATGCGCTCCAGCGTCAGGACAAGGGGGGCGGGGCCGTCCGCCATGACCTGGCCGCCGACCAGCCCGGTGCCGCCGCCGCGCGGCACGACGGCCACCCGGGCCGCGGCGCAGGCGCGGATGATCGCGGCGCATTCTTCCGCATCGCGGGGCGCGGCGATCAGCCCGGCCCGCCCCTGCCAGCGGCCGCGCGGCTCCTCCAGATAGCGCGGATCGGGGTCGCGCAGCACGCCCTCGGGCAGGGAGGCGGCCAGGCGGTGATCGGCGGGGGACAGCATCAGCGCACCTCGGTCCGGCCGCGCCGGTCGCGGCGCAGATTGGCATAGAGCACATGGTTGCGCCACCGCCCGTCGATCTGCAGATAGCTCTGGGCCACGCCCTCGTATTTGAAGCCCGACCGCTCCAGCACCCCGCGCGAGGCGGCGTTTTCGGGCAGGCAGGCGGCCTCGATCCGGCTCAGGTCCAGCGTCGTGAAGGCGTGATGGACCAGCACCCCGATCGCCTCGCGCATGAAGCCCTGACGCGCATGGGGCTGGCCGATCCAATAACCGATCGTGCCCGATTGCGCGGGCCCGCGGCGGATGTTGTCCAGCGTGATCGCCCCCAGCAGCGTGTCGTCGCGATGGACCAGGAACAGCGGAAAGGCGGTGCCGGTCTTGGCCGAGCGCGCCGCCCAATAGACGCGGTTGGTAAAGCTTTTCCGCGACAGGTGGTCGGGCGACCAGACGGGTTCCCACGGCGTCAGGAAATCGCGGCTGGCATCGCGCAGCGCGCACCAGGCGTTGAAATCCGAATGCTGGGGCAGGCGCAGCACGATCCGTTCGGCATCCAGCCGGAAGGGACGGCGCCGCGTCAGGATCACGCAGCCAGCCTTTTGGACAGGGCCTGTAGCGTCGGCGCCCGATCCACCGGACCATAGAGCGCCAGCGCCGGACGCGCCCCGCCCAGCAGCGCCTCGGCATGGGTGCGGATATCGGCGGCGGAGACGGCGGCGATGCGTTCGGCGACCTCGGCCGGGTCCGGGACGCGGCCCCAGATCGCCAAACTCCGTGCCATGCGCTCGGCCTGGCCCGAGGGGCTTTCCAGCCCCATCAGCAGGCCCGCGCGCAGCTGCGCCTTGGCGCGGGCGATCTCGGCCTCGGACATGTCCTCAGCGGCACGCTTGATCTCGTCAATGGTCAGCCTGGCCAGATCGTCCAGATCATCCGCCCCGGTCCCGGCATAGATGGTCAGCATGCCCGTGTCGTCGTGAAAGCCCGATTGCGCGAAGATGGTGTAGCACAGCCCCCGCTCCTCGCGGATCTTCTGGAACAGGCGCGAGGACATGCCCCCGCCAAGCGCCGAGGAAAAGATCTGGGCGGCATAGAAATCGGGCGCCAGAAAGCCCGGACCCTCCAGCGCCATGGCGAAATGGGCCTGTTCCAAGGGCTTGACGCGGCGGGTCTCCAGGCCCTGCCAGCGGGCGGTCTCGCGCGCGCCTTGGGGCCGGGGTGCGATATGGCCCAGCACCTGTTCGGCCAGCCGCACGATGCGGTCGTGATCGACGGCACCGGCTGCGGCGACGACCATCTGGCCGGGCCCGTAATTTTCCGCCACAAAGCCCGACAGATCGGCGCGGCCAAAGCTGCTGACCCGTTCGGCGGGGCCCAGGATGGTGCGGCCCATCGGCTGGTCGGGATAGGCGGCCTCCTGCAGCCAGTCGAAGATGATGTCGTCGGGCGTGTCCAGCGCTTGGCCGATCTCCTGCAGGATGACGCCGCGCTCGACCTCGATCTCGCGGTCGTCGAAGACGGGGTTCAGCACGATGTCGCTGATCACGTCAAAGGCCAGATCGACGTGATCCTCCAGCACGCGGACGTAATAGGCCGTCGCGTCGCGCGAGGTATAGGCGTTGATATAGCCGCCCACATCCTCGATCGCCTCGGCGATCTGCAGCGCGCTGCGGGTGGCGGTGCCCTTGAAGGCCATATGCTCCAGGAAATGGGCGATGCCGTTCTGATCGGCGCGTTCGTTGCGCCCCCCCGCGCTGACCCAGATGCCCAAGGCCGCGGAATGCAGCCCCGGCATCTGGCGGGTCACGATGCGCAGCCCGTTGGGCAGCGTGGTCAGGCGGGGGGCGGTCATGTCGGTCAATTCGTTCTCCGGTCGAGGATCAGGGACTTAAGCGCCTCGACATCGTTTTCAACCCGGGTGACGCGTTCGGGCAGGTCGAACAGCTCGGCCATATGCGGCGGCAGGCCGGGGCGCAGGCCGGTCGCGCGTTCCACCGCATCGGGGAACTTGGCGGGATGGGCGGTGGCCAAGGTCACCATCGGCACGCCCGGTTCCAGATGCCGCTCGGCCACGGCGACGCCCACGGCGCTGTGCGGGCAGAGGACCTCGCCCGTGCGGGCGCGCATGTCGCGGATGGTCGCCAGCGTCTCCTCCTCCGAGACACGCCCGGAGGAGAATTCCTCGCGCAGCGTCTCCAGCGCGCCTTGGCTGATGGCGAAGCCGCCGGCCTTCAGCTCGTCCATCAGCTGGCGGATCGCGCCGGCATCGCCGCCATAAGCCAGATACAGCGCGCGTTCGAAATTCGAGCTGATCTGGATGTCCATGGACGGGCTGATCGAGGGTTCGACCTGGCCCATGCGGTATTCGCCGCTGGTCAGCGCGCGGTGCAGGATGTCGTTCTGGTTCGTGGCCACGATCAGGCGGCGGATCGGCAGGCCCATGCGCCGGGCGATGGACCCCGCGAAGATGTCGCCGAAATTGCCGGTGGGGACGCAGAAATCCGTGGGCCGCATGCCCAAGGACGCACAGGCGGTGAAGTAATAGACGATCTGCGCCACGACGCGGGCCCAGTTGATGCTGTTCACGCCGGCCAGCCCCACGCCGTCGCGGAAGGCATGGTCGTTGAACAGGTCCTTCAGCCGCGCCTGGCAATCGTCGAAATGCCCGGTCAGGGCCAGCGCATGGACATTGGCCGCGGGGGGCGTGGTCATCTGGCGGCGCTGCACCTCGCTGACGCGGCCATGCGGATACATGATGAAGACATCCACATTGTCGATGCCGCGGAAGGCCTCGATCGCCGCCGATCCGGTATCGCCCGAGGTCGCGCCCACGATGGTGATCCGCTGGCCCGACCGCGTCAGCGCGATCTGGAACAGCTGGGCGATCAGCTGCATCGCGAAATCCTTGAAGGCCAAGGTGGGGCCGTGGAACAGCTCCAGCAGGTGATGGCCGGGGGCCAGCTGGACCAAGGGCGCGCGGGCGTCATGGCTGATCCGCGCATAGGCGCGGTCGATGGCGCCGCGCAGTTCGCCATCGGTGAAGCTGTCGCCGGTGAAGGGCCGCACCACGCGGAAGGCGACCTCCTCATAGGGCAGGCCGTCCAGCGCGGCCAGGTCGTCCAGCGCCGGGATCGTCTCGGGCAGATAGAGGCCCCCGTCGCGCGCCAGCCCCGACAGCATGGCCTGTTCGAAGTTCAGAACCGGGGCCTGGCCCCGCGTCGAGACGTAACGCATCGGAATTCCTTCAATAGCTGCGCTGCCTGATACGCCAGATCAGCGCCAGTGTCATCACCGCCCAGGTCAGCGCGATCAGGAACCACTGCACCGCATAGCCCAGATGGTTGTTCGGGATGCCCTCGACCGTGACGCCCAAGGGACGGGCGCCCTGATTGTCGCCGCCGATGGCGCGGGCGACGACCAGCACCGGCTCGGTTTCCAGCTGCGCGGCCATGGCCTCGACGTCGCGGGCGAACCAGATGTTCTCGTCCATGTTCGGGGCGGGGGTCGAGGCGCTGGCATCCTCGGGCCAGTGCAGGTTGCCCACAACCTCCAGCCGCACGGGCGGACGCTCCAGTCGCCGCGCCTCCTGCGGGACGAAGCCGCGATCCAAGAGGATGGCGCGGCCGTCATCGGTGACGAAGCGCGACACGATCTGATAGCCCGCCCCCTGTTCGCGGGTATGGGACAGCACGTCGATCTCGGCCCCGGATGTGGTGCCGCTGACGGTCACGGGCAGGTATTTCATCGACCGGTCCACCGCATCCGGCAGGGGCACGGGGTCGCCCTCGATCCCGGCGCGGATCTCGGCCAGCAGGCCCTCCTTCCAGGCGGCACGCTCCAACTGCCACAGGCCCAGCTGGACCAGCGCGACGCAGCCGAGGATGCCCAGGATCACGGGAAAGAGATAGCGGCGCATGGAAAGCCTTCGGGTCGGGGTCAATGAAAAACGCGCGGAGGGTCCCCTCCGCGCGTTTCCGGTCAGTCAGGGCGGGGGTCAGCTGCCCCAGACATAGATGACGGCAAAGAGGATCAGCCAGATCACGTCGACGAAGTGCCAGTACCAGGCGGCGGCCTCGAAGCCCAGATGCTGATCCTTGGTCATCTGGCCGCGCATGAAGCGCAGCAGGCAGACGGCCAGGAAGATCGTGCCGATGATCACGTGCAGGCCGTGAAAGCCCGTCGCGATGTAGAAGGCCGAGGCATAGGCCGTGTCGGCCAGACCGAAGGCCGCGTGGCTGTATTCATAGGCCTGCAGGCCGGTGAAGATCACGCCCAGGGCCACCGCGATGGCCAGGCCGTTGATCGCCACCTTGCGGTCGCCCTCATGCGCCCAGGCATGGTGCGCCCAGGTCACGGCCACGCCCGACAGCAGCAGGACCAGCGTGTTGATGAAGGGCAGGTGCCAGGGGTCGAAGGTCTCGATCCCCGCCGGGGGCCAGACGCCGTCCTCGATCGGGCTGTTCTCGCCCATCGGATACATCGCGTTCTTGATGAAGTTCCAGAACAGCGACACGAACAGCATCATCTCGGACATGACGAACAGGATGAAGCCGTATTGCAGGCCAAGGCGCACCACCGGGGTGTGGTCGCCCTGCTCGGCCTCGCGCACCATGTCGGCCCACCAGGCGAAGGAGACATAGCACACGGCCACCAGGCCGATCGCGAACATCCAGGGGCCGGTGATCGGCACGCCCATGATCGTGACTTCGCCGGTCAGCCAGGCAACGCCGCCGAACAGCATGACGAAGACGCCGACCGAGGTCAGGAAGGGCCAGATCGAGGCCGGCAGGATATGATAGTCGTGGTTCTTTGCGTGCGCCATGGCGGTCCCCCGTCGGCTCCCTCGTATTCGTCTTAGTTGATGGTGTCCGCCGGGGCCGTGTCAAGCGCAGCCCGACGCGGTTCGGTCCGGTGGAAGGTATAGGACAAGGTGATGTCGCGCACATGCGAGGAATCGCGGTCGCGCACCAGGTCGGGATCGACATAGAAGCTGACCGGCATCTCGATGCTTTCGCCCGGCTGCAGCGTCTGCTCGGTGAAGCAGAAGCATTCGACCTTGATGAAATAATAGCCCGACACCTCCGGGGCGACGTTATAGCTGGCCGTGCCGGTCAAGGGCTCGTCCGAGGTGTTAACCGCCTCGTAGAAGGCCAAGCCGCTTTCGCCGATCTTCAGGTCCATGCGGGTCTGCATCGGGCGGAAGGTCCAGCCCAGGTTGCTGTCCACATTGGCGTCGAAGCGCACGCGGACGACCTCGTCCAGAACCTCGTCCGAGGTGGTCTGGGACACCTGGGTCGTGCCGCCGAAGCCGGTGACGCGGCAGAACCAGTCATAGAAGGGCACCGCCGCCCAGGACAGCGCGCCCATGGTGACGACGACGCCGACCAGCATGGCGACCGTGCGGCCCTCGGGGCTGAGACGACGCGGCATCAGCGGACCTCCGTCGCGGCGGGTGCCGCGGGTTCCTCAGCGGGCAGCAGCGAGACGCGCGGCTGGTGGTCGAAGGCCTCCAGCATGGAGCCCTGCTGGACCTTGACCACGGTCAGGGCGAAGACCAGGCCGACAAAGCCGATCAGCACCACGCCCAGGCCCACATTGCGCGATTTGCGGCGCCCGTGGATTTCATGTTCGGTTCTCAGGGCCATCACCAGCCTCCCATCCAGCTTTGCACCAGCAGTGCCAGGAAATGCAGGAACAGATAATAGAGCGACAGCTTGAAGACGCGCTTCTCGACCAGATAGCCGTCGGCGACCGCCGCCTCCTCGGTCCGGCGCAGCACCTGCCAGCCGCCGCGGATGAAGGCCAGGTTCAGCACCACCGCCACCGCCATGTAGAGCGGCCCGCCGACCGAGGTCAGCCCCAGCCACAGCGCGAAGGGCGCCAGGACCAGCGTATAGGCGAAGATGTGGCGCCGCGCGACGGGGCGGCCATGGGTGACCGTCAGCATCGGCACGCCGGCCTTGTGGTAATCCTCCTTCATGAACAGCGCCAGCGCCCAGAAATGGGGCGGCGTCCAGAAGAAGATCAGCGCGAACATCAGCACCGATTCGATGCTGATCCCGCCCGTGGCGCAGGCCCATCCGATCATCGGGGGAAAGGCGCCCGCGGCGCCGCCGATGACGATGTTCTGCGGCGTCCAGCGCTTCAGCCAGACGGTATAGACCACGGCATAGAAGAAGATCGTGAAGGCCAGAAACAGCGCCGCGAACCAGTTCGCGACCAGCCCCAGCATCATGACCGAGATGACGCCCAGCACGATGCCCAGGCCCAGGGCCTCGCCCCCGTCCACGCGGCCCGAGGGAATGGGCCGGGACTGGGTGCGGTTCATCACCGCGTCGATGTCGCGGTCATACCACATGTTCAGAGCGCCCGAGGCGCCGCCGCCCAGGGCGATGAACAGCACCGAACAGAAGGCGATGAAGGGATGCACGTCGATCGGCGCGACGATCAGCCCGACGAAGGCGGTGAACACCACCAGCGACATGACGCGCGGCTTCAGCAGGGCGACATAGTCGCCGAACTGGGCCTCGGGGGCGGAGTCATATGCGTTGATATCGGTCATCGCGCCTATTTCTGTCTGGCTGGCCGGGCCCCGCAGGGCCCCGCCGGTTGCATGTCAGCCGGTCTTACTCGGCGCGGGCCAAGGTGACCTCGGCATCGGCGTCCAGGCCGGCGGTGGCGGCGGGCTCGTCGCCCAGGGTGCCGCCCTGTTCGGCGACCCAGGCCGCATAGACGTCGGGCTGCACGGCCTTGACCACGATGGGCATATAGGCGTGGTTGATCCCGCACAGCTCGCTGCACTGGCCGAAATAGGTGCCCTCGGTCTCGACGTTGAACCAGGCCTGGGCGATGCGGCCCGGAACGGCGTCCTGCTTCACGGCGAAGGCGGGGATGGTCCAGGAATGGATCACGTCGCTGGCGGTCACCTGCAGCAGGACCGTCTGGCCCACGGGAACAACCACGGCGGTGTCGGTCGCCAGCAGGTATTCATCGGGGGCATAGCCGAAATCGGCCAGCTCGTCCTCGGCCAGCATCAGCGAATCGAAGGCGATGCCGTTATCGGGATATTCATAGGACCAGTACCACTGGTGGCCGGTCGCCTTGATGACGATGTCGGGGTTTTCGGGCATCTCCTGGCTGCGGAACAGGATGGGCAGCGAGAAGGCACCGATCGCCACCAGGATCAGCACGGGGACCAGGGTCCAGGCGATCTCCAGCGGGGTGTTGTGGGTGAACTTGGCGGGAACCGGGTTCGCACGGCTGTTGAAGCGGAAGATCACGATCAGCAGCAGCACGCAGACCAGGACCGTCACGGCGGTGATGATGATCAGCACGAAATAATCCAGCCATTGCTGGTCGCGTGCCAGTTCGGTCGCGGCCGGGTGGAACCCCGTGCCCCGCGCCACCGGTTTGCCGATCGAGGGCAGGTCCCCCAGCACGCCCTGCGCCGCCGCAGCCCCGGCCAGCATGCTCGCGGTCGCGAACCCGGTCGCTGCCGCGAATGCACGGCCAATCATCGCTTTTGCCATCATTCCATCCCGTTGCATTGGCCCGGCCTCAATGGCCGCAGGGGCGGCCGGGAGGCTGCCCCTTTTCCTTTCACAGTGTCCGTTCTATGACCATATCTGGCCCGTCCGGGCAAGTCATACCTACAGCATTTCCCGCCGGAAAGGGAACGCGACCCCCTGCCGCGCCCGGCAAAAGGTCCACAAGCCCCCTCCAGGAGACCCGCATGAGCCGTCCGCAATTCGACCCGTTCTCGACCGATCTCGACCGTGACCGCGCGCTGCGCGTCCTGCGCGGGGCCGTGGCGGGGGCCGATGACGGCGAACTGTTCCTGGAACGCAGCCAGACGGAATCGCTGGTCTTCGACGACGGGCGGCTGCGCCATTCGGGATTCACCGCCGGGCGGGGCTTCGGCCTGCGCGCCGTGCGCGGCGAGGTCACCGGATACGCCCATTCGACCGAGATTTCCGAACCCGCCCTGACCCGCGCGGCCGAGACGGCGCGCCTGGCCGTGGGCGCGGGCGGGGGCCGCATGGCCCTGCCCCCGGCGATGGCGCCGGTCGCGCTCTATCCCGCGATCGACCCGGCGGGGGACGTGCCCGTCGCCCGGCGCATCGCCCTGCTGCGCGAGATCGACGCCTTCGCCCGCGCCCTGGACCCGCGGGTGGTGCAGGTCACCGTCTCGATGGCCACCAGCCTGCAAGAGGTCGCCATCCTGCGCCCCGAGGGCGGCATGGCCACCGACATCCGCCCCATGGCGCGGCTGAATGTCGCAGTGATCTGCGAGAACAACGACCGCCGCGAAAGCGGCAGCGCGGGCGGCGGCGGCCGGCGCGGCCTGTCCCCCCTGATGCAGGACGACCACTGGCAGGGCCTTGTCCACGAGGCGCTGCGCATCGCGCTGGTCAATCTGCGATCCGTCCCCGCGCCTGCCGGGGTGATGGATGTGGTGCTGGGCCCGGGCTGGCCCGGCATCCTGCTGCACGAGGCCGTGGGCCACGGGCTAGAGGGGGATTTCAACCGCAAGAAGGCATCGGCCTTCGCCGGCCTGATGGGCCAACGCGTCGCCGCCCCCGGCGTCACCGTGGTCGATGACGGCACCATCGAGGGCCGCCGCGGCAGCATCAACATCGACGACGAGGGCACGCCCCCCGCCCGCAACGTACTGATCGATGACGGCATCCTGGTGGGCTATATGCAGGACCGCCAGAACGCGCGCCTGATGGGCGTGGAGCCCACCGGCAACGGGCGGCGCGAAAGCTTTGCCCATGTGCCGATGCCGCGCATGACCAACACCTACATGCCCGGCGGCGACGCGGACCCGGCGGCGATCCTGGCCGACCTGAAGGACGGCATCTATGCGGTGGGCTTCGGCGGCGGCCAGGTGGACATCACCAACGGCAAGTTCGTCTTCAGCTGCACCGAGGCCTATCGCGTCAGGAACGGCGTCGTCGGCGATCCGATTCGCGGCGCCACGCTGATCGGCGACGGGGCGACCGCGCTGCAGCAGGTGCGCGCCGTGGGCGATGACATGGCCCTGGACCCCGGCATCGGCAATTGCGGCAAGCAGGGCCAATGGGTGCCCGTGGGCGTGGGTCAGCCGACGCTGATGATCGGCGGGCTGACGGTGGGCGGATCGGCCTCGGGCGGCTGACGGTAACCGAATATTAACCATCCGGGCGCTATGCCGGTCTCTCCACCGCCGGGAGAGACCGATGCCCCCCCTGATCCCCGATGACGACATCGCCGTGCTGCAGCTGATTCGGTCGCGCCGGGTCGGTCCGGCCAGCTATCACCGGCTGGTGGCCGAACACGGATCCGCCCGCGCCGCCCTGGACGCCCTGCCCGAGATCGCGGCCCAGGCCGGGATCGCCGGCTATCGCCCCTGCCCCGAAGGCGTCGTGCATGCGGAACTGGCCGCGGGGCTGCGCGCGGGCGCGCGGCTGATCCGGCATGACGGCCCCGAATACCCCGCCCTGCTGCGCCAGATCGACGGCGCGCCGCCGGTCCTGTGGCTGCGGGGCGACCCGGCCTGGCTGTCGCGCCAGATCGTTGCGGTGATCGGGGCGCGCAACGCCTCGTCCCTGGGGCTGCGGATGGCGCGCGGCATGGCCCGCGGCCTGGGCGAGGCCGGGATGACCGTCGTCGCGGGCCTGGCGCGCGGCGTAGACACCGCGGCGCATGAGGCGGCGCTGGCCACCGGCACCATCGCCGTCATGGCGGGCGGCATCGACGTGATCTATCCGCCCGAAAACAGCGGCCTAGCCGCGCGAATCGCCGAAGCCGGGGCCTTGGTCTCGGAACAGCCGCCGGGGGCGGAACCGGCGGCGCGCAACTTTCCGGCCCGCAACCGGATCGTCTCGGGTCTGTCGCGGGCGGTCGTGGTGATCGAGGCCGCGCAGCGGTCCGGCACGCTGATCACCGCGCGCAACGCGCTGGACCAGCATCGCGACGTGATGGCGGTGCCGGGCCATCCGATGGATGCCCGCGCCTCGGGCTGCAACGCGCTGATCCGCGACGGGGCGACCTTGGTGCGCAGCGCCGCGGATGTGATCGACGCGCTGTCGCCCCAGGATGCCATGGACCCGCCCGCGCCCCCGCGCCCGGCCCCGCCCCTGCGCCCGACCGCGCGGGCCGCGGCGCCCGAAGGCCCGATCCAGCTGGAGACGCGCATCCTGTCGCGCCTGTCGCCCTCGCCCACCGAGGAGGACGACCTGATCCGCGACCTGGGCATTCCCGCATCCGATGCCAGCGCCGCGATCATGGCGCTGGAGCTGGAGGGCCGCGTGACCCGCCTGGCCGGGGGGCGTCTGGCGCTGTCGTGACGGGCGACCCCCGTTGACACTGCCGCGCCCGGAACCCATCTTGCCGCCCCATTGCAGCTGTCCGAGGTCATCATGCCCGTCGTCGTCGTCGAATCCCCGGCCAAGGCCAAGACCATCGAGAAATATCTCGGCGGCGACTATCGCGTGCTGGCCAGTTTCGGCCATGTCCGCGACCTGCCCCCCAAGGATGGCAGCGTCGATACCGACAATGATTTCGACATGAAATGGGAGGTGGCGGCCGACAGCAAGAAGCACCTCAAGGCGATCAAGGACGCGCTGAAGGACGATCCGAACCTGATCCTGGCCACCGACCCCGATCGCGAGGGCGAGGCGATCAGCTGGCACCTGCTGGAGGCCTTGGCCCCCGCCCTGAAGAAGGGCGCGCAGGTCGACCGGGTGACCTTCAACGCCATCACCAAGACCGCCGTGACCGAGGCCATCGCCAAGCCGCGCCGCATCGACCAGCCGCTGGTCGATGCCTATCTGGCGCGCCGGGCGCTGGATTATCTGGTGGGCTTCAATCTCTCGCCGGTCCTGTGGCGCAAGCTGCCGGGCGCGAAATCGGCGGGCCGGGTGCAATCGGTCTGCCTGCGCCTGATCGTCGACCGGGAAATGGAGATCGAGGCCTTCAAGCCCCGCGAATACTGGTCCGTCCATGCCCGCCTGGCCACGCCCGGCGGCGACGAATATGACGCGACCCTGACCCAGCTGGCCGGCAAGAAGCTGGACCGCTTCGATCTGGCCGATGCCGGTCAGGCGGCGATGGCCGTCAGCGCCGTCGCCAGCCGCGATCTGACGGTTTCCAGCGTCGCCGCCAAGCCCGCCAGCCGCAATCCCTGGCCGCCCTTCATGACCTCGACCCTGCAGCAGGAGGCCAGCCGCAAGATGGGCATGGGCGCCAAGGCCTGCATGTCGGCGGCGCAGCGCCTCTATGAGGCCGGGCTGATCACCTATATGCGGACCGACGGCATCGACATGGCCCCCGAAGCGGTGATGTCGGCCCGCGACGCCATCAAGGCCCGCTTCGGCGAAGAATACCTGCCGAAATCGCCGCGCATGTACAAGAACAAGGCCAAGAACGCGCAGGAGGCGCATGAATGCATCCGCCCCACCGACATGATGCTGTCGCCCGACAGGCTGAAGGTCAGCGCGGATGACCAGCGCAAGCTCTATGACCTGATCTGGAAGCGCACCATCGCCAGCCAGATGGAGGCCGCCCGGATGGAGCGGACCACGGTCGAGATCGCCAGCCCCGACGGCCAGGTGGGCCTGCGTGCCACCGGTCAGGTGATGCTGTTCGACGGCTTCCTGCGCGTCTATGACCAAGGCCGCGACGATGACGAGGGCGAGGACAGCGCCCGCCTGCCCGCCATCACCGAGGGCGAGGCCGCGCGCCTGGTCCCCGCAGCCTTCGACGCCGAACTGGCCAAGGCCCATGACAAGGGCGGCGATCCCGCCCCGGCCCCCGCGGGCCAGCGCGGCGCACCCGGCCTGTTGACCGACGAGGCCGCCCGCGTCGCCTCGCGCCAGCATTTCACCCAACCGCCCCCCCGCTATACCGAGGCCACCTTGGTCAAGCGCATGGAGGAGCTGGGGATCGGCCGCCCGTCCACCTATGCCAGCATCGTCACCACGATCCAGGACCGCGATTACGTCCGCAAGGACAAGAACCGCCTGATCCCCGAGGACAAGGGCCGACTGGTCACGATCTTTCTGCTGAAATACTTCCCGCGCTATGTCAGCTATGACTTCACCGCCGATCTGGAGACGGAGCTGGACGAGATCAGCGCCGGGGAACGCGTCTGGCGCGATGTTCTGGGCCGGTTCTGGAAGGATTTTTCAAAGGCGCTGGAGGGCACCTCCGAACTGCGCATCACCGAGGTTCTTGACGCGATCGACGACGCGCTTGCGCCGCATCTCTATCCGCCGCGCGCCGACGGAGGCGATCCGCGGGAATGCCCGCTTTGCGGGGCGGGGCGGCTGAACCTGAAGACCGCGCGTTCGGGCGGGGCCTTCATCGGCTGCACGAACTATCCCGAATGCCGCTATACAAGGCCGCTGTCGGCACCCGATGGCGAGGCGCCGGTGGGCGACCGCGTGCTGGGCGAGGATGCGGGCGACCAGATCAGCCTGAAGACTGGGCGCTTCGGCCCCTATGTCCAGCGCGGCGAGGCGACCGAGGAGGTGCCGAAACCGCCCCGCGCCTCGATCCCCAAGGGCTGGGACGCGGCCAATCTGGATCTGTCGCAGGCGCTGATGCTGCTGGGCCTGCCGCGCCAGATCGGCCTGCACCCCGAGGACGGCCAGCCGATCGAGACCAATATCGGCCGCTACGGCCCCTATGTGAAGCACGGGTCGAAATACGCCAACATCGCCGATGTGGACGAGGTCTTCACCATCGGCATGAACCGCGCCGTCGAGGTGCTGGCCCAGAAGCAGACCCGCGGCCGCACCGCCGCCGCCCCGCTGCGCGAGCTGGGCGAGCATCCCGATGGTGGCCCGATCCAGGTCATGAGCGGCCGCTATGGCCCCTATGTCAAATGGGCCAAGGTCAATGCCACCCTGCCCCGCGACGTGGCGCCCGAGGATCTGACCCAGGACCAGGCGCTGGAGCTGATCGCCGCCAAGGCCGCCAAATCGCCCTCCAAGGCCAAGAAGGCCCCCGCGAAGAAGGCCCCGGCCAAGAAGGCGGCCGCCAAGAAACCGGCGGCGAAAAAGCCCTCCGCCAAGAAGGCCCCGGCCAGGAAGGCCGCTGATACGGATGGGGAGGCCGGTTGATCGGCCCCCGCCCATGCGATTGACACTGTCGGGGCCGCTTGCCACAACTTGGCCCTGACAGACATCCGAGGACGGGGAGGACCGATGAAGAAGGTCTATGACAGCGCGGCCGATGCCCTGGACGGCATCGTGCATGACGGAATGTTCATCGCGGCGGGGGGGTTCGGTCTGTGCGGCATCCCCGAACTGCTGATCGATGCGCTGGTCGAAACAGGGGTCAAGGACCTGACCATCGCCAGCAACAATTGCGGCGTGGACGGGTTCGGCCTGGGCAAGCTGCTGGAGACGCGGCAGATCAAGAAGATGATCAGCTCCTATGTCGGCGAGAATGCCGAATTCATGCGGCAATACCTGTCGGGCGAGCTGGAGCTGGAATTCAACCCCCAAGGCACCCTCGCCGAGCGCATGCGCGCGGGCGGCAGCGGCATCCCCGGCTTCTACACCAAGACCGGCGTGGGCACCGTCATCGCCGAGGGCAAGGAGGTCAAGTCCTTCGACGGCCAGGATTACATCCTGGAACGCGGGATCGTGGCCGACATCTCGATCGTCAAGGCCTGGAAGGCCGATGACACGGGCAACCTGGTCTTCCGCAAGACGGCCCGCAACTTCAACCCGCCCGCCGCCATGTGCGGCAAGATCTGCATCGTCGAGGTCGAGGAGATCGTCGAACGCGGCAGCCTGGACCCCGACCACATCCACCTGCCCGGCATCTATGTCCACCGGATCATCCAAGGCAGCCACGAGAAGCGCATCGAGCAGCGCACCACCCGCAAGAAGGAGACCGCGTGATGCCTTGGGACCGCAATCAGATGGCCGCCCGCGCCGCGCAGGAGCTGGAAGACGGCTGGTACGTGAACCTCGGCATCGGCATCCCAACGCTGGTGGCGAATTACGTGGGCGACAAGGACATCACCCTGCAGTCGGAAAACGGCATGCTGGGCATGGGCCCCTTCCCCTATGAGGGCGAGGAGGATCCCGACCTGATCAACGCGGGCAAGCAGACCATCACCGAACTGTCGCGCACGTCCTATTTCGACAGCGCGACCAGCTTCGGCATGATCCGCGGCGGCAAGATCGCGGCCGCGATCCTGGGCGCGATGGAGGTGGCCGAGAACGGCGACCTGGCCAACTGGATGATCCCCGGCAAGCTGGTCAAGGGCATGGGCGGCGCGATGGACCTGGTCGCGGGCGTGGGCCGCGTGATCGTGGTCATGGACCACACCAACAAGGCCGGCGACAGCAAGGTGCTGCGCGAATGCACCCTGCCTTTGACCGGCAAGGGCGTGGTGGACCGCATCATCACCAATCTGGGTGTCCTGGACGTGGTCGAGGGCGGGTTGCGCATTGTCGAGACCGCCGAGGGCGTGACCGAGGACGAGCTGCGCGCCGCCACCCAAGCGACCATCGTCGCCTGAAGACCGGGCGCGCGGCATCCCGCGCGCCCCATTCACCACCCAAGGCCGCGGGCGCGGCCCTTTCGACAAGGGGGCGCCGCCGATGCAGGCCGAGATGATCCAGACGCTGTTCACCCGCCCCGAGGGCGGTTTCCTCTGCGCCCGGTGGGGGCGGCCCGTCGCGCCGGTGATCTTTGGCCTGGCCGATGACAGCCTGGACATCTTTCGCGCGGCGATCCGGGCGGGCTATGCCCATGCGGGCCATCCGGTGACGGATGCCGACCCCGAAAGCGGCGCGAACCTGATGATCTTTTTTGCGCGGGACTGGGACGACCTCGCGCGGCTGCCCGATCTGGACCGGCTGACGGGAATGCCCGACCTGCCCGCGCGGCTGCGCGCGGACGGGGCCGATCAGTATCGCTTGTTCCGCTTTGACGAGGCCGGGGCGATCCGGGCCTGCCTGATCTTCCTGTCGATGGACGGCCCCCTGGCCGAGGCCCATCCCGCCGCCTTGGCCGAACGCCTGATGATGCAATCCGCCCTGACCTTCGCGACCGAGATCGCGCCCTCGGCCGATCTGGCGGCGCTGATCCGCGCGGCCTATGACCCGGTCCTGCCTGCCGCGGCCACGGATGCCAGCCACGCGCTGCGGCTGGCGGCGCGGATCGCGGCCTAGGGGGTCAGCCCCTCGGGATCGGGCAGGCCGTTGGCGCGCGCCGTCGCGGTCAGCGTATTGGCCAGCAGGCAGGCGATGGTCATCGGCCCCACCCCGCCCGGCACCGGCGTGATCGCCCCCGCCACCGCCATCACGGCGTCGAAATCCACATCCCCCACCAGCCCGTCATCGGTCCGGTTGATGCCCACGTCGATCACCGTGGCGCCGGGCCTGATCCAGTCGCCTTGGACGAAATGCGGGCGGCCCACCGCGGCCACCAGGATGTCGGCCTGACGGCACAGATCCGGCAGGTCGCGGGTCCGCGAATGGGCGATGGTCACCGTCGCGCTGTCGCGCAGCAGCAGCTGGGCCATCGGCTTGCCCACGATATTGCTGCGCCCCAGCACCACCGCGCGGCGCCCCGCCAGCGACCCCAGATGGTCGCGCAGCAGCATCAGGCAGCCCAGGGGGGTGCAGGGGACCATCGCGCTCTGCCCCGTGGCCAGGCGGCCCACGTTCAGGATGTGGAACCCGTCCACGTCCTTGTCGGGGCGGATGGCGTTGATCACCGCGGCCTCGTCCAGACCCTGCGGCAAAGGCAGCTGGACCAGGATGCCGTTCACCGCGGCATCCTCGTTCAGCCGCGCGATCAGGGCCAGCAGCTCGGCCTGGCTGGTGGTCGCGGGCAGGCGATGCTCGAAGGAGGCCATGCCGATCTCGCGCGTCATGCGGCCCTTGGACCGGACATAGACCTGGCTGGCCGGATCCTCGCCCACCAGCACGACCGCCAGGCCCGGCGTGATGCCGCGCGCGGCCATGGCCGCGACCTCGGCTGCCAGGCGGGTGCGGAGCGTGGCGGCAAAGGCCTTGCCGTCGATGATATGGGCGGTCATGGCAGGTCCTTGTTCAAAAGGCGTTCCTCCTGGGCGATGGCGGCCTCGATCAGCATCCGCCACAGCGCGTCATAGAGGTCGGGGTCCAGCCCGCGATCCCGCGCATGGCGACGGATGTTGGCGACGACCTCCTCGACGCGGTCGGGGATGCGGGCGGGCAGGCCGATCCCGGCCTTGATCGCCGCGGCGCGATCGATCAGCGCGTGGCGATCGGCCATCAGGTCCATCAGCTGGGCGTCCAGCGCGTCGATCCGGGCGCGCAGGCGGGGCATGTCTTGGATGTCGTCGAACTGGCTCATGGGCCCGTTCCTTGCACCGCAAGGGGCTGAACCGCAAGTCCCCGATCAGTCGCGGGCCGACCGGCGCAGCGATTCCCGCAGCTTGCGCAGCCGGGACGACAGATCGGCGATCTGGGCCATGGTCAGGCCGGTGGCCCCGGTGGCGCAGGTCTGGACATGGCCGCTCTTGTCCTGCAGGGCGCGGCCCTTCTCGGTCAGGGACACGATGACGCGCCGCTCGTCGCGGCTGTCGCGCTGGCGGGTGACCAGGCTGGCCAGTTCCAGCCGCTTGATCAGCGGGGTCAGGGTGCTGCTGTCCAGCCCCAGCTTGTCGCCGATGCCGCCCACGCTCAGGCTGTCATCGGTCCACAGCGTCATCATGACCAGGAATTGCGGATAGGTCAGCCCGAGCGGATCAAGCAGCGGCTTGTAGATCCGTCCAAAGGCCAGATTCACCCCGTAGACATCGAAGCAGAGCATCGAATCCAAGGCTGAAAACGGGTCTGGTGCCGCACTATCGCTCATATCCACCGTCTAGATGCAGACTGCACAGTTCGCAACTGTTGCGTTTCCTGCAAGTCCCAAATCAATCGCACAATAGTCTTTCCCGCAGCATGACATGGGGATCGCCATGTGACAACGTTTTCAACGCTGCGTCATCTGCAAGATGCTGTGCGGGCCGGCACATGTCCGGACAAAAGGCCCCGATGCAACAACACCGGGGCCCTTGTCGGATCAGGCGGGGGCGGGATCGCCGCCGGGCAGGGGCTTGCCCGCCTTGGGGATCGCGGTGACCGAGGGGATCACGCTGGAGGGCGTGTCGTCATCGCCGCCATCCAGGCTCTCGCCGCGGATGATGCGGCCGATCTCCTCGCCGGTCAGGGTCTCGTATTCCAACAGGCCCTTGGCCAGACGCTCGAACTCGGCCTCCTTCTCGATCAGGATGCGGCGGGCCTCCTGATAGCCGTCCTCGATCAGGTCGCGGACCTCCTGCTCGATCAGCTCCTTGGTCGCGGCCGAGACCGAGAAGCCGCCGGTGCTGCCGTTGTAGCCCTCATGCGCCTCGGCATAGTCCACGGCGCCGACCTTGTCGGACATGCCCCACCGCATCACCATCGCACGGGCCAGGGCGCTGGCCTGCTGGATGTCGCCGGCCGGGCCGTTGCTGACACCCTCCTCGCCGTATTTGATGATCTCGGCGGCCTTGCCGGCCATGGTCATGATGATCTTCTGCTTGGCCTCGTCCTTGTGGAAGTTCAGCCGGTCCATCTCGGGCAGGCTGACGACCATGCCCAAGGCACCACCGCGCGGGATGATCGTCGCCTTGTAGACCGGGTCGCATTTGGGCAGCGACAGGCCGACGATGGCGTGGCCGGCCTCGTGATAGGCGGTCTTTTCCTTCTGCTCCGGCGTCAGGACCAGGCTGCGGCGCTCGACGCCCAGCATCACCTTGTCCTTGGCGCTTTCGAAATCGGCCATGCTGACGAAGCGGCGGCCGATGCGCGCGGCCATCAGCGCGGCCTCGTTCACCAGGTTCATCAGATCGGCGCCCGAGAATCCCGGCGTGCCGCGCGCAATCAGGCGCAGGTCGACATCCGGGCCGACAGGCACCTTGCGGGCATGGACGGAGAGAATCTTTTCGCGCCCCTTGATGTCGGGATTGGGCACGTGGATCTGGCGGTCGAAGCGGCCCGGGCGCAGCAGCGCGGGGTCCAGCACGTCCTTGCGGTTGGTGGCGGCGACGATGATGATGCCTTCATTGGCCTCGAAGCCGTCCATTTCCACCAGCAGCTGGTTCAGCGTCTGCTCGCGTTCGTCATTGCCGCCGCCGATGCCCACGCCGCGGGCACGGCCCACCGCGTCGATCTCGTCGATGAACAGGATGCAGGGGGCGGATTTCTTGGCCTGCTCGAACATGTCGCGGACGCGCGATGCGCCGACGCCCACGAACATCTCGACGAAGTCCGAGCCCGAGATGGTGAAGAAGGGCACGCCCGCCTCGCCCGCGATGGCGCGGGCCAGCAGCGTCTTGCCGGTGCCCGGAGGGCCGACCAGCAGCGCGCCCTTGGGGATCTTGCCGCCCAAGCGGCTGAACTTCTGCGGGTTGCGCAGGAATTCGACGATCTCCTCCAGCTCCTCCTTGGCCTCGTCGATGCCGGCCACGTCGTCGAAGGTCACCCGGCCGTGCTTTTCGGTCAGCAGCTTGGCGCGCGACTTGCCAAAGCCCATCGCGCCGCCCTTGCCGCCGCCCTGCATGCGGTTCATGAAGAAGATCCACACCCCGATCAGCAGGATGAAGGGCAGCCAGACGCCCAGCAGCGACATGAAGCCGCTGCTCTGCTGGCGGACGACGCGCACGTCGACGCCCTGCTGGATCAGGCGGTCGGCGATATCCTCGCCCATCGGGCGGATGGTGGCGTATTGCTGCCCGTCCGCGCCGGTGATCGTCACGTCCTCGCCGTCGATCGTGACGGCGGTGACCTGATTGTTCTGCACGCGCTGAATGAATTCGGAATAGCTGATCTGGCGCCCGTTATTCGCCCCCGATCCGTCGCTGAACAGATTGAACAGCGCCAGGATCATCAGGAAAAGAACCACCCAGAAGGCGAAGTTGCGTGCATTGCCCAAATCGGGTCCTCCGGCCGGAAAGTGTCAGGGTGAAAATAGGGATTATCGCGGCAGGTTCAATGCGCCTTCACCAGGCTGCGGAAATCTGCCGCGCCCCGCAGGGGGGCAAGGCGGATGCCCGCCACGGGTCGCAGCAGCGGCGCCCCCACCAGATCGGCGCCGCGCCAAATGCCGGGGCTGGCCGCGGCCTCGTCGCGCAGCAGGCCCGAATCGCGCCATGGCAGCTGGCCCAGGGGCGCGGTGCCCAAGGCGGCGACATGCTGGTCGGGGGCCAGCCCGTCCACCTGCCAGCGGCGGTCCCAGACCGGGGCGCGGGTGGGCCCGGTCCTGAGCGCGGCCTGCGCCTCGCGCGTGATGCGCAGCCCGCCGCCGGTGGGCGACAGCATCGCGCCGTCCAAGGTCACCCGCCCCTGGGCCAGCATCGCGCCGAGGGCATGCATCATCGCCGCCCGCCGCGGCGGGTAATCGGCCCCCGTCACCCACCGCACGGCGGCGACCAGGATGCGGCGGCGGATCTCGGGCGGGGCCTCGCGCAGGGCGGCGGCGGGCAGGGTCAGGCTGCCGCGATCGACCTGCGCGCCATCGGCCACCAGCGCGGCATAGCTGGCCAGCGCGTCGCGCGCCTCGGCGATGTGGCGGGCGGACCGGGCCAGCCCGCCCACGTCCAGCCCAAGCGCCGCGATGGCCTGACGCGCGCGCACCCGGTCGTAATCGGCATTGTCATTGCTGGGATCGTCGATCCAGCCGATGCCCCGCGCGCCCAGCCAGGACCGCAGTTCCGCCCGGCCGCAGCCCAGCAGGGGCCGCAGCCAGCGCATGTCGAAGGCGTCGCGCCAATCCGTCATCGCCGACAGCCCGTCCACCCCCGAGCCGCGCCCGAGCCGCATGACCAGCGTCTCGGCCAGGTCGTCGGCGGTATGGCCGATGGCCACGGCGGGCAGGTCGTTGCGCCGCGCCCAGCCCGACAGCAGCCGCAGCCGCGCGTCGCGGGCCTGGGCCATCAGATTGCCCACCGGCGTGTCGCGCCGCCACAGCAGGACCGCATGGGACAGGCCCAGATCGCGGGCGGCGCGGGCCACGGCCTCGGCCTCGGCGGCGCTGTCCTCGCGCAGCCCGTGATCGACGGTGGCGACCATCAGCCGCCGCCCCTGCGCCCATTCGGCGGCCACATGCATCATCGCCACGGAATCGCCGCCGCCCGACACCGCCAGCCCAAGCGCGGGCATGTCGCCCGCCAGCCGGTCCAGCGCGGCCCGGATGCGCGCCGCGGGGTCGGTCGTCACGGATGTTCGGCCAGGTCGGCCGCCGCCTCGGGGTCCAGCAGGGGGTCCAGCAGGGGGTCCAGCGCCCCCAGATCCGCCGTCCCGCAGCCAAGCCGCAGGATGTCGCCCTCGGCCTCGGCGGCCTCGGGGCTGCCGGGGAAACGCGCCGGGATCTCGGCCAGATAGAGACAGGCGGCGGTGGCGTCGCCCTGCCCCTCGATCACGCGGGCGATGCCCAGCAGGCTGGGGGCGGCGCGCGCGCCGTCGGGATCGGCGGCGAAGCCCTCCAGCCAGGCGGCGGCAGCGGCGCGCGGATCGCCCGCCATGTCCAGCGCCCGGCCGCGCAGGAACAGCGCCTCGGCGGTCAGGGGGCCGCCGGCATGGGTCTCGGCCACCTCGGCGAACATCTGGGCGGCGCGGGCGTGATCGCCGCTGTCCATCACCGCGCGGGCGGCGTCGAAATCGGCCTGTTCGGCCGCGGTCGAGGCGGGCGCCCCGTCCGAGGCCACGGCCGGCGCCGATGGCGCCAGTTCGGGCCGCAGCCCCGAGGGCGCCGTGGGCACGGTCAGCGCCGACAGATCGCAGCCCGGCTGCAATTCGCACAAGCGGAATTCCAGATCGGCCAGGCGGCGTTCATTGTCGCCGATGACGCGGTTGATGCGGTTCTGCAGCTGTTCGGCCTGGTTGGTCAGGCGCATCAGCTGCGCCTCCATCGCGTTCATGCGGTCGATGGCGCCCGCGCCGCCCACCGCCTGGAACCCGGCGGAGCCCGAGGCGACCAGTTCCGCCCGCAGCGATTGCAGCTGGCTGCGGATCTGGCTGACCTCGCCGCGCATATCCGCCAAGGTGGCGTCGTCCTGGGCCAGCGCCGCCCCCGGCAGGGCCAGCGCCAAGGCCAGCGACAGCGACCGCGCCAGCCGCATCACAGACCGGCCCCGGCCTGAGCAATTGGGGCCTGTGCGATCGGGGCCTGCGCCATCGGCACCTGGGCCACCGGGGATTGGGAGGGCGCGGCCTCGGTCACCACGGTGACAGTGCGGCGGTTCTGGGCATAGCAGCTTTCGTCCGAGCAGGTCGCCGCAGGGCGTTCCTTGCCAAAGGACAGGGTGCGGATGCGGTTCGGCGCGACGCCGTTGGCGACCAGGTATTCCTGGACCGCGCTGGCGCGGCGCGCGCCGAGCCCGAGGTTGAATTCTCGGGTGCCCGTCTCCTCGGCATGGCCTTGGACGACGGCGGTGAAGCCCGGATGCCGGGTCAGCCATGCCGCCTGCCGCGCCAGGACCGCCCGGGCCTCCGGGGTCAGGGTGGTCTGGTCGGCGGGAAACAGCACCGTGTCGCCCACGGTGGTCTGGAAATACTGGGCTGTCGCCTCGGCGGTCAGGGTGCCGCCGGCCAGATCGCCCTGGAACACCGCGCCGCCGCCGACGCTGGCATAGGGGTCGACGACCGGCGGGGCCGGGGGCGCGGGCTGGGCACAGGCGGCCAGCCCCAGCAGGGCGGCCAGCAGGACGGGCTTTGTCGCGGCGTTCATCATCATCCCCTCATGGCAGCAAGGGACCCCAGGACGGGTCCGAGGCGGCGAAATCCAGATTCATCGGTCGCATGTTCCGCCCGGTGATGTCCACCGAATGCAGCCGCGGCTGGCCGGTTCCCCCCGGGGTGACGCGCGTGAACATCACGACCCGCCCGTTCGGTGCCCAGGTCGGCCCCTCGTCCAGGAAGGATTCGGTCAGCATCCGCTCGCCCGACCCGTCGGTGCGCATCGTGGCGATGTGGAAACGGTCGCCGATCTGCTTGGTGAAGGCGATCAGGTCCCCCTTGGGCGACCAGGCGGGCGTGCCATAGCGCCCCTCGCCAAAGCTGATGCGCGTGGGCTCGCCCCCGTCCAGCCCCATGATATAGAGCTGCGGCGTGCCCGACCGGTCGCTTTCGAAGACGATGCGCCGCCCGTCCGGGCTGAAGCCGGGCGAGGTGTCGATCGCCGGCGAATTGGTCAGCGCCCGCTGCGTGCCCGTCGCCACATCCATCAGCCAGATGTCGGTATTGCCGCCCTGTTCGCGCGAATAGGCGACCCACCGGCCATCCGGGCTGAAGGTCGGCGCAAAGGCCATGGCGTTCGGATCGGTGGTCAGGGGCCGCGCGCTGACGGTGGCCACATCCATGATCTGGATCTGGGGAAAGCCGCTGCCATAGCTGGTGAACAGCAGCCGCCGCCCGTCGGGCGAGAATTTCGGCGCCAGAACCAGCGACGAGCTGTCGGTCATCCACAGGATGTTCGCGCCGTCGTAATCCATCACCCCGATCCGCTTGATCCGGGCGCTTTTCGGGCCGGTCTCCTGGACGAAGGCGATGCGGCTGTCGAAATAGGGCCGCTCGCCCGTCAGGCGGACATAGATCTGGTCGGCGATCTTGTGGGCCGCGCGGCGCCAGTCGGCGGCGCGGGCGTCTAACTGCATCCCGTCGCCCTGCGGCTGGCCCGAGACGATGTCGAACAGCCGGAACCGCACCGAGATGCTGTCCCCCATCTGCCGCACCTCGGCCGAGACCAGCGCCTGCGCGTTCACCGCGCGCCAATCCTCATAGCTGACCGCCTCGGTGAAGCTGGCCTGGCGGGCGGGATGGGCCTCGGGCGCGATCTCGCGGAAAAGGCCGGTGCCGGTCAGGTTGTCGGCCACGACCTGGCGGACGCGGGCCGCGATCTCGGCATCGCCGTGAAAGGCGGGGATGGCGATGGACATGGGCTCGATCACGCCATCGGTGATCTCGATGCGCAGGGGCCCGTCCTGGGCCAGGGCCGGGACGGCGGGCAGCAGGGCCAGGACGGCCAGGGCGGGGGCAATCATCAATCGACGGAACATGGTGTCCTCATCCCTTTTTCAAACCGGCATCAGAAGCTGACCCCGTCGGGGCGGAAATCGACCACGACATCGCGCCAGCGGCCGTATTTGGAGGCGGGCAGCGGATAGCCGTCGCGCCCGCACATCAGGATCGCGCGGCGGGCGACGTCGAAGGCCTGCTGGGCCGCGGCCTCGCTGCCGCCCTGGTATCCGGCCAGGCGCAGGCTGTTCTGGTCGGGCACGCCGCCGGGCGTCAGCGTGAAACCGACCGAGACGGTCATCATCGCCGCCTCGACCGACAGCGCGCCCACGTTCCAGCAGTTCTGGATGGCAAAGCGCAGCCCGTCGCGTTCCGACAGGGTCAGCGGATCGCCCATCGGCACCCCCTGCCCCGGATCCGGCAGGACCGAGCTGTCGATCGGCGCAGGGGTCAGGCGCATCATGTCCGTGGGCGGCCCCGAGGGCACCGCGGCCCCATCATCCGAGGCGCCAGACCCCGCCATCGCCCCGGCCAGCGCCGCGGCCAGCGGGTCGAGGCCCGCCGAGGCGCCGCTGCCGCCCTCGATCGTCTGCGAGGGGGTGCCGGGCGTGTCGCCGCCCGACGCGGTCTCGGTGCCCCCCGCGCCGCCTTGGGCTTCGCGCAGCGCATCCTCCAGCGCCTGCCGGTCGGCGGCCTCGCGCTCGGCCGCTTGACGGGCAGCCTCGGCGGCACGGCGTTCCTCGGCCTCACGGGCGGCGGCTTCGGCGGCGCGGCGTTCTTCGGCCTCACGGGCGGCGGCTTCGGCGGCGCGGCGTTCCTCGGCCTCGCGGGCGGCGGCTTCGGCGGCGCGGCGTTCTTCGACCTCGCGGGCGGCGGCCTCGGCGGCGCGGCGTTCTTCGGCCTCGCGGGCGGCGGCCTCGGCGGCGCGGCGTTCCTCGGCCTCGCGGGCGGCGGCTTCGGCGGCGCGGCGTTCCTCGGCCTCGCGGGCGGCGGCTTCGGCGGCGCGGCGTTCCTCGGCCTCGCGGGTAGCGGCTTCGGCGGCGCGGCGTTCCTCGGCCTCACGGGCGGCGGCTTCGGCGGCGCGGCGTTCCTCGGCCTCGCGGGCGGCGGCGGCTGCGGCGCGCTGTTCCTCGGCTTCGGCGGCGGCGGCCGCCTGGCGCGCGGCCTCGGCGGCGGCGGCCTCGGCCACGCGGCGGTTGAAGGCCTCGACCAGGCCCGCCGGGCGGTCCAGCGGCCGCGGCGAGGCATCCAGCGCCAAGGCGGATCGCGGCGCGACCGGCAGGGCGGCGCTGTCGGGTGGGGGGCCGCGGCTGCGCGGGCTGGGCGGCCGGAGCCTCCTGCGCCAGCTGCGGCGGTGCGGCGGGGGTGGGATCGGCGGCGGCGGGGGCGTCGCCTCGGGCAGGTCGGTGGCTACGTCGACCGGGGCCGCGGGTTCCAGATCGCTCAGATCGGGGGCGAGCTCGCCCTGATCGGGCTGTTCCAGCGCGGCGGCGTCACCGGGCCGGGGCGGAACCGCATCGACGGGGCGCGCGGCCCCGTCCTCGACCGGATCGACGGGGTCGGGCAGGCTGGCCACCGCGGTCGCATCCGCGCCCACCGGGCCGGCTCCGCGGGCGGCGGCGGCCAGGGCCTCGAACTCGGCCCCGCTGATGGTCGAGACCTGGGTCGTGCGCACCGGCGGGTTGTCCTGGGGGCGGAACAGCGCGCCGCCCAGGATCGCCCAGAGGATCAGCGACCCATGCGCGACCCCCGAGACCCAGTAACCGATGCGACCCTCGCGATCCTGCATGGCCTAGCCGTCCATCCGCGGTCCGCCGGTCTCGGTGACCAGCACGATGTCGGTGATGCCCGCCGCGTTCAGCGCGCCCATGATCTGGACCACGCGGGCATAGGGGATGGTGCCGTCCGCGCGCAGGAAGACCCGGCCCGACTGACGTTCGGCCAGCATCGCACGCAGCGTGATGACGACCTGGTCATCGGCCACCGCCCGGTCCATGATCTGCATCGCCCCATCGGCGGGGATCGAGATCGTCAGCGGCTCCTCCTGTTCGGTGGGCACCGCATTGGCGGCGGTCTGCGGCAGGTTCAGCGGCACGCCCGCCGTCATCAGGGGCGCCGCCACCATGAAGATGATCAGCAGCACCAGCATCACGTCCACGAAAGGCGTGACGTTGATCTCGGACATCGGCATGTTGCGCCTGCGCCCCTTGCTGCGGACCCGTTTGACGACCGAGGCTGCCATGGATCACTCCTCGTCCATCTGGCGCGACAGAAGCGTCGAGAACTCGTCCGAGAACGCCTCCCACCCGCCGGTGATGCGTTCCGCGTCGCCCGACAGCTTGTTGTAGAAGACGACCGCCGGGATGGCCGCGACCAAGCCCAGGGCGGTGGCCAGCAGCGCCTCGGCGATGCCCGGCGCCACGACGGCCAGGCTGGTGTCCTGGGACAGCGCGATGCCCTCGAAGGCGGTCTTGATGCCCCAGACCGTGCCGAAGAGCCCGATGAAGGGCGCGGTCGAACCCACCGTCGCCAGGAAGGACAGGCCGCGGAACAGCCGCCCCTCCTCGCGCTGGATGGCCACGTTCATGGCGCGGTCGATGCGGGCGATGCCGCCGGGAATCAGCCGCCCGTCATCGCGGTGGCTGCGCCGCCATTCCGTCATCCCGGCGGAAAAGATCCGCTCGGACGGGCCCTTGGGCCGGTCGCCCAAGCGGTCATAGAGGTCGTCCAGCGGTTCGCCCGACCAGAAGGCGCGGTCGAATTTCGCGGCCTCGGCGCGGGTCTGCGCGAAGACCAGGAATTTCTGCACGATGATCGCCCAGGCCCAGAACGAGGCGACGATCAGCATGATCATCACCACCTGGACCGTCAGCGACGACCGCCAGAACAGCGCCACGGCCGAAAAGTCGATGGCCTCGGCGGCCTGAATGGGTTCCATCTTCACTGCCTCATCGTCTGTGGCCGCGACTGCATCGGGCAGCCCGGCATTGCGGCCTATTACCCTGTAACTGCCACGGGTTTCAGCCCCCGCGGCAACACAATGGCGTCAATTTTCATCAAGGCGCGCCGGGTGCGGCGCAATCGCCTCTTATGCCGGGGCGGCGGGCATGGCCAGTGGGGCCATCGCGGCCCGCAGCGCGCCCGGCAGGCGCAGCGGCCGCCCCGCCCCGTCCAGGCAGGCCAGCACCACCCGCGCGGTGAAGATCGCCCGCCCGTCGCGCAGCACGGCCTGGTCCACCTCGATCCGCGCCGCGGTCATCCGCGCCAGCCCGGTGCGCACCACCAAGAGGTCGTCGAACCGCGCGGGCTGCAGGTAATCGGCCTGCAGGCTGCGCACGGCAAAGACCGCGCCCTGCGCCTTCATCGCCACCTGGTCGATGCCCAGATCGCGCAGCCATTCGCTGCGGCCGCGTTCGATGAATTTCAGGTAATTCGCGTAATAGACGATCCCGGCCAGGTCGGTATCCTCGTAATAGACGCGCAGGGTCAGGTCATGGCTCATGCGCGGCACGGTAATCGGCGCGCGGCCCGAAGGCAATCACGGCTCGAACAGCGTCGCCTGCCCGGCGGGCTGCGGCGCCTCCAGCCCCAGATGGCGCCAAGCGCGGGCGGCCAGCATCCGGCCCCGCGGGGTGCGCGCGATCAGCCCCTGCTGCAGCAGATAGGGCTCGATCACCTCCTCGATGGCGTCGCGGCTTTCCGACAGGGCCGCCGACAGGGTCTCGACCCCCACCGGGCCGCCGCCGTAATGGTCGGCCATCAGCGTCAGGTATCGCCGGTCCGCCCCGTCCAGCCCCAGGTCGTCCACCCCAAGGCGGGTCAGCGCCATGTCCGCGATCTCGCGCGTCAGGCGGCCATTGCCCTCGACCAGCGCGAAATCGACGACACGGCGCAGCAGGCGCCCGGCGATGCGCGGCGTGCCCCGGGCGCGGCGTGCGATCTCCCATGTGCCTTCGGGATCGGCGGGGATCCCCATCAACCGCGCGCCGCGCTGCACGATCAGGTCCAGCTCCGGGATCTCGTAAAATTGCAGGCGGGTGGGGATGCCGAAACGGTCGCGCAAGGGCGTGGTCAACAGCCCCAGACGCGTCGTCGCCCCCACCAGCGTGAAGGGCTGCAGCTCGATCCGCACGGTGCGGGCCGCCGGGCCCTCGCCGATGACCAGATCCAGCTCAAAATCCTCCATCGCGGGATAGAGGACCTCCTCCACCGCCGGGTTCATGCGGTGGATCTCGTCGATGAACAGCACGTCGCGCGATTCGAGGTTGGTCAGGATCGCCGCCAGGTCCCCCGCCCGCGCGATGACGGGCCCGGAGGTCATGCGAAAGTTCACCCCCAGCTCCCGCGCCATGATCTGCGCCAAGGTGGTCTTGCCCAGGCCCGGCGGGCCGAAGAACAGTGTGTGGTCCATCGCCTTGCCGCGCATCCGCGCGCTTTCGATGAAGACCTTCAGATTGGCGCGCGCCTCGGCCTGGCCCACGAATTCCGACAGGCCCTGCGGGCGCAGGGCGCGGTCCTCGGCATCACCCTCCTGCCGTTCGGGCCGCAGATCGGGGTCGGGACCGGTCATCCCCGGCCCCAAGGGGCGCGGGGCGGCTGCGATGCGCCGCTGCGCGGGATGCGCGAGGCCGCCGCAGAGGGGGCGGTCGGAGGCGCGGCGGGGGGGGTGCGCCCCTCCATCGCCATAAGCCGGGCGATGCGCTCCTCGGTGGGCGGATGGGTGGTGAACAGCCGGTCGGCGCGCAGGGCGTGCAGGGGGTTGATGATGAACATGGCCGCCGCGGCGGGGTTCTTCTCGGCCGGGACGTTGACGCTGCGGCCCGCCGCCTGGCTGATCCGCTGCAGCGCCGAGGCCAGCGCCCGCGGCTTGCCGCAGATGCGCGCGCCGGTGGCGTCGGCCTCGTATTCGCGGGCGCGGGATATGGCCATCTGCACCATCATCGCGGCCATGGGCGCCAGGATCATCGCGATGATCCCGCCCAAGGCGCCGCCCCGCCCGTCGCGGCCGCCCGCGAACAGCATCATGTTGCCCATCATCGCGATGGCCCCGGCCATGGTGGCGGTGATCGTCATGGTCAGCGTGTCACGGTGATGGATATGGGCCAGCTCATGGGCGATGACGCCCTCGATCTCGTCGGCCGACAGATGGTTCAGCAGGCCTTGGGTGACGGCGACGGCGGCGTTTTCCGGGTTGCGCCCGGTGGCAAAGGCGTTGGGCTGCTCGGTCGGCAGCAGATAGAGCTTGGGCATCGGCATCTGCGCCCGGTCGGCCAGCCGCTTGGTCATGGCGTAAAGCTCGGCCCCCTGCCGGGGCGACAGCTCGATCGCGCCCTGCTGGCGCAGCACCATCTTGTCGCTGTTCCAATAGCTAAAGAAGTTCATGCCCCCCGCGATCAGCAGCGCGATCAGCGCGCCGCCCGATCCGCCCAGCATCCAGCCAAGCGCCATGACCAGCGCGGTCAGCGCCGCCATCAACATGAAGACCTTGACGTTTCCTGCCATCATCCGTCCTCCGGTTCAGTCCTTGGGCGCCAGCAGACGCAGCGCCGCGCGGATCAACGCGGGCATGGCGGCCCCGGGTTCCCGCGCCTGCGCCTCGGCCACGGCGCTGGCCGCCTCCGACGGACCATAGCCCAGATTGGTCAGCGCCGACAGCGCATCCGCCATGGCCTGGCCCGTCAGCGCGGCGGCCGAGGCCGGGCGGGCCGCGGCGCCCTGCGCCGGGGCCGCGGAGGGGCCGGGCTCGATGCCCGGTTCCTCCGCTCCGCCGCCCGCGGCAACGTCCCCTGCATCGATGGTCAGCGCGCCCCCCAGGGCCATGACCGAGGGCGCCTTGTCCTTCAGCTCCAGCACGATCCGCTGTGCCAGCTTCGGCCCCACGCCATTGGCCTTCCGGACCGAGGCCCAATCGCCAAGCGCGATCGCCCGACCCAGCCCCTCCGGGCCAAGGGTGCTCAGGATCGCCAGCGACACCTTGGCCCCCACTCCCTGCACGGATGTCAGCAGCCGGTGCCATTCCTTGTCCAGCATGGTCGGAAAGCCGATCAGCTGCATCAGGTCCTCGCGCACGACCAGTTCGGTATAGAGCGCAGCCGCCTGCCCCACCGGCGGCAGCCCTGCCGCCGTGCGTTCGCTGACATGCACGATATAGCCCACGCCCCGCACGTCGATCAGCACCTGGTCATGGGCACGGTGCAGGATCACCCCGGCGATGCGCCCGATCATGCGGGCCTCGCCTGGCGCAGGCTGCGGCCCTGCAGATGGCGGGCGTGGCAGATGGCGATGGCCAAGGCATCCGCGGCATCCGGGCTTTCGAACTGCACGCCGGGCAGCTGGACGCGCACCATGTGCTGGACCTGCTCCTTGCCCGCATGACCCACGCCCACGACGGTCTTCTTGACCGCGTTCGGGGCGTATTCCCCGACCGCGATCCCCGCCTCGGCCGGGGCCAGCAGGGCGACGCCCCGCGCCTGTCCCAGCTTCAGCGTGCCGGTCGCGTCCTTGTTCACGAAGGTCTGCTCGACCGCCGCCTCGTCGGGCGCATGGGCCGCGATCACCGCGCAGAGCCCCCGGAACAGGACCGACAGCCGCGACCCCAGATCCTGTGCGCCATCCGAATGGATCGTGCCATTGGCGACGTGGCGGATGCGCGGGCCATCGACCTGGATCACCCCCCAGCCCATGTTCCGCAAACCGGGATCGATGCCCAAGACCTTCATGCTGCCCCCATTTTCTCCCACCTCTAGCACGAAGCGCGAACATCTATCCAGAGGAATGCCCGGAGCGAAGATGGGTATTTGGGCAACGAAGAAACGGCGGTCACTCCTCAAGGACGTCCAGCACGCCCGGCACGGCACGCAGGGCCTGGCGGGCGGGGGTGGTCAAGGGGGCGTCGTTTGCCACCTCGATCTCGATGATCTCGTCCTCGTGGCGCAGGCGCAGGCGGATCGGCCCGCGGGCGCGGGAGGGGGCGGCGATCTCGGCCGTGACGCGGGTCAGGACCTCGGCCAGGCGCGGGATGGTGTCGGCGCCCTGGATCTCGACCGCGAGGCAGCCTGCGCCGGCATCGGCCACGAAATCCTCCAGCGCGGCCACGGAATTGGCCAGCATCTTGACCTGATCGCCCGAAGGCTCGACCTTGACCTGCAGGACCACGTTCTGGCCCGGCTCCAGCTTGTCGCGCGACGCGGTCAGCAGGTCCGAGAAGACCGTGACCTCGTAGAGGCCCGTCGGGTCCGAGAGGCCCACGAAGGCATATTGCGTGCCCTTGGCCGATTTCCGCTCCATCCGGGCGGCGACGGTGCCGGCGATCTGGGCGACCATCGGGCCGTTCAGCGCGTCCTGGTTGATCTCGGCCAGGGTCATCACCTTCTTGCGCTTCAGCGGGGCCTGGTAATCGTCCAGCGGATGCCCCGACAGGTAGAAGCCGATGGCCTTGTGCTCCTCGCCCAGCTTCTCGGCGGGCAGCCAGATGCCGGTCAGGGGCGCGCGGGGCGGCGGCAGATCCTCGCCCCCGCCGAAGAGCGATGTCTGCGCCGAGGCCGCCTGCTCCTGCACCGCCGCCGACCAGGCGCAGAGCCCGTCCAGCGCCTTCATCACCCGCGCGCGGTTGTCGTCCAGCAGATCGAAGGCCCCCGCGCGGGCCAGCATCTCTAGCGGGCGCTTGCCCACGCGCTTCATGTCGACGCGGCGGGCCAGGTCGTGCATGTCGCGGAAGGGCGTCTGCCCGCGCGCCTCGTGGATCAGGCGCATGGCCTCGATCCCCACGCCCTTCAGCGCGCCCAGGGCATAGTGGATGCGCCCCGGCCCCACGGTGAAGGTCGGCGCCGAGCGGTTGACGCAGGGCGGCACGATCTCGATCCCCATGCGGTCGCATTCGCGTTTGTAGACGGCCAGCTTGTCGGTCAGGTGGATGTCGCAATTCATCACCGCGGCCATGAATTCGACCGGGTGGTTCGCCTTGAGCCAGGCGGTCTGATAGCTGACCACCGCATAGGCGGCGGCATGCGACTTGTTGAAGCCGTAATTCGCGAATTTCTCCAGCAGGTCGAAGACCTCGCCGGCCTTCTTCTCGGGCACGCCGTTGGCCACGGCGCCCTTGACGAATTTGGGGCGCTCCTTGGCCATCTCGGCCGCGATCTTCTTGCCCATGGCGCGGCGCAAAAGGTCCGCGCCGCCAAGCGAATATCCCGCCATGACCTGGGCGATCTGCATCACCTGTTCCTGATAGACGATGATGCCCTGGGTTTCGGCCAGGATGTCATCGATCGAGGGGTGGATCGATTCCAGCTCCCGCGCGCCGTTCTTCACGTCGCAATAGACCGGGATGTTCTCCATCGGGCCGGGACGATAAAGGGCCACCAGCGCGACGATATCCTCGATGCAAGTGGGCTTCATGCGGCGCAGCGCGTCCATCATGCCCGACGATTCCACCTGGAACACCGCCACCGTGCGGGCGCTGGCGAACAGGTCATAGCTGGCCTTGTCGTCCAGCGGGATCAGGTTGATCTGGTTTTCCGTCCCCGGCGCGGGCTGATAAAGTTGCCGTCCGTCGGCCGCGATGTGCAGCGGGCGGCCCTGCCCGTTGATCAGGTCCACCGCGTTCTGGATCACGGTCAGCGTCTTCAGGCCCAGAAAGTCGAACTTGACCAGCCCGGCCTGCTCGACCCATTTCATGTTGAACTGCGTCGCCGGCATGTCAGAGGCCGGGTCGCGGTAAAGCGGCACAAGCTGGTCCAGCGGCCTGTCCCCGATCACCACCCCGGCGGCATGGGTCGAGGCGTTGCGATAGAGCCCCTCCAGCTGTTCGGCGTAATCCAGAAGGCGCGCCACGACCTCTTCGCGGGCGGCCTCGCGCAGGCGGGGTTCCTCGGCGCGGGCCTTGGTGATGCTAACGGGTTTCACGCCCTCGACCGGGATCATCTTGGACAGGCGGTCCACCTGGCCAAACGGCAGCTGCAGCACGCGCCCAACGTCACGCACCGCCGCCTTGGACAGCAGCGCGCCGAAGGTGATGATCTGGCCCACCTTGTCCTTGCCGTACTTGTCCTGGACGTAGCGGATGACCTCCTCGCGGCGGTCCATGCAGAAGTCGATGTCGAAATCCGGCATGCTGACGCGTTCGGGGTTCAGGAACCGTTCGAACAGCAGGTTGTAGCGCAGCGGGTCCAAGTCGGTGATGGTCAGCGCATAGGCGACCAGCGACCCGGCCCCCGACCCGCGCCCGGGACCGACCGGAATGCCCTGTTCCTTGGCCCAATGGATGAAATCGGCGACGATCAGGAAATAGCCGGGAAACCCCATCTGCTCGATGATCCCCAGCTCGAAATCCAGACGCGCGGTGTATTCCTCGACCGTGACGGCGTGGGGGATGACCTTCAGCCGCTCGGCCAGACCGGCATGGGCCTGGCGACGCAGTTCCGTCACCTCATCATCGGCGAATTTGGGCAGGATGGGGGCGTGCTTGGCCACTGCAAAGGCGCAGCGGCGGGCGATTTCCACCGTGTTCTCGATCGCCTCGGGCAGGTCGGCGAACAGGACCGCCATCTCTTCGGCGGACTTGAAGTAATGCTGGGGCGTCAGGCGGCGCCGTGGCTGGGACTGGTCGACATAGGCCTTTTCCGCGATGCAGATCAGTGCGTCATGCGCCTCGTACATAGTGGTCTTGGGAAAATAGACATCGTTCGTCGCCACCAGCGGCAGATCGCGTGCATAGGCCAGGTCGACCAGACCGCCCTCGGACGCGGCCTCGGCGGCCATTAGCTGGCCGTTCTCGCCGGGATGGCGCTGCAGTTCGACATACAGCCGCCCCGGAAAGGCCGACGCCAACCGGTCGGCCAGCGCCTCGGCCTTGGCCCCCTGCCCCTGCGCGATCAGCAGGCCCAACGGACCCGTCGCGCCCCCGGTCAGGCAGATCAGCCCCTCGGCACGATCGCACAGCTCATCCGCTGTCACATGCGGCAGCGCGCCCCCCTCGCGCAGATAGAGGCACGAGGACAGGGCCATCAGGTTCATCCACCCGTCGCGGTTCTGCGCCAAGAGGACAACCGGCCCCGTCGCATCCGCCGCCAGCGTAACCGTGCAGCCAATGATCGGCTGGATGCCCTTGTCGCGGGCCTTCACGCTGAATTCCAGCGCCGCGAACATGTTGTTCGTATCGGTCAGCGCGACCGCCGGCATGCCCGCATCCAAGGCAAGGCTTGGCAGTTTGCCTACCGGAATGGCACCTTCCAGCAAGGAATGCTCGGAATGTGTGCGAAGATGGATGAATCGGGGGGATTTTACGGTCATGATCGGGACAGTATCGCAGGCTGACCAAACAGCGCAATTGCGCGGCCACCGAATTGCGGGATAAGCAGGTCAAGGATTTGACCAAGGGGACAGATTTTGACCGAGACGCCCGTGTTCCGTGCCGAAGGGGTCGGCAAATCCTATCCCGGTGTGCGTGCCAATGACGACGTCTCGTTTCATGTCATGCCCGGAGAGATCCACGCCCTTCTGGGCGAGAACGGCGCCGGCAAATCGACCCTGGTCAAGATGATCTATGGCTTGGTCCGCCCCGATGACGGGCGGATGACCCTGGGCGGCGCGCTCCATGCGCCGGCAGATCCCCGCGCCGCCCGCGCCTCGGGCGTGGCGATGGTGTTCCAGCATTTCAGCCTGTTCGACGCGCTGACGGTCGCCGAGAACATCGCCCTGGGGATGGAAAACCCGCCGCCGCGGCGCGAACTGGCCGCGCGGATCACCCGGGTCAGCCATGATTTCGGCCTGCCGCTGAACCCCGCGCGGCGCATCGTCACCCTGTCGGCGGGTGAGCGTCAGCGGGTCGAGATCATCCGCTGCCTGCTGCAGGACCCGCGCCTTCTGATCATGGACGAGCCCACCAGCGTCCTGACCCCGCAGGAGGCCGAGCTGCTGTTCGCCACCCTGCGCAAGCTGGCGGCGCAGGGCACCGCGATCCTCTATATCAGCCACAAGCTGGACGAGATCCGCGCCCATTGCGACCGCGCCACGATCCTGCGCCATGGCCGCGTCGTGGACAGCTGCGATCCCCGCGCCCATTCGGCCCGCGATCTGGCGGCGATGATGGTGGGCGGGCAGATGCGGGTGGTCGACCGCTCGGGGCGGCAGGCGGGCGATGTGCTGCTGCGCGTCGCGGGACTGTCGCAGCCCGCGCCCAATGCGGAAGGCACGGCGCTCAAGGACATTGCCCTGACCCTGCGCGCGGGCGAGATCCTGGGCATCGGCGGCGTCGCCGGCAACGGCCAGGAGGAGCTGTTGGCCGCCCTGTCGGGCGAGGCGCCCTCCGCCCCCGGCACCGTCACGCTGGAAGGGGCGGACCTGTCGCGCGAAGGCCCCGACCCGCGCCGCCGCGCGGGCCTTCTGGCCGCGCCCGAGGACCGCTTGGGCCATGCCGCCGTTCCCGATTTCAGCCTGACCGAAAACACCCTGCTGACCGCAGGCCCCCGTCGCGGGCTGGTGCGGCGCGGCCTGATCGATCACGCGGGCGCCCGCCGCTTTGCCGAGGAGGTCATCACCGCCTTCGACGTGCGCACCCCCGGCCCCCATGTCGCGGCCCGCGCGCTGTCGGGCGGCAACCTGCAGAAATTCGTCATCGGCCGCGAGGTGCTGCAAGCGCCGCGCGTGCTGGTCGTGAACCAGCCCACATGGGGCGTCGATGCAGGGGCCGCCGCCGCCGTGCGCCAGTCGCTGCTGGATCTGGCGCGGCAGGGGGCGGGGGTCATCGTCATCTCTCAGGATCTGGATGAGCTTTTGGAACTGTCCGACCGTTTCTGCGCGCTGAACGAAGGCCGCCTGTCGCTGCCCGTGCCCACCGAGGGCCTGACGCTGGACCGCATCGGCCTGATGCTGGGCGGCGCGCATGGGATGGAGGAGGCGCGGATATGATCGCCCTCATCCCCCGCACCACCCCCGCCCCGCAATGGCAGCTGGCGACCCCCCTTCTGGCCGTGCTGGCCACGATGCTGACGGGCGGGCTTCTGTTCGCGATCATGGGCTATGACCCGGTGGCGGCGATCCGCACGATCTTCTGGGACCCGCTGTTCGGCCCTGCATCCGGCTATTCCCGCCCGCAGCTGCTGGTCAAGGCCGCGCCGCTGATCCTGATCGCCTCGGGCCTCGCCATCGGGTTTCGCGCCGGCATCTGGAACATCGGGGCCGAGGGGCAATACATCATCGGCGCCATCACCGGCGCGGCCGTCGCGCTGGCCTTCTATCCGCTGGAGGCGTGGTGGCTGTTCCCGCTGATGGTCGCGGCGGGCATGGCCGGGGGCTGGGCCTGGGGCATGATCCCCGCGATGCTGCGGAACTGGTTCGGCGCGTCCGAGATCCTCGTGTCGCTGATGCTGGTCTATGTGGCGCAGCGGATCGCGGCCTGGATGGCCTTTGGCCCGATGCGCAACCCGCAGGGCATGGGCTTTCCCGGATCGCGCAACCTGCAGCAATACCCATCCGCGGCGAACCCGGAACTGATCGCCGGGACCGGCGCGCATTGGGGCGTCGTTGCGGCGGCGGTCGCCGTGCTGGGCACCTGGGTTCTGATGAGCCGCCATATCCGCGGCTTCCACATCCGCGCGGCAGGCACTGCGCCGCGCGCCGCGCGCTTTGCGGGCGTCAGGCCTGCGGTGCTGGTAGCCTTCTGCCTCGGCCTCTCGGGCGCGCTGGCCGGGGCGGCGGGGTTGTTCGAGGTCGCGGGGCCGGCGGGCCAGATCACCGACCGGATCGGCGTGGGTTATGGCTTCACCGCGATCATCGTGGCGTTCCTGGGGCGGCTGCATCCGGTGGGGATCCTGCTGGCCGGGCTGCTGCTGGCGCTGACCTATATCGGGGGGGAGCTGGCGCAGCTGACCATGGGCCTGCCCGCCGCCACCGTGCAGGTGTTCCAGGGGATGCTGCTGTTCTTTCTGTTGGGCTTCGATCTGCTGACCCGCTTCCAGATCCGCCGGAGGGTGCGCGCATGATGATCGACCCGATCTCGATCTTTCTGGTGTTGCTGGGGGCCGCGACGCCGATCCTGTTTGCCGCGCTTGGCGAACTGGTCGCGGAACGCGCGGGCGTGCTGAATCTGGGCGTCGAGGGGATGATGATCACCGGCGCGCTGGCGGGCTTCGCCGCGGCCTATGGGACGGGCAACCCGTTCCTGGGCTTTCTGGTCGCGGCCATCGCGGGGGCCGCGATCTCGCTGCTGTTCGCGGCGCTGACGCAGGTGTTTCTGGGCAATCAGGTCGCCTCGGGCCTTGCGCTGACACTGTTCGGGCTGGGCCTGGCCGCGATGCTGGGCAAGCCCTTCGAGGGCGTGCGCGCCCCCGTCATGCCCGCAGGCCCCCTGCGCATCAACTGGATCGTCTGGCTGGGGCTGGTCATGGTGCCCGCGCTCTGGTGGTTCCTGAACCGCACCCGCCGCGGGTTGATCCTGCGCGCAGTGGGCGAGAACCACGAGGCCGCGCATGCGCTTGGCTACAACGTGCGCCTGACGCGGCTGGCGGCGATCGCCTTCGGGGGCGCCATGGCTGGGGTGGGCGGGGCCTTCATCTCGATCGCCACCGTGCTGCAATGGACCGAAGGCATGACGGCGGGCGCAGGCTGGATCGCGCTGGCCATCGTGGTCTTTTCCAACTGGACCGCGCCGGGAGTGCTGGCGGGGGCGTGGCTCTTCGGCGGGGTCACGGTGCTGCAACTGCGCCTGCAGGCGGCGGGGGTCGCGGTGCCGGTGCAATTGCTGTCCATGGCGCCCTATCTGGCGACGATCATCGTGCTGGTGGCCATCTCGGCCCGGCAGAAATACAGCCGCCGCGCGGGGACGGGTGCGCCCGGATCGCTCGGCACGAATTTCCATGCGCTGCGGTGAACCGCAGGCACCAACAGCAGAGAGAGGGATGACATGAACCGCAGAACGATCATGGCCGGCGCCACCGCCCTGATGGCCGTGCTGGCCGCCCCGGCCTTCGCCCAGGACGAGCCGCTGAAGATCGGCTTCATCTATGTGGGCCCGGTGGGCGATGGCGGCTGGACCTATCAGCATGACCAAGGCCGCCTGGCCATCGAGGAGGAGTTCGGCGACCGCGTCCAGACCACCTTCATCGAAAGCGTCCCCGAAGGGGCGGATGCCGAACGCGCCCTGACCCAGCTGGCGCTGGCCGGCAACCAGCTGATCTTCGCGACCAGCTTCGGCTTCATGGACCCCACGATCAACGTGGCGGCGCGGTTCCCGGACGTGAAATTCGAACACGCCACCGGCTACAAGACCGCCGAGAACGTCGCCACCTATGACGCCCGCTTCTACGAGGGGCGCGCGGTCATCGGCACCATCGCGGGCCATATGACGGAATCGAACCGCATCGGCTATATCGGCTCCTTCCCGATCCCCGAAGTGATCCAGGGCATCAATTCCAGCTTCATCCATGCCCGCAAGGTCAACCCGGATGTCGAGATGCGCATTGTCTGGGCCTATAGCTGGTTCGACCCCGCGCGCGAGGCCGATGCCGCCAACGCCCTGCTGGCCGAAGGCGTGGACGTGATCATGCAGCACACCGATTCCACCGCCCCCCTGGCCCAGGCCGAGGCGGCGGGCGCGATCGGCTTCGGCCAGGCCAGCGACATGGCGCAGTACAAACCCAGCCCCCGCGTCGCCTCGATCATCGACGACTGGTCGCCCTATTACATCAAGCGCGTGCAGGCGATGCTGGACGGCACGTGGGAAAGCGGCTCCAGCTGGGCCGGGATCGGCGAGGGCGAGGTCGTCATCGGCGAGATCACCGAGGCTGTCCCCGCCGAGGTCCGCGAAGAGGCCGAGGCCCTGCGCGACGCGATCGGCGCGGGCGAATACCACCCCTTCACCGGCCCGCTGAACAAGGCCGATGGCAGCGTCTGGCTGGCCGAGGGCGAGGTCGCCACCGACGAGATGCTGCAATCGATGGATTTCTTCGTCGAGGGCATCACCGCCCAGATCCCGCAGTAACGGGCTTTCGCCACTCCATGACGTGAAACCAGGGTGCGTCGCGGAAGCGGCGCACCGTTTCGGGCGGGCCGCCGGTGGGCTGGGGTTCCTCGAAATGGGTCATCACCAGCCCCTGCCCCAACAGCGCCTGCAGATAGGTCTGGAAGGGCCGATGCCAGTTGCGCACCGTGATGCCGCGCCAGCTGACCCATTCCGCGCGCGGATCGGCATAGCCGTTCATCACGAATTCCCGGCTGTCATCGGCGCGCCCGCGCCAGGTCCCCGCCGTGCTGAAGCTGTTCAGGTTCGCGATCAGCAGCCGCCCGCCGGGACGCAGGATGCGGGCCATCTGGGCCACCGCCTCCTCCAGCCCGTCGATGTCGATCAGCGTCAGATAGCTGACCACCAGATCGGTGGATGCGTCATCCAGCGGCAGCGCCTCGGCCCGGGCGTCCAGATAGCGCCCGCCGGGGTCGCGCGCCGCCGCCGTGGCGCGCAGATCGGCGGTGGGTTCCACGCCGATGGGGTCGATCCCCTCGGCGCGCATCAGGCGGCAGAACCGCCCCTCGCCGCAGCCCACATCCACCGCGTCATGCGCCCCCGAGGCCCGGACCCGCGCCAGCATCGGCCCGTCCAGCACATGACGGCGCGAGAAATCGCCGTCCGAGCCCATATCGGCGATCCAGGCGCGGGCCGATGCCTCCCATCCGTTATCCGGCATCACCCCATCCGTTCGCTGGCATAGCTGCCCGGAGAGGGCGGAAAGACCACCGTCTTGTCGCCGTTCAGGAACACCCGCCCGTGGATATGGGCATGGATCGCGTGGGCCAGGACCTGCGCCTCGACATCGCGGCCCAGGCTGACGTAATCGGCGGGCGATTGGGCATGGGTCACGCGCACCGTGTCCTGTTCGATGATCGGGCCCTCGTCCAGATCGGCGGTGACGTAATGGCTGGTCGCGCCGATCAGCTTCACGCCGCGCTCATAGGCCTGCTTGTAGGGGTTCGCGCCCTTGAAGCTGGGCAGGAAGGAATGGTGGATGTTGATGATCCGGCCCGACATCTCGCGGCACATGCGGTCCGACAGGACCTGCATGTAGCGGGCCAGCACGATCAGCTCAGCCCCCGTTTCCTCGACGATGCGCATCTGGGCGGCTTCGGCCTCGGGCTTGGTGTCGGGGGTGACCTTGATGCAATGGAAGGGGATGTCATGGTTCACCACGACCTTCTGGTAATCCATGTGGTTCGAAATGACGCCTGCGATCTCGATCGGCAGCGCGCCGATGCGCCAGCGATAGAGCAGGTCGTTCAGGCAATGCCCGAAGCGGCTGACCATGATCAGCACCTTCTTCTTGACGGCATCGGCGGTGATCTCGACCTCCATGCCGAAACGGGCGGCGATGGGGGCGAAATCGGCCCGCAGGCTGTCCAGCGTGGCCGCGCCCTCGGACCGGAAGCTGACGCGCATGAAGAACCGGCCGGTCTCGGTATCGTCGAACTGGGCGCTGTCGGTGATGTTGCAATCCGCATCCGCCAGCGCGCCCGAAATGGCCGCAACGATGCCGCGGGTCGAGGCGCAGGTCACGCGCAGGGTAAAGCTGTTCATCGGGTGCATCATCCTTGGCCGGATATAGAAAGGGGCGCGGGACCCCCGGCCCCGCGCCCCCGACATTTCCCCCGATCATGCGGAAATGACAATCCGTTTGCGACCCCGCGGGGCCGCACGCGACATCGGCCGTCGCGCGTCACGCGGCCGGCAGCCGCGCCTCGACCATGCCCGCATACCAGCTGGAGCCCGCCGGGATCGCATCGTCGTTGAAGTCGTATTCCGGGTGATGGACCATGGCCGTATCGCCATTGCCGACCCAGATATAGGCGCCGGGACGTTCGTTCAGCATATAGCTGAAATCCTCGCCGCCCATCATCGGCAACATGTCCATGTCCACCCCGCCCGAGATCGCGCGCGCCACGTCGGCGGCCCATTCCGTCGCCTGCGGGTCGTTCATCGTCACCGGATAGCCGCGCTGGTAATCCACATCCGCCCGCGCGCCCATGGCGGCGGCGATATTGGTGGCAACGCGGGTGATCCCCTCCTCCAGCTGGTCGCGGACCTCGGGGTCCAGGCTGCGGGCGGTGCCCTTCAGCTTGACGACCTGGGGGATGACGTTATGCGCCGTGGAATCGGTCGAGACCACGCAGACCGAGATCACGGCGTTCCGCAAAGGGTCGATGTTGCGCGCCACGACCGACTGGACGGCCACGATGATCTGGGCGGCGGTCAGGGTCGTGTCGATGCATTCATGGGGCTTGGCCGCATGGCCGCCCTTGCCGGTCACGGTGATGTCGAACTGATCGGCCGCCGCCATCATCGCGCCGGGCCGGATCGAGAACTGGCCCACCGGCATGCCGGGCATGTTGTGCATCCCGTAGACCTCGTCGATCTTCCAGCGGTCGATCAGCCCGTCCAGCACCATCGCCTGGCCGCCGCCGCCGCCCTCCTCGGCGGGCTGGAAGATGACCACGGCGGTGCCGTCGAAATTGCGCGTCTCGGCCAGGTATTTCGCCGCGCCCAGCAGCATGGCGGTATGGCCGTCATGGCCGCAGGCATGCATCTTGCCCGGCACCTTCGAGGCATGGGCCGCACCCGTCTGTTCATGGATCGGCAGCGCGTCCATATCCGCGCGCAGCCCCACGACCCGGCCCCGCGTGTCGCTGCGGCCCCGGATCACGCCCACCACGCCGGTCCGGCCCACGCCCTCGGTCACCTCGTCGCAGCCGAACTCGCGCAGCAGCTCGGCCACCCGGCCCGCGGTGCGATGCACATCATAGAGCAGTTCGGGGTTCTCGTGGAAATCGCGGCGCCAGGCGGTGATCTCGGGCAGCAGTTCGGCAAAGCGGTTCTTGACGGGCATGATGACTTCTCCTTCGGGCGGCAGCGTGGCGATTTCCTGCATCATCTGCAAGAGGCGGCGGGGGCACCGCCTCAGGAATGCGTCACGGGATCGACCAGCACCCGATGGCCCGGCGCGACCTCGCGATAGACGGAAGGCGGCGCGCGGTAATCCGACGGGTGGATGGGCGAGGGGATGGGGCGAAAGTTCAGATCCTCGCTGATCTTGCGCTGGCGCGGATCGGCGACGGGGACGGCGGACATCAGTTGGCGGGTATAGCTGTGCTGGGGGTTCTCGAAGACCTGCTGCCGGGTGCCCATCTCGACGATGCGGCCCAGATACATGACGCCGACATGGTGGCTGACGCGTTCCACCACCGCCATGTCATGGCTGATGAACAGCATCGAGATGCCCAGATCCTGTTGCAGCTCCATCAGCAGGTTCAGGACCTGCGCCTGCACCGACACGTCCAGCGCGGACACGGCCTCGTCGGCGATGATCAGCCTGGGGTTCAGCGCCAGGGCACGGGCGATGGCGATGCGCTGGCGCTGGCCGCCCGACATCTCGTGCGGATAGCGGCGCATGAAGCTGCGCGGCAGCTCCACCCGGTCGAACAGGGCGGCAATCCGGTCCTTGCGCTCGGACCGCGTGCCGATGCCGTAATTCTCCAGCGGTTCGGCCACCTGGTCATAGAGCGTCATATGCGGATCGAGGCTGGCGAAGGGGTCCTGAAAGATCATCTGCATCTCGCGCCGCGCGCGGCGCAGGTCGCGCGGCGACAGGGCCAAGAGGTCGGTGCCGCCGAGATCCACGCTGCCCGATTCGGGTTCGACCAGGCGCAGGATCGACCGGCCGCAGGTGGATTTCCCGCAGCCCGATTCGCCCACCAGCGACAGCGTCTCGCCCGCGTTGAGCGTGAAGCTGACATCCTCGACCGCATGGACGCGGGCCACGGTGCGGCGCAGCAGCCCGCCCTTGACGTTGAACCGCGTGGTCAGGTTCCTGACCGTCAGCAGGGGTTTGGGGTCGGCCACGATGATCGGCTCGGGCGCGCCATGGGTTCCGTCATGCATCAGGCGCAGGCGTTCGGGGGCGGGCTTGCCGGTCATCTCGCCCAGGCGCGGCACGGCGGCCAGCAGCATCCGGGTGTAATCCTCGCGCGGGCTTTCGAAGATCTGGGTGACGGGGCCTTCCTCGACCTTGTCGCCGCGATACATGACCACGACGCGGTCTGCCATCTGCGCGACCACCGCCATGTCATGGGTGATGAAAAGAACGGCAATCTGTTTTTCCCGCTTCAGCCGGTCGATCAGGGCCAGGATCTCGGCCTGGATGGTCACGTCCAGCGCGGTCGTCGGCTCGTCGCAGATCAGCAGGCGCGGCTCGCAGGCCATGGCGATGGCGATGACGACGCGCTGGCGCATGCCGCCCGACAGCTCGTGCGGATACTGGTCCATGCGGCGCTCGGGTTCGGGAATGCGGACCTGGCGGAGGATCTCCAATGCGCGGGCGCGGGCTTGGGATTTCTTCAGCCCGCGATGGGCGATCAGCCCCTCGGTCAGCTGGTCGCCGACGGTGAAGACCGGGTTCAGCGCGGTCATCGGCTCCTGAAAGATCATGCCGATCTGGTTGCCGCGGATGTCGCGCATGGTGGCGCTGGACTGACGGGCCAGGTCGATGGGCTTGCCGTCGCCCGGATCGAACATCAGGCTGCCGCCCGCGATGGTGCCGCCGCCATATTCCACCAGCCGCATCAAGGACAGCGAACTGACCGATTTCCCCGACCCGGATTCCCCCACCACGCAGACGCATTCGCCGGGATTGATGGTGAAGCTGACATCCTTGACGCCGACCACGACGCCGTCGCCGGTCTCGAATTCGACCCGCAATTTGTCGATGGAAACAAGTGGTTTGTCGTCCAGCATCAGGCGCCCCCGGTCATGGTCAGGCCATCACGCTAGACGCTGCCCCGAAAAAGTCAAAGCCCCAAACGGGGACGCCGCGGGGTCGCGATGGGTCTTGCTTTCGGCGCGGGCTTCATCTGAAGATATGCCCATTCCGCAGGGACGACACGAACGACAAGAACCGACCGGACAACCGGGACAGACAACATGACCGGCCCCCGAAGGCCGGAGGTGGCGTGGACCCCGCGGGCCGCAACACCCAACAGGAGAGTGCAATGAAACTGAGAACCGTTCTGATGGGCGCCGCCGCCAGCATGGCGATGGCCCCCGCTGCCTTCGCCGAGCGCGGCAGCGACGGTCAGCTGAGCCTGATCCTCTGGCAGGCGCCGTCCACGATGAACCCCTATCTGTCGGGCGGCACCAAGGAGATGATCGCCTCCAGCCTGACGCTGGAGCCGCTGGCGGGCTATGACCCGGACGGCAACATCTATCCGCGCCTGGCCGCCGAGATCCCGTCGATCGAGAATGGCGGCATCGCCGAGGACATGACCTCGGTCACCTGGAAGCTGCGCGAGGGCGTGAAATGGTCCGACGGCACCGATTTCACCGCCGATGACGTGGTCTTCACCGCCGAATACTGCATGCATCCCGAAGGCGGCTGTTCCCAGCTGGCCAAGTTCGAGGGCGTGGAATCGGTCGAGGCGGTGGACGACCTGACCGTGCGCATCACCTTCACCGGCCCCCGGCCCGACCCCTTCACCACCTTTGTCGGATCGCAGTCGCCGATCATCCAGAAGGCCCAGTTCGAGGCCTGCCTGGGGGCCGATGCGCCGACCTGCACCGACCAGAACTTCAGCCCCGTGGGCACCGGCGGCTTCCGCGTGACCCAGTTCCTGACCAATGACACGATCAGCCTGGAGGCCAATCCCGAATATCGCGACCCGGCCAAGCCCGCCTTCGCGACCGTGCTGGTCAAGGGCGGCGGCGACGCCGCCGGCGCCGCGCGATCCGTGCTGGAGACGGGCGAATTCGACTATGCCTGGAACACCCAGCTGGCCCCCGACGTCATCGCCGGGATGGAGGCCGCCGGCCGTGGCCAGGTCAGCGCCGCCTTCGGCAGCCTCGTGGAACGGCTGCACATCAACCTGACCGACCCCTCCTCCTCGCTGCCCGAGGGCGAGCGGTCCACCGCCCAGCACCCGCATCCCTTCCTGACCGATCCGGCGGTGCGCCAGGCCCTGTCCATGGCCATCGACCGCGAATTGCTGGTCGAGATCGGCTATGGCGCGGCCGGCCAGCCGACCTGCAACTATGTCCCCGCCCCGGAGGCCTGGGCATCCGACAACACCGACTGCCTGACCCAGGACATCGAGGGCGCCAACGCGCTGCTGGACGAGGCCGGTTGGGAACGCCAAGGCAACGGCATCCGCGCCAAGGACGGGGTCGAGCTGCGCATGCTCTATCAGACCTCGGTCAATGCGGTGCGCCAGGACTTCCAGGCGCTGATCAAGCAGTGGTGGTCCGAGATCGGCGTCGAGACCGAGCTGAAGACCGTGGACGCCTCGATCTTCTTCGGATCGGATGCGGGCTCGCCCGACACGCTGCAGAAGTTCTATGCCGATGTGCAGATGTATGCCGACAACTTCGACGGGGTGAACCCGACCCCCTACCTGTCCAAGCATACCTGCAACAAGGCGCCCTCGCCCGCGAACCAGTGGCAGGGCGAAGGCATCAGCCGCTTCTGCGACGAGGAATACGACCGCCTCGTGGCCGAGATCGGCACCATCTCGGATGCGGATGAACGCGCCGAGATGGGCCGCCGGATGAACGACATGCTGACCAAGGACAGCAATGTCATCATCCCGCTGGTCTATCGCGGCACGGCATCGGCGCATTCCAACTCGCTCGGCGGCGTTCAGCTGAATGCCTGGGACAGCGAGATCTGGAACACCGCCGACTGGTACCGCATCCAGCAATAAGCACGCCAGCCGCCCCGGTCCCCGCACCGGGGCGGCATCCCGAGGCGCTGCGACAGACGGACAAGGGGCCCATGCTGAATTTCACGATCCGCCGGCTGCTGCTGGCGATACCGACATTGCTGTTCATCTCTCTGGTGATCTTCCTGCTTCTGGAGGCGTCGCCGGGCGATCCCTTGGGCGACGTGCCGCTGACCGTCCCGCCCGAGGTGCGCGAACGCATGCGCGCGGCCCTGGGCCTGGGCGAGCCGTGGTTCGTGCGCTACCTGCTGTGGCTGAAGCAGTTCTTCTGGGTCGAGCCGCTTCACTGGACCGACCGCTGGTTCGGCACCAGCTTTAGCGAGGGGATGCAGCGCATCATCAGCTTTCAGTCGCGCAGCCCGGTCTTCGACGTGATCGCGCAGCGCCTGCCCCAGACCCTGACCGTCGTGGGCATGTCCTATGTGGTGGGCATCCTGATCGCGGTGCCCATCGGCATCCTGTCGGCCTATCGGCAATACAGCCTGTTCGATCAGATCGGGACGTTCATCTCGATGATCGGCTTCTCGATGCCGACCTTCTTCACCGGGGTCGTGCTCATCATCGTCTTCGCGGTAAACCTGCAATGGTTCCCCTCGGTCTATGACACGACGCTGGTCGTGCGGGACTGGGACAGCTTTCTGGCGCAGGCCCGACAGATGGTGATGCCGGTCACGGTGCTGGCGCTCTACAACGCGGCGCAGATCAGCCGCTTCATGCGGTCCTCGATGCTGGACAATCTGGGCCAGGACTATATCCGCACCGCCCGCGCCAAGGGCCTGTCGGAACGCAAGGTGGTGCTGAAACACGCGCTGAGAAACAGCCTGATCCCGGTGGTGACGGTCATCGCGCTTGGCCTGCCCGCGGTCTTCGGCGGCGCGATCATCACCGAACAGGTGTTCCGCGTGAACGGGCTGGGGCAGCTGCTGATCTCGTCCATCTATGCCAATGACATCCCGATGGTGCTGACGCTGACCTTCATCTTCGCCATCCTGATCGTCACCTTCACCCTGATCGCAGACATCCTCTACGGGGTGCTGGACCCGAGGATTCGCTATGACTGATCCCAATGCAGACGCCCTGCGCGCAAGCGCGGGCAACGCCGCCGTCCCCGAGGCCGCCAGCCCCCCGTGGCCCCTCCCCGGCCCAGGTCGAGACCCGCAGCCAATGGTCCGACGTCTGGCGCCAGTTCCGCAGCCATCGCGGGGCGATGGTGGCGCTGGTGATCTTCGTGTCGATCATCCTCTTCGTGTCGATCGGGCCGCTGATCTGGCGGATCGACCCGACCTATGTGGACATCCGGGCGCGCAATTCGGGCTTTTCGCTGGCCCATCCCCTGGGCACGGACCAGCTGGGCCGGGACCTTCTGGCGCGGCTGATGGCGGGGGGCCAGGTCTCGATCGCGGTGGGACTGACGGCGATGATCATCGCGATCCTGCTGGGCAGCCTGATCGGCGTGCTGTCGGGCTTCTTCCGCCGGCTGGACGCGCCCCTGATGCGCATGACCGAACTGTTCCTGGCCCTGCCCCTGCTGCCGCTGCTTCTGCTGATGGTGACGCTCTTCCGCGAGCCGCTGTCCCAGAACTTCGGCTCCGCCTTCGGGGTGTTCCTGCTGATCGTGACGGCCATCGGCGCGACCAGCTGGATGCAGGCCGCCCGCATCGTCCGGGGCGAGGTGCTGGGCCTCAAGGAACGCGAATTCATCCTGGCCGCCCGCTCCATCGGGACGCCATCGCACCGGATGATCACGCGCCACATCCTGCCCAACGTGCTGTCGCCGATCATGGTCGCGGCCACCTTGGGCATCGCCACCGCGATCATCACCGAAAGCGCGCTGTCCTTTCTGGGCCTGGGCTTTCCGCCCGACTTCCCGACCTGGGGGCGGCTCCTGTTCGACGCGGTCGACCAGATGCAGCTCTATCCCTGGCGGGTGATCTTTCCGGGGCTGATGATCTCGCTGACCGTGCTCTGCGTGAACTATATCGGCGACGGTCTGCGCGACGCGATGGATCCCCGCATCCGGGGCCGCTAGACCGCCCCGGCCGCCTCTCCGTTGCGCAAATACCCTCGGGGGGTGAATTGGCCGCAGGCCAAGAGGGGGGCCGAAGGCCCCCCTTCCCCGTTCAATAGGCCGCCGACCCGCTGCCGGCAGGCAGCGCGCCATAGGGCAGCCAGATCGTCTTCGACCGCACAGCCCGGTGCAGGAAGACCTCGCCCTGCGCATCCGGCCCGGTCCAGTCGCGGGACGGCACCGCCCAGACAGGCTTCAGGTTGCCCGAAGCCGCCCGGTCCACCACGGCCAGGTCATCCGCCCCCCCGCCATGCCAATAGGCCGCGACAACCTCATGCGCGGCCAAGGTTGGGGCCAGATCCGCCCGCGCCCCCGTGACGATATTTACGACGCCCCCCGGCAGGTCCGAGGTGTCGAAGACCTGATAGAGGTCCGTCACCGCCAGCGGATCGTCCTGCGCCGGGATGGCCACCACCGCATTGCCCATCGCGATCGCCGGCAGGACCAGCGACAGGAAACCCGCCAAGGGCTGGGCATTCGGACAGGCGATGCCGATGACGCCGTAGGGCTCGGGGATCACGGTAACCAGATGGCCGGGCTTGGCCGCGACCGTCCTGCCGTCCAGCTTGTCGGCCCAGGCCGCATAGTGAAAGGCCCGGGCGATGGCCGCATCGACCTCGGCCCGGCCGCTGCGCGCGGCGAATTCATCCGCGCGCACAGCCAGGTTCTCGGCGATGTAATAGAGGACCTGCGCGCGCGCATGCCCGCCCATCGCGGCCCATTTCCCGGCCTTGGTCGCGGCCTCGACGGCGTTCCGGATGTCCTTGCGGCCGCCCAAGGGGGCCAGCCCGCCCGGCACCGCATACATCGCGCCACCATCGGGCCGCTTCTGCGCCCCGCCGTAATAGAGCTTGGCCGTCCGGTCGATCCCGCCGGACCCGGGCGCCTCGGCCCCGGTCACGGCATCGGGGCGGGTGGGCGCGGTCTCGGGGGCTGCCTCGACCGCGGGGGCCGCCAGATAGTCCAGCATCCCCGCCGCACCGCCTTCGCGGCCATAGCCGCTTTCGCGACAGCCCCCGAAGGGTGCGGCCGCATCGAACAGGTTCGCGGCATTGATCCAGACCACCCCGGCCTTGATCCGCGCGGCCAGATCCGTGGCCACCGTCGCGCTTTCCGACCAGACCGAGGCCGCCAGCCCGTAGCGGGTGTTGTTGGCCAGCTCGACCGCCTCATCGGCGGTGCGGAAGGTGGACAGCGTCGCGATGGGGCCGAAGATCTCCTGCTCCATGCCCGGATTGGCGGGGGCGATGTCGCGCAGGTAACCGGGCGCGATGAAGCATCCCTCCTGCGCCTCGCCGCCCACCAGTTCGGCCCCGGCATCGGTCGCGGCGCGGCAGATGGACAGGATGCGGTCCTTCTGGACCGGATCGACGATGGCGCCGATATCGGTGGACTTGTCCAAGGGCGGGCCGACGCGCAGACGCGCCATCCGGGCGCGCATCAGTGCCTCGAACCGCTCCGCCACGGATTCGGCGACCAGGATGCGCGATCCCGCGCAGCAGACCTGGCCCTGGTTGAACCAGATGCCGTCCACCACGCCCTCGACGGCGGCGTCCAGATCGGCATCCTCCATGACGACGAAGGGCGATTTGCCGCCCAGCTCCAGCGTCAGCTTGCGCCCCGTCCCGGCCAGGGCGGTGGCGATGCCGCGCCCGACCTCGGTCGATCCGGTGAAGGCGATCTTGTCGACCTCGGCCGCGACCAGTGCCGCACCCGTCGCGCCGTCGCCGGTCACGATGTTCACGACGCCCTTGGGCAGGCCGATCTCGCGGCAGATCTCGGCGAAGGCCAGGGCGGTCAGCGGGGTGTATTCGGCGGGCTTCAGAACGACTGTGTTGCCCGCGGCCAGCGCCGGCGCGATCTTCCAGGCCAGCATCAGCAGCGGAAAATTCCACGGGATGATCTGGCCGCAGACGCCCAAGGGCGCATGGCCCGGGAACTGCGCATCCCGCAGCTCGGCCCAGCCTGCATGGTGGTAGAAATGCCGCGCGACCAGCGGCACGTCGATGTCGCGCGCCTCGCGGATGGGCTTGCCGTTGTCCAGCGTCTCCAGGACCGACAGGAAGCGTTCGCGTTTCTGCACATGCCGCGCCAGCGCATAGAGGAACCGCGCCCGCGCATGGCCGGTCAGCGCGGCCCAGCCCGGCTGCGCGCGGCGGGCGGCGGCGACGGCGGCGGCCACGTCATCGGGGCCGCCTTGGGCCACATGGGCCAGCAGATCGCCGGTAGCGGGGTCGCGGGTCTCGAAGGTCTCGGCGGGATCGGTGAAATCCCCGTCGATGAAATGGCCGAACGTCCCCCGCGCGGCCAGCCAGTCGCGCGCGGCGGCGCTGTCCTCGACCGAGGGGCCGTATTCCATCGTCTGCATGATCTCGCTCACTCTGGTCATCGGATCCTCAGGCAATCGCTTGGCGGTGGGCGGCCGCATAGCGGCCCGTCACATGGTGGCTGATCTGGCGTTCGATATCGCCCAGCAGGCTGGAGGCGCCGATGCGGAACAGGTCCGGGGCCAGCCAGTCGCGGCCCAGTTCCTCGGCCATCAGCACCTGCCAGCTGATCGCGTCCTTGGCGGTGCGCAGGCCGCCCGCAGGCTTGAAGCCCACCTTGATGCCGGTCCGGGCGTGGAAGTCGCGGATCGTGCGGACCATGACCAGGCTGACGGGCAGGGTGGCGTTCACGCCCTCCTTGCCGGTCGAGGTCTTGATCCAGTCCGACCCGGCCTGCATCGCCACATGGCTGGCGCGGGCGACATTCTCCAGCGATTTCAGATCGCCGGTGGCCAGGATCGCCTTCATCCGCGCCGCGCCGCAGGCCTCGCGCATGGCGCGCAATTCGTCATAGAGCGCCGTCCAGTTGCCCTGCAGCACATGGGCGCGGGTGATGACAATGTCGATCTCGTCCGCGCCCTGGTCGACGGCATAGCGGATCTCGGCCAGGCGCAGGTCCAAGGGCATCAGGCCCGCGGGAAAGCCCGTCGCCACGCTGGCCACGGGGATGCCGCTGTTGCCGAGCGCGCGTTTCGCAGGCGCGACCATCGTCGGATAGACGCAGACCGCGCCGGTGGTCAGCCCGGTGACGCCCACGGCCTCCAGCAGATCGGCGGCGATGGGCTGGCGCGCCTTGGCGCAAAGCCGCGCGACCCGGTCGGGCGTGTCATCGCCTGCCAGCGTGGTCAGGTCGATGCAGCGCACGGCATTCAGCAGCCAGGCGGCCTGATGGTCCTTCTTCAGGCTGCGCCGCGCGGGCAGGGTCGCCGCGCGGCGTTCGACGGCGGGGGTGTTGATGCGGATGCCCTCGAACCAGTCGGGGCGCAGGTCGGTGCCGGGATTGCTCACGGGTTCCTCCGGTCAAGGCGGGTCAGGCTGCGGCGGCGGAACTGGTTCCACATGCGCCAGATCAGGACCAGCAGGGCCAGCAGCACCCCGCAGACGATCAGCGCGGCCCAGTTCACGGGCCGGTCGCCCGGCCCCGCCACGGTGTTGATGGAAATGGCGTTGGGATAGGTGGACAGCCACGGCATCCGCCAGCCATAGGCGGTGACGCTGACCCAGATCGGGTTCTGGGCCGAGGATTGCAGATTGGTGGCCTCGGCATGCAGGTTCGCGCTGTCATACTTGAAATAGGGCGGCCAGACCCAGCCCGTATCCTCGTTGCGATAGACGAAGACGCGGCCGTTCGGGCGCACCGTGTCGATGAAGCGCACATCGCGCTGGCCTTGGGCGTTTTCGACCGTGCCGGTGCTGTCGGACGCCCAGAAGATCTGGGCCGAGGGCGGGATCGTCGTCAGCCGGTTATAGGTGTTGCTGATCCGCACCGTGTTCTGGGACGGCAGGACATAGTCCAGCAGCGCGAACACCATGACACCGAACAGGACGCCGATCACGACGCGCAGATAATACATGGCCTCTCCTATCGCCAGTTGACCAGGATGATGATGGTCAGCACCGCCGCCGTCGGCAGCACGAAGACCAGAAGCGTCAGCCGCGCGCGCAGCGTCCGGTTGAAGCCCCGCATCGACTTGGCGATGAACGCCCGCCGCGCGGCGCTGTTCCCCGCCTGGTCGGGATGCCGGGCATCCCACCGGTTCTCCAGCCGTTCGACCTTGCGCGACCGGACATAGAGCCGCAGCGCCACATAGAAGGCCAGCTGCACCGCCAGCATGAACAGCCACAGCCTGATCAGCGCCACGGATGCCCCCCTCTGTCGTCGCGACCCCAAGGTTAGCACGGGGGCCGCGACAGGGGCCAGATGTCGCGTCGCGTCACCGGGCCCCCGGCGTGCAACCCTTTGACGGGGCCGGGCGTTTCCCGCGCGAAAGGGGTCCCGCACATGACCGAGCAGCAGGTTCTGAGACAATCCATCGCCATGGTCTTCGTCGTGGCGGCGGCGGGGATCGGCTTTGGCCTGGCATCGGGATCGGCCTCGATCGTCTTCGACGGCATCTATTCGCTGACCGATGCGGTGATGACCTCGGTCGCGCTGCTCGTCTCCTCGCTGATCACCCAGAGCCTGTCGGAACGCCGCCAAGCGCGGCTGGTCCAGCATTTCACGATGGGATTCTGGCATCTGGAACCGATCGTGCTGGGGCTGAACGGGATGCTGCTGACGGGGGCGGCGATCTATGCGCTGGTCATGGCGGTGGGCAGTCTGATGTCGGGCGGGCGCGAGCTGGATTTCGGCCGCGCCATCATCTATGCGCTGATCGTCGTCGCGGTGGCGGTGACGATGGCTTGGCGCAATCACCGCGCCAACAAGACCATCGGGTCGAATTTCGTGGCGCTGGACGTCAAGGGCTGGACCATGTCGGCGGCGCTGACCGGCGCGCTGCTGGCGGCCTTCGTCTTTGGCTGGGCGATCCAGGGGACGGCGCTGGACCATTGGCCGCCCTATATCGACCCGGCCATCCTGGCGGCGGTCTGTCTGGTGATGATCCCCCTGCCCATCCCGGTGATCCGCCAGGCCTTCGCCGACATCCTGCTGATCACGCCTGCCGACATGAAGGCGCATGTGGACGACGTCGCCCGCCGCGCCCGCGACCGCCACGGCTTTCTGGACCACCGCGCCTATGTCGCGCGCGTGGGCCGCGGCCGCCAGATCGAACTTTATTTCATCGTCCCCGCAGGCCAGCCGCCCCGCGCGCTGGAGGAATGGGACGCCATCCGCGACGAGATCGGCGACGAGCTGGGCGGCGAAAGCGCCGATCGCTGGCTGACCATCGCCTTCACCACCGACCCCGAATGGGCCGACTGACAGGAGCCTTTCCATGACCTCGACCCAACTGACCGATCCCATGGCCCCCCTGCGCGCCGAGCTGGACCGCCTGGCCGCACAGCAGACCGCCGGACGCGGCCTGCTGATGCGCGGGGTCGAGGCCGTGGGCCGGCTGACCGAGGGCGCCGCGACCACCGTGATGGGCCTGTCCCCCGTGGCGCTGGAGACGGTCCTGGAAAGCGCCTTCCGCCAGCTTTACGACCTGTCGGCGCGGGGCGACGGGATCAGCGTGGTGCGCGACGCCCCCTTGGTCGCCAACCGGGCGGCAGCGGTGCTGTCAGGCGCCACGGGCGGCTGGTTCGGGCTGGCGGGGATCGTGCCGGACCTGGTCGCATCCACCACGGTGATCTTCAATGCGATCCAGAAGGTGGCGCGGCGTCAGGGATTTGACACATCGGATCCCGACATCCGGCTGGAATGCCTGGCCGTGTTCCAATACGGCGAGCCGGGCGAGGATGGCGACGCGGCCGCGAAATCCTTTCTGGCCAACCGCCTGCTGACCAACGGCCAGACCGTCTCGGCGCTGATCACGCGCTTTGCGGGCAGCTTCGCCACGCGGCTGACCACCAAGCTGGGCGCGCAGGCGGTGCCGGTGCTGGGCGCGGCCACGGGGGCGGCGATCAACTATGCCTTCCTCGATTACTACGAGCGCGTGGCGCAGATCCATTTCCGCCTGCTGCGCCTGTCCAAGGACCACCCCGACCTGGACATCGACGCGGAATATGCCGCGGCCCTGCGCCGCAGGGGCCACGGTCCCCGCCGTCTGCGCCGGACCTAGAAGGGCACGTCATCCCCGCCGCCCGCGGGCTGGACATAGGCGGCCTTGATATTCTTGAACCCGGCATCGAACTGGACGGTCAGCGTGTCCTCGGCGATGCCCATGATCCGCCCCTCGCCGAATTTGGCATGGCTGACCAGATCGCCCACGGTGAAGCGCGACGCGGGGGCCGCGTCGATCACCACCGGGGTGCGATGGACCGGGGCCACGCGTTCCGCCGCCCGCGCCTGCATCCGCTTCCAGCCGGGCGAGTTGTAGACATCGGCCTTGGACACGCGATCATCCATCCGCGTGCTGCCCGCCGAGGCCATCGCCGCCCCATAGCCGCCGCCATAGAGGCCGGGCGGCGTCAGCACCTCGACATGTTCCTCGGGCAGTTCGTCGATGAAGCGGGACGGCAGGCTGGACTGCCATTGCCCATACATGCGGCGGTTGCCGGCGAAGGTGATCGTGGCCAGACGTTCGGCGCGGGTGATGCCGACATAGGCCAGCCGCCGCTCCTCCTCCAGGCCCTTGGTGCCCTGCTCGTCCATGGCGCGCTGGTTGGGGAACAACCCGTCCTCCCATCCCGGCAGGAAGACGACCGGGAATTCCAGACCCTTGGCGCCGTGCAGGGTCATGATGCTGACCTGTTCGGCCTGATCGCCGTCGTCGCGGTCCATGACCAAGGCGACATGTTCCAGAAAGCCCTGCAGGTTCTCGAACTCCTCCAGCGCCTTGACCAGTTCCTTGAGGTTGTCCAGCCGCCCCGGCGCGTCGGGCGACTTGTCGTTCTGCCACATGGCGGTATAGCCGGATTCGTCCAGCACCCGCTCGGCCAGTTCGACATGCGGGGCACCGTCCCGGACGGCCATATGCGACCGCCCGATCAACGCCACGAAATCGCGCAGATTGGCCAGGCCCTTGCCGCCCAGATGTTTTTCCTCGACCACGATGCGCGCGCCCTCCAACAGGCCGGTGCCGTTCTGGCGGGCGGCCAACTGGATGGTCTGCAGCGCCTTGTCGCCCAGGCCGCGCTTGGGGGTGTTCACGATCCGCTCGAAGGCCAGGTCGTCATCCGGGCTGGTGATCAGCCGGAAATAGGCCATGGCGTCCCGGATCTCCTGCCGTTCGTAAAATCGCGGGCCCCCGATCACCCGATAGGGCAGACCGATGGTCATGAACCGGTCCTCGAAGGCGCGCATCTGGTGGCTGGCGCGGACCAGGATGGCGATGTCGTTCAGGCTGACCCGGCCCAAGGCCGCGCGGTGCCCGCCTTGGAAGGCCTCGATTTCCTCGCCGATCCAGCGCGCCTCGGCCTCGCTGTCCCAATGGCCGATCAGGCGCACCGGATCGCCCGGTTCCGCATCGGTCCAGAGCGTCTTGCCAAGCCGCCCCCGGTTGGCCGCGATCAGCCCCGAAGCCGCCCCCAGGATCTGCGGCGTCGAGCGATAGTTCTGTTCCAGCCGGATCACCTCGGCGCCCGGAAAATCCTTTTCGAAGCGCAGGATGTTGCCCACTTCGGCGCCGCGCCAGCCATAGATCGACTGGTCGTCATCGCCCACGCAGCAGATGTTGCGATGCCCCTGCGCCAGCAGCCGCAGCCACATGTATTGCGCGACGTTCGTGTCCTGATATTCGTCCACCAGGATATAGCGGAACCGGTCCTGCCATTGCCGCAGCACATCCGGATGCGCTTGGAACAGCGTCACGCAATGCATCAGCAGGTCGCCGAAATCGACCGCGTTCAGCGTCAGCAGCCGGTCCTGATAGGCGGCATAGAGCTTGCCGCCATGCCCGTCGAAGGCCTCGCCCTCGCCCCGCGGCAGATTGGCGGGCGTCAGGCAGCGGTTCTTCCAGCCGTCGATCAGATGCGACAGCTGGCGCGCGGGCCAGCGTTTCTCGTCGATGTTCTCGGCCGCGATCAACTGCTTCAGCAGGCGGATCTGGTCGTCGGTGTCCAGGATGGTGAAGCTGGGCTTCAGATGCAGCGTGCCGTTTCCGATCAGTTCGGCATGACGGCGCAGGATCTTGACGCTGATGCTGTGGAAGGTGCCCAGCCACGGCATCCCCTCGACCATGTCGCCCAGCAGGCGGGTAATGCGGTCCTTCATCTCGCGCGCGGCCTTGTTGGTGAAGGTCACCGCCAGCAGCTGGCCCGGACGCGCCCGGCCCAGCATCAGCAGATGCGCGATCCGCGTGGTCAGGGCCCGCGTCTTGCCCGTGCCTGCCCCGGCCAGCATCAGGACCGGCCCGTCCAGCGTCTGGACCGCCGCGCGCTGTGCGGCGTTCAGCCCGTCCAGATAGGGCGCGGGTCGCGCCGCCATGGCCCGCTGCGACAGCGGCACCGCAAGATCGTCGGAATCGTCGAACTGGTTCATGGCTCTCAGCATAAGCACGGATGCGGCCCAAAGAAAGCCCATGTTCCGCATTCGTTCGGATGATTGTCACCGGCGGCGCCGATTGACGGAAAATGGCAAAGGGCCGCCCCGAAGGACGGCCCCCCTGCCGAGATATCCCGAAGGATCACGCGGCGGTCCCGAAGGGGCCTTGCGGCCCCCGCGATCACTTGATGATCTTGGAGACGACGCCTGCGCCGACGGTGCGGCCGCCTTCGCGGATGGCGAAGCGCAGCTTCTCTTCCATGGCGATGGGCGCGATCAGCTCGACCTCGAACTTCAGGTTGTCGCCGGGCATGACCATCTCGGTGCCCTCGGGCAGCTTGACGGTCCCGGTCACGTCCGTCGTGCGGAAGTAGAACTGCGGGCGGTAGTTCGCGAAGAACGGCGTGTGGCGGCCGCCCTCTTCTTTGGTCAGGATATAGGCCTCGGCCTCGAACTGGGTGTGCGGGGTGACCGATTTCGGCTTGACCAGGACCTGGCCACGCTCGACGCCGTCACGGTCGATGCCGCGCAGCAGCACGCCCACGTTGTCGCCGGCCTCACCGCGGTCCAGCAGCTTGCGGAACATTTCCACGCCCGTGCAGGTGGTCTTCTTGGTGTCGCGGATGCCCACGATCTCCAGTTCGTCGCCCACGTTCACGGCGCCACGCTCGATGCGGCCGGTGACCACGGTGCCGCGGCCCGAGATCGAGAAGACGTCCTCGATCGGCAGCAGGAAGGGCTGGTCCACGGCGCGCTCGGGCGTCGGGATGTAGTCGTCGACGGCGGCGATCAGCGCGCGGATCGAATCCTCGCCGATGGCGTTGTCGCGGCCTTCCATGGCAGCCAGGGCCGAGCCCTTGATGATCGGGATGTCGTCGCCCGGATAGTCGTAGGAGCTGAGCAGCTCGCGCACTTCCATCTCGACCAGTTCCAGCAGTTCCTCGTCATCCACCTGGTCGACCTTGTTCAGGTAGACGACCATGTAGGGGATGCCGACCTGGCGGCCCAGCAGGATGTGCTCGCGCGTCTGCGGCATCGGGCCGTCGGCGGCGTTCACGACCAGGATCGCGCCGTCCATCTGGGCGGCACCGGTGATCATGTTCTTGACGTAGTCGGCGTGGCCCGGGCAGTCCACATGGGCATAGTGGCGGTTCTCGGATTCGTATTCCACATGCGCGGTCGAGATCGTGATCCCGCGGGCCTTTTCCTCGGGCGCGCCGTCGATCTGGTCATAGGCGCGGAATTCGCCGAAATACTTGGTGATCGCGGCGGTCAGGGTCGTCTTGCCGTGGTCGACATGGCCGATGGTGCCGATGTTGACATGCGGTTTATTGCGTTCAAACTTTGCCTTTGCCATGGAATGGCTCCTTGTTCGTCAATGCAAAAAGGGCGGGCGGGGACTGGCCCCGCCGCGCCGGATCAGGCGTATTTCTTCTGGATCTCGTCCGAGATGTTCTGCGGCACGGCCTCGTAATGGTCGAACAGCATGGTGAACACCGCCCGGCCCGAGGACATCGAACGCAGGTTGTTGATATAGCCGAACATGTTGGCCAGCGGCACGAAGGCGTCGATGACGTTCGCATTGCCGCGGCTGTCCTGGCCGCGGACCATGCCGCGACGGCTGGTCAGGTCGCCGATGATCGAACCAGTATATTCCTCCGGCGTGACGACCTCGACCTTCATGATCGGTTCCAGCAGCTTGGCGCCGGCCTTGCGCAGGCCTTCACGCATCGCCGCGCGCGAGGCGATCTCGAAGGCCAGGACCGAGGAGTCGACGTCGTGGAACGCGCCGTCCATCAGCGCGACCTTGAAGTCGATCACCGGGAAGCCTGCCAGCGGACCGCTGTCCATAACCGACTTGATGCCCTTTTCGACGCCCGGGATGTATTCCTTGGGCACCGCGCCGCCGACGATCTTGGATTCGAACGAGTAACCCTCGCCCGGCTCGGTCGGGGTGATCTGCAGCTTCACGCGCGCGAACTGGCCGGTACCACCGGTCTGCTTCTTGTGCGTGTAGTCGATCTCGGCCGGCTGGCTGATGGTCTCGCGATAGGCCACCTGCGGCGCACCGATATTGGCCTCGACCTTGAACTCGCGCTTCATGCGGTCGACCAGGATGTCGAGATGCAGTTCGCCCATGCCCTTCATGATCGTCTGACCCGATTCCAGATCGGTCTCGACGCGGAAGGACGGGTCCTCGGCGGACAGGCGCTGAAGGGCCAGGCCCATCTTCTCCTGGTCGGCCTTCGACTTGGGCTCGACGGCGATCTCGATCACCGGCTCGGGGAAGGTCATGGTTTCCAGAACGACGGGGCTGGCGGGATCGCACAGCGTGTCGCCCGTGGTCGTGTCCTTCAGACCGGCCAGCGCGATGATGTCGCCCGCAAAGGCCTCCTCGATCTCCTCGCGGTTGATCGAGTGCATCATCATCATGCGGCCGACGCGCTCACGCTTGTTCTTCGTGGCGTTCAGCATCTGGTCGCCCTTCTTCATCACGCCCGAATAGATGCGCGTGAAGGTCAGCGAGCCGACGAAGGGGTCGTTCATGATCTTGAAGGCCAGGCCCGAGAAGGGCTGGCTGTCATCGGCGCGACGCTCGATGTTGCGCGTCTCGGTCTCGTCGCCCGGGGTGAAGCCCATATAGGCCGGCACGTCCAGGGGCGAGGGCAGGAAGTCGATGACCGAGTTCAGCAGGGGCTGCACGCCCTTGTTCTTGAACGCGGAACCGGCGGTGACCGGGAAGAAGGTCAGCGACAGCGTGCCCTTGCGGATCAGGCCGCGCAGGGTCTCCTCGTCGGGCTCGTTGCCCTCCAGATAGGCTTCCATCGCCGCGTCGTCCTGCTCGACGGCCATCTCGACCAGGTTCGAGCGCCATTCGTCGGCCAGGTCCTTCAGCTCGTCGCGGATCGGCTGGCGCACCCAGGATGCACCCAGATCCTCGCCGGCCCAGACCCACTCTTCCATCTTGATCAGGTCGACGATGCCTTCCAGCTTGTCCTCGGCCCCGATCGGGAAGGCGATCGGCAGCGGCGTGCCACCGGTGCGGTCCTTGATCATCTTGACGCAGTTGAAGAAATCCGCGCCGATCTTGTCCATCTTGTTGACGAAGACGATCCGCGGAACCTTGTAGCGGTCGGCCTGACGCCACACCGTCTCGGTCTGGGGCTCGACGCCGGCATTGGCGTCCAGCAGGCAGATCGCGCCGTCCAGCACCGCCAGCGAACGCTCGACCTCGATGGTGAAGTCCACGTGGCCGGGCGTGTCGATGATGTTGAAGCGGTATTTCGTGTCCGAGGTCCCTTCGGTGGTCGGGTCCTCCTGGCGCTGCCAGAACGTGGTGGTCGCGGCAGACGTGATCGTGATGCCGCGCTCCTGCTCTTGCTCCATCCAGTCCATGGTCGCAGCGCCGTCATGCACTTCGCCGATCTTGTGCGACTTGCCGGTGTAGTAAAGGATGCGCTCGGTCGTCGTCGTCTTGCCGGCATCGATGTGGGCCATGATGCCGAAGTTGCGATAACGCGGAAGCTGATATTCGCGTGCCATGAAGTGGATCCTTTCGCCTTACCAGCGGTAGTGGCTGAACGCCTTGTTGGCGTCGGCCATCTTGTGCGTGTCTTCGCGCTTCTTGACGGCGGTGCCGCGGCCGTTGACGGCATCGGCCAGCTCGCCCGCAAGGCGCTCTTCCATGGTGTTCTCGTTGCGCTTGGCCGCGGCGGTGATCAGCCAGCGGATCGCCAGCGCCTCGCGACGGGTCGGGCGCACTTCGACGGGGACCTGGTAGGTGGCACCGCCGACGCGGCGCGAACGCACCTCGACCGAGGGTTTCACGTTTTCCAGCGCCTCGTGGAAGACTTCGATCGGCTCGCGCTTCAGGCGGGTCTGAACGCGGTCGAGCGCGTTGTAGACGATCCGCTCGGCGGTCGATTTCTTGCCGTCAACCATCAGGTTGTTCATGAATTTGGTCAGCACGCGATCGCCAAATTTGGCGTCGGGCAGGACTTCGCGCTTTTCAGCGGCGTGACGACGGGACATGGATGCCTCTCCTTATTTCGGACGCTTGGCGCCGTATTTCGAACGACGCTGACGACGGTCCTTGACGCCCTGGGTATCCAGCACACCGCGCAGGATGTGGTAACGGACACCCGGAAGGTCCTTGACCCGGCCGCCGCGGATCAGCACGACGCTGTGTTCCTGCAGGTTGTGCTTTTCGCCCGGAATGTAGGAGATGACCTCGAAGCCATTCGTCAGGCGCACCTTGGCGACCTTCCGCATGGCGGAGTTCGGTTTCTTCGGCGTCGTGGTGTAGACGCGCGTGCAGACGCCGCGCTTCTGCGGGCAGCCCTGAAGGTGCTGCGACTTCGAGCGCTGCACTTTCGGCTGCCGCGGTTTGCGGATCAGCTGTTGGATCGTCGGCATTCGGTTCCCCGTCTTGCTCTGTCAATACTCGCAACCATGCCGGTTGCGCCGCTTCTCGACGGCATCTTGCGCGAATCGCAAAATGCCAAGCCCGTCCCGCCCATAAAGGGCTGACGGGCATAATTCCAGAGGATCGGGGCAAAAGCGGCCCTGACCCTGACCTGTCAGGTTCTGGTCCCCGGGGCTGATGATCCGCCGGGTAGCGGGGCTATAAGGGGAATCCCCGCAACTGTCAACCAAGGCTCAGGCGGCGGGCCAGCGCCGCCAAGGCCCCGCGCCGCAGGTCGAAACGCTCGCGCAGGATGCGGTTGATCGCGCCCTCCTCGGGCTGCCATGGCAGGCCCGGGCCCATGTCGCCGGAATCGCTGTCGCCATGGATCGACCGGACGAACATGACCGGTTCCGGCACCTGCACCCCCGGCATCCACTGGGCCAGCCGGGTGTGGTTGAAATCCAGCGCCGTCTCGGGCGCGTCGGGTCGCAGGAAGATCGTCAGCGCCACCCCCATGTTGTGACAGATACGCGGCGTGATCCGCAGCCGGCCGTCCCGCGCCTCGATCATCAGGCCGCGGGCGTGATCCAGCGACAGCCGCCCCTCCCGCGCCCAGAGGTCTGCGACGGCGGCGAAGTCGGCGCGGGCCCGGGCGATGTAATCCACCGCCACCGCGTCGTCGTCATCATGGCGGAAATGCCCGATCACCGTCGCATCCGGGTCGCGATGGGGCGCGATCGCGGCGCGGCAGGCCTGCAGGTGATACTCCATCGGCGGGACCAGCGACAGGCGCAGTTGCGGCACCCGGTCGCACAGATCCCGCAGCCGCGCCAGGAACGGGTCCGGCAGGTCCGGCCCGGTCATCAGCACCAGCGTGTAATCGGGATCGGTCTGGGCCAGCCATCCGGGCAGGGCCACCGTCTCGAACCAGGACCAACGGCGGGCCAGCCGGTCGGGATCATAGAGATAGGCCCGCCGATCCTCGATCCGGTCGTGATCGACCTGATAGCCGCGCATCCCCAGATAGGAGAACCGGCAGAGGCCCAGCATCTGCACCCGCATCAGCGCCGCCGCCCCAGCTGCGCCTCGCGCCAGATCGTGTAGATCCCCGCCCCCACGACCAGGCCCGACCCGATCCAGGTCCAGCGATCCGGCCATTCGCCGAAGATCACCAGCCCCAGCACGATCGCCGCCAGCAGCGAGGTATAGCGGAAGGGCGTGACGGCCGCGATCTCGCCCACGCGCATGGCGGCGACGGCGCACATGTAGCCCACCGTCAGGAAGGCCGCCGACAGCAGCAGCAGGCCGATCTGCACCGGGTCGGGCAGCACCCATCCCTGCCCCAGGCTGAAGACCAGCCCGGTCAGCGTGACCAGCACCGCCGCATAGAAGGCGATGGTGGCCGAGCTGACATCGCGCCCGAAACGCCGCGTGGACAGATCGCGCAGCGCCACCAGCAGCATCGCCCCCAGGGCGACCAGCGACCAGATCCCAAAGGTGCCGCTGCCCGGGCGCAGGATGATCAGCACCCCCAGCATCCCCACCGCCACCGCCAGGATGCGCCGCCAGCCCAAGGTCTCGCCAAAGAACAGCGCGGCCCCCAGCATCACGACCAAGGGCAACGACTGCATCACCGCGGTCAGATCGGCAATGGCCATGCGCTGTAGCGCGTTCAGAAACAGAAGGGTCGATCCGACCTCGCCGATCAGGCGCAGGGTCATCGGCGCGCGGGCGGCGGGCGGGATGCGCAGCCGCAGCCCGCCCGTCCGGCTGGCCAGCAGGATCAGCGCCAGCATGACAAAGGCCCCCCGCAGCGTGATCGCCTGATAGAGCGGCATGTCCTGGGTCACGAACTTGATGACCGCATCGTTGCAGGTGAAGCCGATCATCGACAGCGTCATCAGCCCCGCACCGCGCAGGTTGTCGCCGGGCTGCAGCGGTTCGGGGCGGATCGAGGCGGGGCGAACCCGGCGGAGGGGGGAGATGATGGGCGATGCCATGGGGTCTTGTCCGGTGATCAGGGTCGGTGCAGGGCGCGGTCGGTCCGGCCCCGGCGGGGCGGATCGCCGCAATGGCCCCGCGCCTCGGGCGGGACGGCGCCGCCTTGCACGGCCCCGCTGCACAGCCCGCCGCACAGGCCCCTGCCCTGCCCGGCCCATGACGGGTCCGTGCGCGGGCCAGCGGGAACCGGGGCGTCGGTCTGCATCGCACATCCTTGGAAAGACAGGTGCAGTATGTGCAGCCCTGCCCATGGGTCAAGCCCAAAGGCCCCTGCCCCGGAATGCCAAGGGGCCCGGCAATGCCGGGCCCCCTGTCGGTCTGGTCGGGACGATCAGTCCTGGTCGCGATCCTCGGGCAGGGTCACCGCCTCCGGGCTGGGCTGATCGACATCGGGCTGCGGCGCGGCCAGGGCGGCGGCCGCCTCGGCCTCGGCGCGGCGCGCCTCGATCACCTCGGCATCGCGTTCCGATGCGATGCGGCGCACCCGGCTGGTCGCGCCACCGGTGCCCGCCGGGATCAGGCGGCCCACGATGACGTTCTCCTTCAGGCCCACCAGCTTGTCGCGCTTGCCTTGGACGGCAGCCTCGGTCAGCACGCGGGTCGTCTCCTGGAAGGAGGCGGCCGAGATGAAGCTGCGGGTCTGCAGGCTGGCCTTGGTGATGCCCAAGAGGACCGGCTCGCCTTGGGCGGGACGCCCGCCGCGGGCCTCGACCTTGGCGTTCTCCTCGTCGAACTCGTCGCGCTCGACATGCTCGCCCTTCAGCAGGGTCGTGTCGCCGCTGTCCAGGATCTCGATCTTCTGCAGCATCTGGCGGACGATCACCTCGATATGCTTGTCGTTGATTTTCACGCCCTGCAGTCGATAGACGTCCTGCACCTCGTCGATGAGATAGTCGGCCAGGGCCTCGATCCCCATGATGCGCAGGATGTCATGCGGCGCCGGGTTGCCGTCCATGATGTAGTCGCCCTTCTGCACGAAGTCGCCTTCCTGCACCGGGATGTGCTTGCCCTTGGGCACCATGTATTCGACGGGGCTGTTGCCCTCGTCCGACGGCTCGATGCTGATGCGGCGCTTGTTCTTGTAGTCCTTGCCGAAGCGCACATAGCCGTCGATCTCGGCGATGATGGCGTGATCCTTCGGACGACGGGCCTCGAACAGTTCCGCCACGCGCGGCAGACCGCCGGTGATGTCCTTGGTCCGCGCGCCTTCGCGCGGGATGCGGGCCACCACGTCGCCGGGCCGGATCTCCTGGCCGTCCTCGACCGAGAGGATCGCGTCCACCGACATCGGATAGCTGACCGGGTTGCCCTGGTCGTTGCGCACCGGCTCGCCGGCCTCGTCCATGATGATGATCTCGGGCTTGAGGTCGTTGCCCTTGGGCGCCGACCGCCAATCCGTGACGATCTTCTGGGTCATGCCGGTGGCATCGTCGGTCTCGTCGCGCACGGACATGCCCGACATCAGGTCGACGAAGCGCGCGATGCCGCCCTTTTCGGCGATGATCGGCAGGGTATAGGGATCCCATTCGAACAGCTTCGCACCGCGGATCACCCGCTCGCCTTCCTTCACGAACAGCTTGGAGCCGTAGAACAGCTTGTGGCTGGCGCGTTCCTGACCCTGGTCGTCCATGACCAGGATCTGCATGTTGCGCGACATCACGATCTGTTCGCCATTGGCGTTGGTCAGCACGCTTTCGTTGCGGAAATTGACCGTCCCTTCATGCGAGGCCGCCTGGAAGGACTGCTGTCCGCCCTGGGCGATGCCGCCGATATGGAAGGTCCGCATCGTCAGCTGGGTGCCCGGCTCGCCGATGGACTGCGCGGCGATGATGCCGACAGCCTCGCCGATGTTCACCAGCGTGCCGCGGGCCAGGTCGCGGCCATAGCAGAGCGCGCAGATCCCGTCCTCGGATTCGCAGGTCAAGGCCGAACGGATGCGCACGCTCTGCACGCCCGCCGCCTCGATGGCGTCGGCCTTGCGTTCGTCGATCACCTCGTTGCCGCGCACGATGATCTCGTCGCTGCCCGGAACCAGCACGTCCTCGGCCGCGGTGCGGCCCAGAACACGCTCGGAGAGCGGGCTGATCACCTCGCCGTCATTGACCGCCGCGGATGCGGTGATCGCGCGCTCGGTGCCGCAATCATGCTCGCGGATGATGCAGTCCTGCGCCACGTCAACCAGACGACGGGTCAGATAGCCCGAGTTCGCCGTCTTGAGCGCGGTGTCCGACAGACCCTTCCGGGCACCGTGGGTCGAGTTGAAGTATTCAAGAACGGTCAGACCTTCCTTGAAGTTCGAGATGATCGGCGTCTCGATGATCTCGCCCGAGGGCTTGGCCATCAGGCCCCGCATGCCGCCCAGCTGCTTCATCTGGTTGACCGAACCCCGGGCACCGGAATGGGCCATCATGTAGACGCTATTCGGCTCCATCTCGGCGCCGGCATCGTCGCGCTTGCTGGCCGAGATGGTGGACATCATGGATTCGGTGACGCGGTCGTTGCATTTCGACCAGGCGTCCACGACCTTGTTGTACTTCTCGCCCTGGGTGATGAGGCCGTCCAGATACTGCTGTTCGAACTCCTTCACCTGCTCCTGGACTTCCTCGACGATCGACCACTTGTTGTCGGGCACGACCATGTCGTCCTTGCCGAAGCTGATGCCGGCGCGGAAGGCCTCGCGGAAGCCCAGACCCATGATCTGGTCGCAGAAGATCACCGATTCCTTCTGGCCGCAGTAGCGGTAGACGGTGTCGATGACGACCTGCACGTCCTTCTTGCGCAGCAGGCGGTTGACCAGCTCGAAGGGTGCCTTGGCGTTCAGCGGCAGCAGCGCGCCGAGGCGCAGACGGCCCGGCGTCGTCTCGAAGCGCTTGAGCACCTCGTTGCCATTCTCGTCGATCTGCTTGATGCGCGCCTGGATCTTGGCATGCAGATGCACCTCGCCGGCCGACAAGGCGTGTTCCACCTCGTCGATATTGGCAAAGGCCATGCCCTCGCCCTTCATCCCCTCGCGCATCATGGTCGTGTAGTAGAGACCCAGAACCATGTCCTGCGACGGCACGATGATCGGCGCGCCGTTGGCGGGCGACAGGACGTTGTTCGTCGACATCATCAGGACGCGCGCTTCCAGCTGCGCCTCGAGGCTCAGCGGAACGTGCACGGCCATCTGGTCGCCGTCGAAATCGGCGTTGAAGGCCGAACAGACCAGCGGGTGCAGCTGGATCGCCTTGCCCTCGATCAGGATCGGCTCGAAGGCCTGGATGCCGAGACGGTGCAGCGTGGGCGCACGGTTCAGCAGAACCGGATGCTCGCGGATGACCTCGTCCAGGATGTCCCAGACCTCGGGGCGTTCCTTCTCGACCAGCTTCTTGGCCTGCTTGACCGTGCTGGACAGACCCTTCGCCTCAAGCCGCGAATAGATGAACGGCTTGAACAGCTCGAGCGCCATCTTCTTCGGCAGGCCGCATTGATGCAGCTTCAGCTCGGGGCCGGTCACGATGACCGAACGGCCCGAGAAGTCGACGCGCTTGCCCAGAAGGTTCTGGCGGAAGCGGCCCTGCTTGCCCTTCAGCATGTCCGACAGCGACTTCAGCGGGCGACGGTTGTTGCCCGTGATGACGCGGCCGCGACGGCCGTTGTCGAACAGCGCATCGACCGATTCCTGCAGCATGCGCTTTTCGTTGCGCACGATGATGTCGGGCGCGCGCAGCTCGATCAGCCGCTTCAGGCGGTTGTTGCGGTTGATGACCCGGCGATAGAGGTCGTTCAGGTCCGAGGTCGCGAAGCGACCGCCATCCAGCGGGACCAGCGGGCGCAGTTCCGGCGGGATGACCGGAATGACCGTCAGCACCATCCATTCGGGACGGTTGCCTGATTCCAGGAACGACTCGACGATCTTCAGGCGCTTGATGATCTTCTTGGGCTTCAGCTCGCCCGTGGCCTCCTTGAGGTCCTCGCGCAGCTGCTCGGCCGTGGCGCCCAGATCGATATTGGCCAGCATCGCACGGATCGCCTCGGCCCCGATATCCGCCTGGAAGGCGTCGGCGCCATAGTTGTCCTGCGCGTCGAGGAATTCCTCCTCGGTCAGCAGCTGGCCATAGGTCAGGTCGGTCAGACCCGGCTCGATGACGACATAGTTCTCGAAATAGAGAATCCGTTCCAGATCGCGCAGCGTCATGTCCAGCATCAGGCCGATGCGCGAGGGCAGCGACTTGAGGAACCAGATATGGGCCACGGGCGCGGCCAGTTCGATATGGCCCATGCGCTCGCGGCGGACCTTCTGCAGGGTCACCTCGACACCGCATTTCTCGCAGACCAGGCCGCGATACTTCATGCGCTTGTACTTGCCGCAGAGGCATTCGTAATCCTTGATCGGACCGAAGATGCGCGCGCAGAAGAGGCCGTCACGTTCCGGCTTGAACGTGCGGTAGTTGATGGTTTCGGGCTTCTTCACCTCGCCGAAGGACCAGGCGAGGATCTCCTCCGGGCTGGCCAGCGAGATCTTGATTTCGTCGAACTGCCGCGGCGGGGCCAGCGGGTTCAGATGGTTGGTGGCAAGTTCCTGGTTCATTTCTCAATCCTTGAAAGGGCGCGTGGGGGGGTGGGTGAGGGCCTCAGGCCCTCACTCCTCCTCCTCCGCATCCAGGAGTTCCATGTTGAGGCCCAGACCCCGGACCTCCTTGACCAGCACGTTGAAGCTTTCCGGGACGCCGGCCTCGAAGTTGTCCTCGCCCTTGACGATGGACTCGTAGACCTTGGTCCGGCCGGCAACGTCGTCCGACTTGACCGTCAGCATCTCCTGCAGCGTGTAGGCGGCGCCGTACGCTTCCAGCGCCCAGACCTCCATCTCGCCGAGACGCTGACCACCGAACTGCGCCTTGCCGCCCAGAGGCTGCTGCGTCACCAGGCTGTACGGCCCGGTTGAGCGGGCGTGCATCTTGTCATCGACAAGGTGGTGCAGCTTGAGGACATACTTCATCCCCACGGTGACCTTGCGCGCGAACTGCTCGCCGGTGCGGCCATCGAAGACCAGAGACTGACCCGACGTGTCGAAGCCCGCCCGCGTCAGCGCGTCGTTGACGTCCGCTTCCTTGGCGCCGTCGAAGACCGGCGTCGCGATGGGAACACCCGTCCGCACCGTTCCGGCATGCTCACGCAGCGTCTCGTCGTCCATGCCCTCGAACGTGTCCGCATAGAGCTCGTCGCCATAGCCGATCCGCATCGCCTCGCGCACCGGAGTCATGTCGCCGTTGCGGCGATACTCTTCCAGCGCCTCGTCGATCTTGAGGCCAAGGCCGCGCGATGCCCAACCCATGTGGGTCTCGAGGATCTGCCCGACGTTCATCCGCGACGGCACGCCGAGCGGGTTCAGCACCAGGTCGACCGGAGTGCCGTCCGCAAGGAACGGCATGTCCTCCATCGGGACGACCTTGGACACGACGCCCTTGTTGCCGTGACGACCGGCCATCTTGTCCCCAGCCTGAAGCTTGCGCTTCACGGCGACGAAGACCTTGACCATCTTCATCACGCCCGGCGGCAGGTCGTCGCCCTGACGGACCTTCTCGACCTTGTCCTCGAAGCGAGCCTCAAGCAGCTTCTTTTGGGTGTCGTATTGCTGGTTCAGCGCCTCGACTTCCTTGGCGGTGTCCTCTTCCGACACGGCCAGCTGCCACCACTGACCGCGCGACAGCGTGCCCAGCAGTTCCTCGGTGATCTCGCTATTCGCCTTGATGCCCTTCGGCCCCTTCACCGCGGTCTTGCCGAGGATCAGGGTTTTGAGGCGGGCATAGATGTTGCGGTCGAGGATCGCCTGCTCGTCGTCCCGGTCGCGGGCCAGACGCTCGACTTCCTCGCGCTCGATCTGCAGCGCACGCTCGTCCTTGTCGACGCCGTGCCGGTTGAAGACCCGCACCTCGACGATCGTGCCATAGGCACCCGGCGGCAGACGCAGCGAAGTGTCCCGCACGTCCGAAGCCTTCTCGCCGAAGATGGCGCGCAGAAGCTTCTCTTCCGGCGTCATCGGGCTCTCACCCTTCGGGGTGATCTTGCCCACCAGAATGTCGCCCGGCCCGACCTCGGCACCGATATAGACGATGCCGGCCTCGTCGAGGTTGCGCAGGGCCTCTTCGCCCACGTTCGGGATGTCGCGGGTGATCTCCTCCGGCCCCAGCTTGGTGTCGCGGGCCGCCACTTCGTATTCATCGATATGGATCGAGGTGAACACGTCGTCGCGGTGGATCCGCTCGGAAATCAGGATCGAGTCCTCGTAGTTGTAGCCGTTCCAGGGCATGAAGGCCACGACCACGTTCCGGCCGATGGCCAGTTCGCCCTGGTCGGTCGAGGGACCGTCCGCGATGACCTGGTTGGCCACGACCTTCTCGCCCACCTTGACCAGCGGACGCTGGTTGATGGTCGAGGACTGGTTCGAGCGCTTGAACTTGCGCAGACGATAGATGTCCACGCCCGCATCGCCCGCGCCCATGTTCTCGGTCGCCCGGACCACGATGCGCTGCGCATCGACCTGGTCGATCACGCCGCCGCGACGCGCCATGATGGCGGCGCCGGAATCGCGGGCGACGGTCGCCTCCATGCCGGTGCCGACGAAGGGCGCCTCGGCCCGCAGCAGCGGAACCGCCTGACGCTGCATGTTCGACCCCATCAGCGCGCGGTTGGCGTCGTCGTTCTCCAAGAACGGGATCAGCGCCGCGGCGACCGAGACCAGCTGCTTGGGCGATACGTCGATCAGGTCGACCGCATCCACCGGGTTCAGCATGAAGTCGCCCGCCTGGCGGGTGCTGATCAGCTCGTCGGTAAAGTTGCCATCGGCGTCCAGGGTCGCGTTGGCTTGGGCGACGGTGTGGCGCATCTCCTCGGTGGCGGACATGTAGACCACGTCATCGGTCACCTGACCCTCGACCACCTTGCGATAGGGGGTCTCGATGAAGCCGTACTTGTTCACCCGGGCAAAGGTCGCCAGGCTGTTTATCAGGCCGATGTTCTGGCCTTCCGGCGTCTCGATCGGGCACATCCGGCCGTAATGGGTCGGGTGGACGTCGCGGACCTCGAAGCCCGCACGCTCGCGCGTCAGACCGCCCGGCCCAAGGGCCGAGAGGCGACGCTTGTGCGTCACTTCGGACAGCGGGTTGGTCTGGTCCATGAACTGCGACAGCTGGCTGGAGCCGAAGAATTCACGCACCGCCGCCGCCGCGGGCTTGGCGTTGATCAGGTCCTGCGGCATCACGGTGTCGATCTCGACGCCGGACATGCGCTCGCGGATGGCACGCTCCATGCGCAGCAGGCCCACGCGATACTGGTTCTCCATCAGCTCGCCGACCGAACGCACCCGGCGGTTGCCCAGGTGGTCGATGTCGTCGATCTCGCCCTTGCCGTCTCGCAGCTCCACCAGACCGCGGATGCAGGCCACGATATCCTCGTGGCGCAGCGTGCGCTGCGTGTCCGGCGCGTCCAGATCCAAGCGCATGTTCATCTTGACCCGGCCCACGGCCGAGAGGTCATAGCGCTCGCTGTCGAAGAACAGGCTGTTGAACAGGGTCTGCGCGGCCTCGACGGTGGGCGGCTCGCCCGGGCGCATGACGCGGTAGATGTCCATCAGCGCGCCTTCGCGGCCCATGTTCTTGTCGGCCGCCATGGTGTTGCGGATATAGGGGCCCACGTTCACATGGTCGATGTCCAGCACCGGCACATCGGTGATGTCATTGTCCAACAGCACCTTCAGCAGGCCGCCGTTCATCTCGCCCTGCTTGTCGTATTCGGCGGTGATCTCGTCGCCGGCCTCGGCATAGATGAAGCCGGTCTCCTGGTTGACGATGTCCTTGGCGACGAAGCGGCCCACGATACGCTCGAACGGGACCAGCAGGTTCAGCTGTTCGCCCGATTCCTGCAGCTTCTTGACCAGGCGGGGGGTGACCTTCTCGCCGGCCTTGGTGATGACCTCGCCCGTGTCGGCATTGACCAGGTCATAGGCCGGACGGGTGCCGCGCACGCGCTCGGGGAAGAAGCGCGTGACCCAGCCCTGCTCGCGCCCCTCGCGGCGCAGGGTATAGTTCACGGTCTGATAGAAGGCATCCATGATGCCCTCCTGATCCATGCCGAGCGCATAGAGCAGCGTCGTCACCGGCAGCTTGCGGCGGCGGTCGATGCGCGCGAAGACCAGGTCCTTGGCGTCGAATTCGAAATCCAGCCAGGATCCGCGATAGGGAATGATCCGGCAGGCGAAGAGCAGCTTGCCCGAGGAATGGGTCTTGCCGCGGTCATGGTCGAAGAACACGCCCGGGCTGCGGTGCATTTGGCTGACGACCACGCGCTCGGTGCCGTTCACGATGAACGTGCCGTTCTGGGTCATCAGGGGCATGTCGCCCATGAAGACGTCCTGTTCCTTGATGTCCTTGACGGATTTCGCCCCGGTATTCTCGTCGACATCAAAGACGATCAGGCGCAGCGTGACCTTCAGCGGCGCGGCATAGGTCATGTCGCGCTGCTGGCACTCGTCCACGTCGTATTTCGGCTTTTCCAGCTCGTATTTCACGAATTCCAGCGTCGCGGTCTCGTTGAAATCCTTGATCGGGAACACGGACTGGAAGACGCCCTGGATGCCGTCGCCGTCATTATGGCCCGACCCCTCGCCCGAATTCAGGAACAAATCATAGGAGGATTTCTGAACCTCGATCAGGTTCGGCATCTCCAGCACTTCGCGGATATTGCCGTAATAGCGACGGATACGCTTTTGGCCGACATAAGCTTGCGCCATGGGGTCTTGTCACCTTTCGTCTTCGCGCGGCATGCGGGTCGGGGCCCCCGGATGCGGCATACGAATAGCAGGGGTGAGGTTCCATTCGTGCCGCGCGTCCCACCGCGCGGCTCCCGAACCTCGAACATGCCCTGAAGGATTGTCCGATCCCGGACCGCCCTTCAAGACAGGTTCGGCAGGGACCGGGAAACCCCGGACCCTGCCTGTTTCACGTCGATCCGGGGATCGATTACTTCAGCTCGACCTTGGCGCCAGCCGCTTCGAGCTTCTTCTTCATTTCCTCGGCATCGGCCTTGGAAGCGCCTTCCTTGACCTTGCCACCGGCTTCGACCAGGTCCTTGGCTTCTTTCAGGCCCAGACCGGTGATGCCGCGCACTTCCTTGATCACGTTGATCTTGTTGGCGCCGGCTTCGACCAGGACGACGTCGAATTCGGTCTTCTCTTCGGCGGCTTCGGCGGCAGCAGCCGGGCCAGCCATCATCACGGCGCCGCCGGCGGCGGGCTCGATGCCGTATTCATCCTTCAGGATGGTCTTCAGTTCCTGGGCTTCCAGCAGGGTCAGGCCCACGATTTCTTCGGCGAGTTTCTTCAGATCAGCCATTTTTCCGTTCTTTCCAGTTAGTGTTCCAACGTCGGGTCTTCAACCACACGCAGGGATCGGGTTGCTTACGCAGCCTCACGTTCCTCGAGGGTCGTGAGGATGCTCGCGATGTTCGAAGCAGGCGCGCCAATGGCACCGGCGATGTTCGAGGCAGGCGCACCCAGGCACGACACGATCTGAGCGATGAGCTCGTCACGCGACGGCATGGAGGCGACGGCTTTCACACCGGCCGGATCCAGAGCCGAATCACCCATCGCACCGCCCAGGATCACGAAACGATCGTTATCCTTGGCATACTTGTCGGCGATCCGCGCAGCTGCGGTCGGATCCTCCGAATAGGTGATCACGGTCATGCCCGTCAGGTAGTCGGCGATGCTGGCGCAAGGCTTACCTTCCAGGGCGATCTTGGCGAGCTTGTTCTTGGCAACGCGAACCGAACCACCCGCTTCGCGCATGCGCGCGCGGAGGTCCTGCATATGTGCAACCGTCATCCCCTCGTAGTGGGCAACCACCACGACGCCAGAGCTTTCAAAGATCTGGCCGAGCTCGTCGACCACCTGTTCTTTTTGTGCTCTATCCACGGTTTCACTCCAAGTAGGGGGGTATCCCCCCGGCTCTCACTTTTCCCAAGGCCAAGGCCTCAGGTCGGGTCCGCTAGGGCAAGATCACCCGAAGGTCCGCAAGGCGGTCTTCGGAAAAATGCTTCCCCATCTCAGGAAGGACATTAAGCGGATCGCTCCGCACCCTCCGTCTCGGACAGGACGGGGCCAGGCGGCCCCGCCATTCCCGGCCCTTGCGGGACGGGAAACTTGTGGTCTCAGTTGGCGGTCGCCGAAACGACGTCCACCGACACGCCCGGACCCATGGTCGAGCTGATCGAGACCTTTTTCATGTAGGTGCCCTTGGCGCCGGTCGGCTTGGCACGGCTGACGGCCTCGACGAAGGCGCGCAGGTTCTGGGCCAGCTTGTCCTCGTCGAAGGACACCTTGCCGATGCCCGCATGCACCACCCCGGCCTTTTCGGCCTTGAACTGGACCTCGCCGCCCTTGGCGGCCTCGACGGCCGATTTCACGTCCATCGTCACCGTGCCGACCTTGGGGTTCGGCATCAGGTTGCGCGGGCCCAGGATCTTGCCGAGGCGACCGACCAGCGGCATCATGTCCGGCGTCGCGATGCAACGGTCGAACTCGATCTTGCCGGACTGGATGGTCTCCATCAGGTCCTCGGCGCCGACGATGTCCGCACCGGCGGCCTTGGCTTCGTCAGCCTTGGGGCCACGGGCGAAGACGGCGACGCGGACGTCCTTGCCGGTGCCTGCGGGCAGGGTCACGACGCCGCGGACCATCTGGTCGGCATGGCGCGGGTCGACGCCCAGGTTCAGCGCGATCTCGACGGTCTCGTCGAACTTGGCCGAGGCCTGCGACTTGACCAGCTTGACGGCGTCCTCGACGGTCAGGTTGGCCTTGCCTTCGAAGGCTTCGCGGGCGGCGGCTTTTTTCTTGGACAGCTTTGCCATGACTTAGCCTTTCACCTCGATACCGATCGACCGGGCGGAACCCACGATGATCTTCATTGCCGCGTCGATGTCATTCGCCGACAGGTCGGCCATCTTGGTCTCGGCGATCTCGCGGACCTGCTTGACGGTCACGGTGCCGGCGGTGGCACGGCCCGGCTTTTCCGAACCCTTGGCGCGGTTGCGCTTGCCCACGGGCTTCAGGCCGGCGGCCTTCTTCAGCAGGAAGGACGCGGGCGGCGTCTTGGTCTCGAAGCTGAAGGACTTGTCCGCGTAATAGGTGATGACGACAGGCACCGGGGCGCCCTGCTCCATCTCCTGAGTCTTGGCGTTGAATTCCTTGCAGAACGCCATGATGTTGATCCCGCGCTGACCCAGGGCCGGGCCGACGGGGGGCGACGGGTTCGCCTGACCCGCCTTGATTTGCAGCTTCAGGCTGCCGACAACTTTCTTGGCCATCTGGCCTTCTCCTTATCATCACGCCCCGGGACGGGGCCGACTTAGCGGTGCGGCGCAAACGGCCTCCCGCAGACGATCACGCGGTCTTGGAGACCTGCGTGAATTCCAGTTCGACCGGCGTGGGCCGGCCAAAGATCGACACGGTGACCTTGACCCGCGACGAGATTTCGTCGACCTCCTCGACCATGCCCGAGAAGCCCTCGAACGGACCGTCGGTCACGTTCACCTTCTCGCCCACGTCGAAGCGGATCAGGTTGCGCGGTGCGACGGGTTCGCCGTCGCCCGACCGGTTCAGCATCGCGTTCACCTCGTCGTCGCGCATCGGCATGGGCTTGCCCTGCGCGCCGAGAAAGCCGGTGACCCGGTTGATCGAGTTCACCAGGTGATAGGTCCGGTCCGACATCTCCATATGCACCAGCACATAGCCGGGCATGAAGCGGCGTTCCGAGGTCACCTTCTTGCCGCGGCGGATCTCGATCACCTCCTCGGTGGGGACCAGCACCTCGTCGATGTGATCCTCAAGACCCTTCTCGGCGACGGACTGGCGAATCGCCTCTGCGACCTTCTTTTCGAAGTTCGACAGGACGCTGACCGAATACCAACGCTTTGCCATGTCTTGATCGACCCCTGCTCATCTTCCGGGAATTCCTGCGAAATTCCCTTGAATTCCATCACGTCCGGAAAAATTGAAATCGGCGCGCAGGCGCATTGGCCGCACGCCGTGAACCGGACAGTCGGGGGCTGATACCGCCCCTGCCCGGAAATTGCAAGCCCCAGATCAGCCGCTGATCAGCCGCAGCCCCTGGGTCAGCCCGGTGCGGATCGCCAGGTCCACCAGGAAGAAGAACAGGCTGGTCAGCGAGGCGAAGATCATCACCATGATCGTGGTGGTGATGACCTCGCGACGGTTCGGCCAGGTGATCTTGGCGGCTTCGGCGCGGACCTGGTTAATGAACTGGACGGGATTCGTGGCCACGGCAGGCTCCTTTGATACCGGCCCCACATAGCGCCGCCCCGCCCGGGTTTCAACCCGGTTCCCACCCGCCATGGGGTGTTCCACAGAACCCTTCCAGAGCTGTTCAGTCCCGGTATCTGGTGGATTGGATTTAATGTCAGGACTTGTTCTTGATCATAGCCGGGCTGGACCTGCACCGGCTCTGTTCCGGTCAGGCGCTCATGTTAAGCGGCCCTTTGTTCGAAGGCCACGGGTGATTTCCAGCCGAGGGCTGAGTGTTTCCGGCGCGGATTGTAGAAGCCGTTGATGTATTCGAAGAGGGCGATCTCGACCTCGCGACGGGTTTGCCAGTTGCGGCGCCAGACGAGTTCGGCCTTGAGCGACTTGAAGAAGCTCTCGACGGCAGAATTGTCATAGCAGTTGCCCTTCCCGCTCATCGACACCTTGAACCCGTGCTTGCGCAGCAGCTTCTGATAGTCGTGAGCGCAGTATTGCGACCCGCGATCCGTGTGATGAATGCAACCTGGCGGTGGCCTCCGGATCGCGATCGCCATGTTCAGGGCCCGCAAGGCCAGATCCTGCTTCATGCGGTTGCTGATGGCCCAGCCCACGACCCGCCTTGAGAAGAGATCGATGATCACGGCCAGATAAACCCGCCCCTCGCGCGTCCAGAGTCGCCATTGTTGCGCCATCGGTCCGAGCGACAATGGCGACGGTGATGTCACCAGCCCCCTTCTGGTTCGGCCCGCTCGCCGTGAAATCCTGCTGCAGGAGATTGGGCGCGATGTTGAAGGCGTGATCGCTGTCGGTGGTGCGCCTGAACTTTCGGCTGCGAATGACCTGGATGCCGTTCTGGCGCATCAGACGGCCCACACGGCGCTGGCCGACGCGGATGCCCAGCTCGTTCAGCTCCTCGGTCATCCGTGGTCGGCCCTAGCTGCCCAGGCTTAACCGATGCTGATCGCGGATATGAGCCAAGAGCACCATGTCGCGCCGCTGGCGATGCGATGGAGGCCGGTGCTTCCAGGCATAAAGCCCGCGTTCCGAAACTCCCATCAGGCGGCACAGATGGCTACGGGTCAGGGGGCCGCGATACTCGTCAATATGCTGAAACTTCACGGCCTTTGATCCGCGAAGAACATCGCCGCTTTTTTGGCACCTCCCTCTCCGCCCGGAGAATGCGGTTCTCTTTGCGAAGCCGCTCGTTCTCGCGCAGAAGACCGGCATCCTGCGAGGGCACCTTGGCTTTCTCCGAAACCGCCCGAACCCACTTGCCGAGCGTCGAAAGCCCGATCCCCAAATCAGATGCAACCTGACGCCGTGTCAGGCCACTGGTAAGCGCGATGCGAACCGCATCCCGCTTGAACTCGTCGCTGTGTATCGCTGCCATATCCGGTCTTATTGATGGCGACTATCGCTCTCAAAAGACCGGAACGAAACCGATGCAGGTCCAGGAAGGACTTGCAGCAGCTTATTCCCATCATGGGCTCAAATGCTTCTGGTGACACGAACGAATATGCCCTCATCCTGAGTCGGCTGAGCGAAACAGTCACTGTTTCAGAAAGCGCAAACGGTCAAATGGAGATTTCGATCGCCGGTCACCTCAGGGCCCTTGTCGATGCCCCAGAACTGATGCCGGAAATTTCGGGGGGACCAATGGTAGCGGAGGAGGGACTTGAACCCCCGACACGCGGATTATGATTCCGCGATACGCCGCATCTCCAACGTTCTAAAATGCCTGCCTACGCACCTTAGAAATCGTTTTTTCTATTAAATTACAATTACAAGATAGTCTTTCATTCTTCTTCTATAGCGCAGCCTTAACCAAGTTGCACAACCGCAACCGCTCGATCTGTGCCACCGTTGTGCCACCATCATCATGCCCTTACGTGTCCTTGGGGCATAGGATGGGAGGCTTTGCTTTGGCGAGAACTACACTTACCGAGAATTTCATCAGGAACATGCGGCCGGATCGGAGGACCGAGGTCTTGGATACGGAAGCTGGCTTGATGCTGCGCGCATACCCGTCCGGACGTAAGATCTTCGCGTTCCGAATGCGAGGCAAGGACGGACGGATCCAGAACGCCATTGTTGGAGAGTATCCCGATGTCAGACTTTCGGCTGCGCGGCTGAAAGCCTCGGCCTTGCGCCAGCAAGTGCGAAATGGCGGCGATGTCACCGCCGCGGCACAAAAAGTAGCGCTTGCCAACGATGAGGCAGCAGAAAGGAAAATTCCGACCTTCGAGGATGTCATTAACGAATATTCCAACGTAGTGGCCGGCAAACTCAAAATCTGGGAGAAGACAAAACGCGGTTATCCGTCGGAGGCTGAAAAACGGATCAAGGCCGTCTTCAGCAAGAGGTTGTCAACCCGAGTGACCGATCTAACCTTGCTCGACCTCTCAGCCGACATGTCTCGCTATCGGCCGCTGTCGGGGAAGGACACCGCGAGCGGTCAAGTTTCGCGAGCACGTGCATATCTTTCGCCTGTCCTTGATTGGGCTGCAAATCGGCGAAAGTTCAGCAAGGTTGGTTCAGGGCGCGTGCCGTCGCTTCCTGTGGTAGACCTCACACAAACGCACGACCCCGCGTCGGACGATGATAAAATCACCGGTAGACGGGACCGATCCCTGAGCCAGCCTGAGATGGAAGCTTTGCTGCCTCTTCTCGTATGGCCCGCTCCTGCTTCCCTCGCGATGCATACCAAACCCGAGGATGACGTTAGGCCGATCGCCTTAAGGTTCCTGCTGCTCACCGGAGCGCGGCTGGACGAGATGGTGAAGATGCGATGGCGGGACTTCAAGGAAGACGAGGGCGATTGGCACAAACCTCGTGTAAAGACCGTTCGCGGAAAGCCACGGCAACAGACGCTTCCCTTGTCTAACGCAGCGATCAGACTTCTCCGTAGCCTACCAAACTTTGAACGCCGGCGCCCCGATGACTTGGTATTCCGTAATTCGAAGGGGAAAGAGCTCGGGAACTGGAATCGAATCACCAAGGCGCTGCAGCGCGAAAGTGGAACGCAAGCTTGGCACCGTCATGACTTACGAAGGACTGCAGCCACGATTATGGATGCCTTGGATGTCTCTGCGCGCGTCATCGATAAAATTCTGGCCCATCAGGCCGGCTCCAAAGATGAAACCGTAAGCCGGGCGCTGGAAAACTACTTGGCGTCAATGTTCAAGTTAGATTTCATTGAGGATCCGCAGCGTGAAGCTTTAGAAAAGCTAGCGGATGCCTATGCCTTTATCGAGAATCCGAAGGCTTTCAAAAGAGGTCGCGTCCCTGCATCATCCAGAAATCGGGCCTCCATTGACACGGCCACGTGAGGGCGGAAAGTTCGGGCAGGCCGCGCTAAGGAACCAAATCACCTTAGAAGCTGGAAGAGGCAAGGCTAGGACCCCGGTCGCGCACCGTGGTTTCGACGGCCCTACGCAGACATCACCGAGATAAATCGACCGTTTTCGTCGACACGAAGGCGGTCTGCGGGCTTTGACTTAAGGTGAACTCAGCTTGCTTTTCCGCCACAACTTGCCTCTGCGCATCTTTTATACGAATGGACAAGTCGCCTCACCTCGATCCCACAAGGTGCGTTGGCGAATAGACCACCAGTTTCCTAGATCCCCTTGTCGTTGCGACTTAGAGGTTCTTGCTATTATTCGCTGCGTCACGGTCGAAGGCATTCGTATCGAGGATGGCCGCGACATCACCCTCGAGCCCTTTGAGCTGGAGCGGGCTCCGCTTGGCTGCCGTCTTCATGTTGTCGTAAATGTCCCGCACTTGGACGACCAAAGACCCGGAACCCTAGGTGTTTAGTCCCGGCATCTGGTGGATCGGATTTAGGATGAATCTGTCTGGCTCGGATGTCCAGATCTTGCAGATGTATTCATAGGGTGTGAGCCCGCCGAGCGTCTTGAGCCGGCGGGCGAAGTTGTAGGCTGCCATGAAGTCTGACAGGTGGGTGCGGAGCTGGTCGTGATCGTCGTAATGGAAGCGTTTGACGGTCGCGTCCTTGATCGTGCGGTTCATTCGCTCGACCTGGCCGTTGGTCTACGGGTGGTTGGGCCTTGTGAGGCGGTGTTCAATACCGTTGGCCTCACAGATCATGTCGAAACGCATGGGGCGAGAATGAACAGAGTTGCGGTTCCGGGGCTGCTCGGCGAACTGAATGCCGTTGTCGGTGAGAATGGTGTGGACCTGATAGGGCACTGCTTCGAGCATGTGCTGCAGGAACTCCCAGGCCGTCTTCCTGTCTGTCTTGTCGACGAGCTGGGTCACGGCAAATTTGCTCGTGCGGTCAATGCCGACGAACAGAAACAGCTTGCCCTCAGCAGTCTGCACCTCGGCGATGTCGATGTGAAAGAAGCCGATGGGGTAGCGCTTGAACTTCTGGCGCTTCGGCTTGTCGCCCTCCACGTCAGGCAGCCGAGAAACGCCGTGGCGCTGCAGACACCGATGGAGCGATGAGCGTGTCAGGTGCGGAATGGATGGCTGCAGGGCATAGAGGCAGTCGTCCAGCGGCAGCAGCGTGTGCCGCCGGAAAGCGACGATGGTCGCCTCTTCGGCCTCGGTCAAGATCGTCGAGCGCGGTTCTCTCGGCCCGGTCTTGAGGTCCTCGACCGTCTGGCGCTTGCGCCATTTCGCAACCGTCTTCGGGTTGATCCCAAGATCCCGGCTTAGCGTCGCGAGCGAAGCTTGCGATCGTTGTATTGCAGCTCTGACGGCGTGCGTGGTCGTGGCGCTTCCATGGCGAACCTGGCCCATAATGCTTCCTTCCATTCCTGAGAAAGGATCGCACCATCAAACCGTGGGATCAAACACCTAGTCTTGACGCTCGCGCAGCTAGGTCAAAACCCAGCTTCGAGCTTGCCAGCGTGCGAATTTTCAGAACGCGTTGTGCGGATTGCTGGCCTGTTCATGAAACCCACGGCGCACCCGCACTAAATTGGTTCGACCCCATCAGGTATTACTGGCTTCATAGAATTTGCTCAGTCTATGCGCGTGTTGCCTCTGAGCGGGCAGCCTTCTGACGAAGCCGGGGAAGAACACTGGATTTGCGTTGCCGATAATCGAACGCATCTGGCAAGCTTGAGGGGCGAGTAGAAGCGGTCGGGGGTGCAGCCCTTGGACATTGCTCGAACGGAAACCCTCGATGCGAGGACATGATGTTCGCGACCCGCACTGAACCAGATCATCCGGCCCATCGCTGCCTGCCCTGCCTGCGCAGCGGTGATCCGCAAAAACAGGCCTGCGCGCTGCGCCACCTGGCCGCCGACCGGCAGGCCACGGCGCCCAAGCCGTCACCCCAACCTCGACCGACAGGACCCCAAGCATGACCCGCTCCATTGCCTGCCTTTTTGCCAGTGTCGCAGCCATGGCCACACCCGCCCTCTCCGCCGATCCGGTTACGTTCCAGCTGGACTGGCTCCCCGGGGGCGACAAGGCGCCGATCTATGTCTGCATCGACCAGGGCTTCTGCGAGGAGGCCGGGATCGAGGTGACCATCGCGCCCGGCCGCGGCTCGACCGACGCGATCTCGCGGCTGGCGGCGGGGTCGTCGGATGTGGGCGTCTCGGATATCGGGGCGCTGATGGCGGCGCGCGCGCAGGAAGGCGTGGGCGTCACCGCCATCATGTCCATCTTCAACAAGGGGCCTCATGCCTTCTACGTCGTCGAGGGCGGCGATGTCGTCGAAGTCGCCGACGTGGCGGGCAAGCGGATCGCGACCTCGGCCTTTACCTCGTCCAACGTGTTCCTGCCGCTGGTGCTGCAGGATGCGGGCGTCGATCCGGACGCGGTCACGGTGGTGAATGCCGAGCCGGGCGCGCTTGGGCCGATGCTGATGACGGGCCAGGTGGATGCCATCGTGGCCTGGATGACCGACCTGACGCGCTATCGCAACCAAGGCAGCGAGGCGGGCCATCAGATCGAGGCGCTGCCCTGGTCGGCGGCGGGGCTGAACCTCTATTCCGCCTCGCTGATCGCCAATGACGGCTTTCTCGCGGACCGCCCCGACGTGGCGCGGCGCTTCGTTGGCGCCTTCAAGCGCTCGGTCGAGTTCGCGCACGAGAACCCCGAGGCGGCCGCGCAATCCGTCACCAACATCGTGGCCGAGCTGGGCGCCGAGGATGTGCAGGGCTCGCTGTCGGACGCGATGGCGCTGATCATGAACGAGGTGACCGAGGCCGACGGGCTGGGCGTCTTCGAGCCGGGCCGCCTGGCCGAGACCTGGGGCCGCGTCGCCGCCGCGCAGGGCCTTGATCCGGACAGCTATGACGCCGAGACGACCGTCTCGCGCGATTTCATGGAATAGCGCGATGCACCAGCCCCCCGCGATCCGTTTCGACTCCGTGGCGCAGGTTTTCCAGACCCGCTCGGGCCCCATCCACGCCTTGCAGGATGTCGCCTTCGAGGTCGGCCATCACGAGTTCCTGGCGGTGCTCGGCCCCTCGGGCTGCGGCAAGTCCACGCTGTTGCGGATGATCGCGGGGCTGCTGACGCCCACGGCCGGTGTGGTCGATGTCTTCGGGATGCCGGTCACCGGCCCGCGCGACGATATCGGCATCGTCTTCCAGAAGCCCACCCTGCTGCCCTGGGCCACGGTCGAGGACAACGTGACCTTTCCGCTGCGCCACAAGACCGGCCATGTCAGCCCCCGCGACCGCGAGCGGGCGCAGGAGCTGCTGGCGATGGTGGGGCTTGAGGGGTTCGGCAAGCGCCTGCCGGACGAGCTGTCGGGCGGGATGCAGCAGCGCGTCGGCATTGCCCGCGCCCTGCATCTGGACCCCGACATCCTGCTGATGGACGAGCCGTTTTCCGCGCTGGACGCGCTGACGCGCGAGGTGATGGGCTTCGATCTGCTGCGCATCTTCGCGGACAGGCCGAAGACGGTCGTCTTCATCACCCATTCCGTCAATGAAGCCGCGTTGCTGGCCGACCGCGTGCTGGTCATGTCCGGCCGGCCCGGCACCGTAGCCAGCCAGCATGTCGTGCCGCTGAGCGGGCCGCGCGGGCCGGACAGCATGCGCGATCCCGGCGTGCTGGACCTGTCCGCCGACCTGCGCGCCCGCCTGATGACCCGAAAGGCCGCATGAGATGGAGCCTGCCGTGACCGAACAGCCCCGCGCCGCGACATCGCCGGTCCCGCCGCTGCGCAGCGCGCGCACACGCGCCCCCGCGCCCCCCAGCCCCCCCGCCGCCGCGAACGCGCGGCCGCCTCGGTTGGCGCGCATCCCCGGCCTGACGACGGCCGCGACATTCCTGACCGTGCTGCTGGTCTGGGAGGGCGCGGTGCGTGCCTTAGCGATCCCGTCCTTCCTGCTGCCCGCGCCAAGCGCGATCATCGGATCCTTCGGCGCGGTCGGTCCGGCGCGATGGGCCACCCATATCTGGGCCACATTGCGCGTCGCGGTGATGGGCTTCAGCCTTGCCATCCTCGTGGCGATCCCGCTGGCCATGGTGATGATGCGCTCGGCATTTCTGTCGAGAACGCTCTATCCGCTGCTGATCGTGGTGCAGTCCACGCCCGTCGTCGCCATCGCGCCGATCATCGTAGTGGCGCTTGGGGCGGGCGATCTGCCGCGCGTCGTCATCACCACGCTGATCGCCTTCTTTCCGCTGGTCGTCAGCACCGCCACTGGACTGGCCGCCACCCCCCCGAGCTGATCGAGCTGTCGCGCAGCCTCTCGGCCCCCGCCCGGCGCGAGATGACGCAGATCCGCCTGCCCTATGCGGTGCCCTACATCTTCTCGGCGCTAAAGGTCTCGATCACGCTGGCGGTCATCGGCGCGGTGGTGGCCGAATTCATCGCCGCCGATGCAGGCGTCGGCTACTTCATCCAGTTCTCGACCTCGATGTTCCGGATGCCGCAGGCCTGGGCCGGGCTGGTCGTGCTGGCCGCGATGTCGCTGATTCTGTTCCAGGCCATCGTGCTGACCCAGAAATGGCTGTTCCCGTGGAGCCTGCCCAAACCCTCGAAATAACCCCCGGAGTAGAAGCGTCCGAGGCCGCGGCCTTGGGAATTGCTCCCTCACTCAAGGAGAAGACCATGACCAACCAGACGACGCTGGCCGAGCTGGCCAAGGAAGCCACCATCGGCGGTGAAGGCACCACGGTCGAGCGCGAGGTGCCCACCATCGACCTGTCCGATTTCGACAGCCGCAAGGCCGAGATCGCCGACGCCCTCTGGGCGGCCTCGACCGATATCGGCTTCTTCCAGGTCTACAACCACGGCATCGCGCAAGAAGATATCGACGCGGCCTTCGACACCGCCTGGCAATTTTTCGAGCTGCCGCGAGAGGTGAAGGCGCAGTATCCCATGCCCAAGGGCACCAATGCGGGGTGGGAGTTCAAGGCCCAGGTCCGCCCCTCGACCGGCACGCCCGACAACAAGGAAAGCTACCAGATCACCCGGCCGAACATGGGCGGCCTCTGGCCCTCCGAGGGTGAGCTGCCGGGATTTCAGGAGCGGATGCTGCGCTTTGAAGCGCAGAACTGGCAGCTGGGCATGCGCATCCTGTCCTGCTTCGCGCTGAAGATGGGGTTCGAGGAGGACTTCTTCGCCAAGGCCCACGATCCCTCCAGCGACCAGTATCAGTCCACCCTGCGCCTGATCCACTACATGTCAATGGAGAACGCCCAGCCCGAGGACTTCAAGTCGTGGCGCGCGGGTGCGCACAGCGATTTCGACTGCCTGACCATCCTGCACCAGAAGGAAGGCGAAGGCGGGCTGCAGGTCTGCCCCGGCAAGGACGCGGCGTCCGGCCAATGGACCGACGTGCCGCCGCGCACGGGCTACATCACCTGCAATATCGGCGACATGCTGATGCGCTGGTCCGACGATCAGCTGCAATCGACGCTGCACCGCGTGCGGATGCCGCGCCCCGGCGAATACATGGGCCGGCGCCTGTCGCTGCCCTTCTTCTGCCAAGCCAACCGCGACGCGCTGATGGTCGGTCCCTTGGGCAAGTATGAGCCGATGACTGCGGGTGACTACCTGACCATGCGGATCAACGCCAACTTCGCCGCGATCAAGGGCTGATTGCGGATGGGCCTTCCGGGTGACATCGTGGCTGCGAAACCAGCCCCCGGAAGGTCCATGCTGCACGGCCGCGCCTTGCGTTATCTGGACGAGGTCGCCCGCCAGGGCTCGATCCGCAAGGCGGCGCGGGTGCTGAACGTGTCGGCCTCGGCCGTCAGCCGCTTCGTGCTGGAGGCCGAGGCCGATCTGGGAACGCCCATCTTCGAGCGCCTGCCCCGCGGGTTGCAGCTGACCACGGCCGGCGAGATGCTGATGGGCCATATCCGTGACACGCTGCGCGCCCATGACCGGGTGCGCGCGCAGGTGCGGGGCCTAAAGGGCATGGCGCGGGGCGAGGTGACGGTGGCGACCATGGCCACGCTGGCCGCCGGACGCCTGGCCGATGTGATCGCCGAGTTCCGCGACGCCCATCCGCAGGTCGACTTCCGCGTGACCGTGGGCCACCGGCCTGCGGTCCTCGAGGCGCTTCTGTCCGGCGGCTGCGAGCTTGCTTTGGCCTACAACCTGCCGCGGGACCCGCGCCTGCAGCGGGTGGCCGAGTTTCAGCACCGGCTCGGTGCGGTCATGGCGCATGACCATCCGCTGACGATCAAGTCGCAGGTGCGCGTGTCCGATTGCCTGACCTATCCGCTGGTGCTGGCAGATCTCAGCATCTCGCTGCGCGAGGTGGTCGAGAACCTGGCACCCGCCCATGCGGTGATCCGCCCGGTGGTCGAGACGAACTCGATGGAAATGATGAAGCGACTCGTGCGCCGCAGCCCGCATGTGACCTTCCTGAACCGCGTCGACGTGGATCAGGAACTGCGTGACGGCGATCTGGCCTTCCTGCCTTTGGAGGGCGCTGCGGGGCGGCAAAACCTGTCGCTGGCTCATCGGGCCCGGGGCGCGTTGTCTCCTGCGGCCAGCCGCTTTGTCGATCTGGTGCGGCGGCGGTTCGCTGCCACACCTGCGACCGAACACGAATAGGAACAGAAAGATGGATGACCTGGGTTCTTCCCTTGCGGCGCTGCGGCGCCTGAGCGGCCGCGGGCGCGCGGCGCTTTGCAATGCCCGCGTGCCGCTGTCCCTGCTGGCCGACGGTGCGCCCGAGGGGACATCGCCCGAAGCCGATGGCTCGGTGCGGGTGGACCTGATGCTGGACGGGCCGGTCGTGGCGCAGATCGCGGCGGCGGGGACGGCCGTGGCCGACAGGATCGACCTCGCCGGCCGCCAGCTTTGGCCGATGCTGGTCGATGCCCATGCGCATCTGGACAAGGCCCATACCCTTGGCCGCGCCCCCGACAGCGGCGGCACCCATGCGGGGGCGCGCGATGCGACCAGCCGCGACCGCAAGGCCCATTGGCGCCGCGACGATCTGCTGGCCCGGATGTCCTTCGGCCTCGGTTGCGCCGAGGCCCATGGCGTCGCCGCGATCCGGACCCATCTGGACAGCCACGAGGGACAGGCCCCCGAAACCTGGGCAGCCTTTTCCGAGATGCGCGCGGCGTTTGTGGGCCGGATCGCCCTGCAGGCCGTGGCGCTCGTGCCGATGGACGCGTGGGGCGGGGACTACGGCCCGGAGCTGGCCGACCTGGTGGCCGCTGAGCATGGCATTCTGGGCGGCGTCACCCGCGCCTCGGGCGGGACCCACGGCGCGTTGGAGGGACTGGACGCATTGCTCGACCGGCTGTTCGCGCTGGCCCGTGAACGCGATCTGGACATCGACCTGCATGTCGACGAAGCCGCCGAGGCGGACGCGCTGCCTCATGTCGCCCGCGCGACCATCCGGCACGGCTGGCAGGGCCGCGTCACCTGCGGTCACTGCTGCTCGCTGTCGCTGCTGCCCGAGGCGGATCTGGACCAGACCATCGCCCTGCTGGCCGAGGCGCAGCTGAACCTCATCACCTTGCCGACGGTGAACATGTATCTGCAGGATCGCCAGCCCGGCCGCACCCCCCGCTGGCGCGGCGTGATGCCGGTGGCCGAACTGCAGGCGGCTGGCCTGCCGGTGGCGGTGGCCGGGGACAACTGCCGCGATCCGTTCTACGCTTACGGCGATCACGACATGCTAGACACGTGGCGGCAGGCAGTTCGCATCTTGCATCTGGATCATCCCATCGCGGACGCCCCAAGCCTCGCCGGGCCCGTTCCAGCCCGGATCATGGGCATCGATGCCGGCGTGATCGGCGCCGGACGGCAGGCAGACCTGATGCTGTTTCAGGCCTATACTCTTGATCAGGTCGTCGCCCGTCCTCAATCAGACCGGACGCTGATCCGAGCCGGACAATGGTCTTCACGAAATCTTCCCGGCTATCGATTTTCGTGACGGTAAAACTCTCTGCAACAGAACGTCGGCCCTAAGCGGACGGTCGTGATTAGACGGATGCCCCGTGCTGGTTCTCCAGACTGGACGCTCGTGCTTGGCGCGGCGCGATTGACCAGCCAAAGTCTGCTATGCGGGACGAAGCTGCCGTTTGCCGGTGCAGCGACAGAATCAGTCCCACTTCGGACTAATCGATCAAAGGGCAGGAAGCAGCCGTTCGCTGCGTCCAGAACGAAAGGTGGCTGAGTTTTTGATCGAAACTACGCCTTCTTGACTACACAGACAGAGAAGTTGTTCGAGATCTGGCGGGTATGTGCTACACTCTTCGGATGTGATGGCTGGGAGGATAGTGATGGCGTTCAAAGCCACATTTTTTTGTCCTGAACACGCTGATTACTGCGACTTCACCGTGTTTTCCTCCGCTGGAACTCGATCTTTTAGATTGGCTGGCGGCGAGAGATACGTCGAGAATGCAGGAAGAAATGACCGATATGTAGGAGTGGTAGAAGGCGACTCTCGATCTAAAGAGCATCTCAGCCAGCCCATCTCCTCAGATAACAATGTAGCATTTTTGTAGGGAAAACCGATGACAAAAAGCTCTGAGTTTGAGATGGAGAATTTGGACGTTCCTGTCAATGGGGTCGTTGAGATTTACTACACTGATTACATCAGGCTTATTGCCGATAAATCAAACCTGTCCCATAGATCAACGATTTTTGTCCCGGAAGGTTTCGAGATTTTAAAGGCGGAGTTTGTCGTATCGCAACAGAAGCACGGCGTCGATAGAAGCATTGATATCGTCCAGCCCGGCACTGTTGCTGTGTCATGGGATGCACTTGTATCTTTGGACAACTCGCTCGATGAACTTGCCGGAGAGGCGAAGAAAAGCGGGAAAGGCGTTGAAGGATTTTTAAAACTAAAAACAGCAGCATCCACTTTAAAGTTTATGACTTCTGTCGTCGGCAGCAATCGTGGAAAAGTATCCGTTCGAGCTTGGGCTGATGGAAAAAAATTCAGTTCGAAGGATGGAGTTTTGATTTCAGATCTTAGGATCAAGATTTGGAGGCGTGTTTCTGCATCTGATATTACAGCACTTGCTGCAGAAATCGCAATGGCAGCTATTGAAAACACTGATGATTCAGTATCGGCAACCATTGGAAAGATCAAGGAGGCAGCGGATGCATCTGCAGGTAAGAACCCAAAGCCTGCAGTGAAGCTCGAAGGCGAAAAAGCTCCGGCCTTGGCACGCAAGAGCTGATCTGTTAGATTAGGATCTAGTTCGACTGTCTTAGCCAGAATTCCTATCATCATGCACTGGATTTCGTTGCGGCTCGGATCGAACGACGTCTTCCGAGAATGCTGCCGCGCAGCATGGGCGGATTCGACCGGCAACTAAGCGCTGTGCCTTCCACTTCACCACCCCAGAGCCACGACATGCTGCAGTCTGCCTGAGCGTCGTCGATGGGCTCTTCATGTAGATCTGCCAGTGTTGGGGAACGGAATGGCGCCAGTCAGCCTTCGACCTGCGCACCCGGCCCCTAGCTGCCGCTCGACACACTGGCACTGCTGCATTGCAGCTTCCCTAGACCGGACATCGTGTTCAAGGCAAAAAAATTACCGGTAGCGCCTGCTAGTTAGGCGGACAGTGTTCGCTGATCTCAAGTCAGGCAGCAGCAATCTCTCCGACCCTGTCGATCCTACCTGCCCTGCTCAGGCGGCACAACTTAGAGATCTACGGCGACAGGATCTGTTGAGACGGATGAAAGGTTGAGCTGAAAACATAAGTGGTGTTCAAATGTCCCGAAGTGAACTGTCTGACTGAGCGTCTGTTGACTAGCGTTTCGAATTATCAATGCTTGAGCGGGAATAAGGGAATAAGACTACGATGAAGGTAACTAGTTTTGGACTATTCTGGAGAGCAGAGGAAATCGAGTGGTTTCCAGGACAGGGTAATCGCAACGAGTTCCGTTTGCTCGGGCGCATCGGAAAGAATCGTCCCGGCATCCGCGTTGCCGATTTTCGCCGCCAGCAAGGCATTTACATTCTCTTCGACGAATATGGTCCGGCCTACGTCGGATTGGCAAAGGGAGACAGGCTCGGAGCGCGCCTGCGCGACCACCATGGTGATCATCTCAACGGCAAGTGGGACCGCTTCTCATGGTTCGGCTTCAATCCGGTCGGTGCGGCTTCCGACGACCACGGAGTGCTGTCGCTAATCCAGCCACGCAGGGACGTAACAGAGGACACTTCGACAACGATTGGCGACCTCGAGGCGCTCTTAATTGCGGCCATGGGTCCAAAGCTTAACATTCAGAAGATGCGTTTCGATGGTGCAGAGAAGTGGGAGCAGATTGCGCAGTGGGAGTGGGAAGAAACATATCAGGCGAAGGTTGCCCCCACCGATTGATCGCAGTCGTTAACGCTACTTGTGATGCCGACAGCTTTATTTGCCGCATACGGGAAGCGACTTCAGCCGAAATTGTAAGCATCGCCTGAAGCGGCCTCGAAGTGCCGCGCCCGTGACTGCGCGGCTCTGACCCCTGCTGACATCGCAACCGGCCCATTGCTGCCAGACAGTCCGGTCTGGCGCCGCCCTGCAGCATCCCCAGACCGGACGTTCGTGCTTGGCGCAGCGAGATCGACGGGTCACAGTCAGCTCTGCGGAACGAAGCTGTCTCCAAGTGTCGGAGCATTGCAGGCCAACCTCTATTTATGTCAGTGTCTGAATACTTGGCGTCGAAAGCTATCACGGGGGGCTATGTCCGGACCACGCGTCGCAGGCCTGAACCATATAACACTGGCGGTAGCGGACCTGGAGCGATCAGTGTCTTTCTATCAGGACACGCTAGGCTTTCGGTTGCGCGCCACTTGGGATGATGGCGCTTATCTAGATGCAGGCGCACTATGGCTATGCCTTTCACTGGACTTAAACGCCAAGCATGCAAGGCGGGATGACTACACTCACCTCGCCCTCGACGTTGCGGCATCCCACTTTGAGTCTCTAGCGGCGCAGGTCCGCACAACCGCACCCATCTGGAAGGAGAATCGTTCAGAGGGCGCGTCGCTGTATTTCCTGGATCCAGATGGGCACAAGCTGGAGCTTCATGTCGGCTCGTTGGCTTCCCGCCTTCAGCATTACCGGGACCATCCCGTAAGTGGGCAAACCGACATAGATTGACGCTCATCATGCAGCTGCCGTGGCAGCTACGCGCGACAGAGCCGATAATGATCTGTATTGGTTCTGCAGTCAGGAGCAAAAGGCTGCAGATGACCACGATTCCCACGCTTACCACTCCTCGCCTAACCCTCCGGTCCATGCGCGCGGTGGACTGGACGGGATACCATCGCCTGATGGCGTCAGATCGCTCCATCTTCATGGGCGGTCCCTTCTCCACTGCCGTAGCTTGGGGCATGTTTTGTGCCGATCATGCCCAGTGGAGTCTCTTCGGCTGTGGCGCACTGATGATCGAGAACACAGCCAGCGGCGCATGCGTCGGACAGGTGGGCATCAATTCAGGACCGTTGTTCCCAGAGTTCGAGCTGGGATGGTTCCTCTACCCAGAGGCCGAAGGCCACGGGTTCGCATACGAAGCAGCAGCCGCGCTACTCGCATGGAGCCTTGATGTCAAAAACATCAAGACACTGGTGAGCTACGTCGACCCTGACAATGTGAGATCATCCAAATTGGCAGAACGGCTTGGTGCGACGCTGGATGAAAACGCGCAACGGCCCGATCCTGCGGATTTAGTCTACAGGCACTACGGGTAAATGACCTCAAGAAGCGCCTCCCGTCATCTTCTGTCCATGGCGACCGCACATGTATCCGTCAGCACAGACCCGAGCACTCTTCGGCCCTTTGCGGCCAGTCGGCCTGTGTCGTGCGCTGCATTGCAGCTACCCCAAACCCGACATTCGTGTTTGGCGCAGCGAGATCGACGGGTCAAAGGCTGCTACGCGGGACGGAGCAGCCGCCTGCTTGATCAGCTATAGCTTTTGATAACTGAAATGCAGTTTGCCTTGGTATTCGTAAACTCAAAGACATGGCAGAACCGTCGAGTTTGCCCGATCGCCAAGGTCACTTCTCCGTTCGCGGCACCGACCTTTCCGTGCGAAATGGCGTGCAGAACTGTAATGGAGGCGGGCTTCGGCCGAGACCCAAGATGCTCAAGAAGAGCATTCTTTCCCGACAAGGGCTGTGTTGCAGGTTGCTCCCAAGTTACATCCTCGCTGAATGCCTCTGGCATAGCTTCTCCACACTCCATGGCGATAGACGCATCCTGAACAAACTGGTTCTTCGGGGAATTGCCTCAGTCCTTACTACCTTGAATTCGGGTCAACCTTACCTCCATTTTTGCTCGATGTTAGGATACGGCCGACATTCTGGAGGTCAACTATGGGCTCCTCACGTCGATCTGTCGCCCTTGGCGACGGCACAAGGGCGCGGCAGCCTCTGACCCGCGCACTTCGGCCCATTGCGAACGGTCGAAGACTGCCGGCTGCTCCCTCGCCGCCTCTCAGAGCCTGACGGTCGTGCTTGGCGCGGCGAGATCGAGCAGACGCAGTCTGCTCTTGCGGACGAAGCGGGCGCTGCTGACCACATCAAGGGCTATACAAAGAAATCTATGGCAGAACGACAAGGGCGTTGTGGGCAAGGCACTAGCTTAATCTCGCCAACGGCTCGTGTAATGACAACAGCACTGTGTGGCTGCGCTTTTCATAACAAGCCAGGTTCTCCAGCCTCTGCCATGCGTATTGAGCAGCCAAAACCTTGCAGCATCCCACGAGCGTTAACTTGAAAAGTGTCTCCATGTGTCCTCAACCATTCGATAAATAGTCGCACGATCCTCCGGTTCATGTGGCGCGGGGGGCAGATGGCCCAGTAGGCCGGAAATTCGACTGCCGGAAAGGCTGTCGACATGGGCACCAGAGTGCCCTGACGCAGTTCGTCATAAGCCAGCGTCACCGAATCCAGAAGGATGCCAGCCCCGTCACAGGCCAACGGGATCGCCATCGAAGACCGGTCGAACCGTAAGGGTGCTGGCTCGTCCGGCATGTCGATGCCGTGGACTGCAAGCCATAGGTCCCACTGATATAAGGCCTTGACCGAGTGAATTAAACGCGCAGCGGCCATCTGTTCGCGAGGGTCATCAGTAAGGCGGCGCAATTGGTCGCGGTAGTCCGGGCTGCATAATGGGAGAATGTAGTCGCTCACGATACATTCCGAGTGTAGCCCCGGCCAATTGCCAGAGCCGTAGCGCGTATCCAGATCCATCGCCTCGGTTTCGAAATCCGTGAAATCGGGCGATGCGTCGACCCTGATGCCCACGTCCGAGTTCTGATCCAAGAAATCCTTCAGCCGGGGTGTCAGCCAGCGGACGGCGAAACTGGGGCTGCTCCGCAATGACAACTGACGGCTATCGCTCTTGCGCAATACGGCCGTTCTGGCGCCACGGATCATGCGGAAAGCTGCGGTGGTGGTCTGGAACAGTCTCTCGCCGTCCAGAGTCAGCAACAGATGGCGATCTTGGCGGCGGAACAGCTTGACGCCCCACTGCTCTTCAAGCCGCTTCAGTTGCTGGCTGACGGCAGCGGTGGAGACACCAAGTTCGGCCGCAGCGTCAGTGACGCGTCCCGTGCGTGCCACGGCTTCGAAGTAGGCCAGAGAGTTCAGGTTTGGGTTGAGCGGCATCGGGTCCTCCAAGACCAGAGGACTGCGGACGGAGGCGCCGGTCAAGACACCTCCGACAGCTTCAAGATATGCCGTTCAAGCGGCAATACGCGGCAATGACCTGGCTGTCGTCGGCAAGGCCGTTACCGAAGCCGCTCTCAGCCAGAAACATCTGGTGCGCGGCTGCCGCCAGCGGCAGCGACATGCTGAAGCCGCGCCCGGCGGCCAATGCAATGCCCAAGTCCTTAACAAAAATATCCACCGCGCTCGTCACAGGCGGCGTATCCTGCAGCATGCGCGGGCCCCGATCCCTCAGCATCCAACTGGAGGCGGCCGACCCCGACACGATCTCCAACAGGGTCGCGCCATCCACGCCGGCCTTGCGGCCAAGCGCCAGTGCCTCGCCAGCTGCTGCAAGATGGACGCCGCAGAGAAGCTGGTTGATTGCCTTGACGGTGGCGCCTTGACCGGGAGATTCGCCGACATGATAGAGCTTATCGCCCATCACCCGCAGGACTGGCGCGATCGCATCGAAACTAGCCTTGGGCGCTGCGACCATGAGGGTCAGCGTGCCGCCCTTTGCGCCGACGACGCCGCCGGACACAGGGCAATCGATCAACTCGTGCCCTTCGGCGGCCACATCGGCAGCTAGCTGAGTGACCTGATCAGGCGGGCAAGTCGCCATCAGACAGACCCGCGCGCCCTGAGGCAGCGCGGCCAAGGCGCCGCCGGCGCGGTCGGGACCGAACAGCACGGACCGCGCCTGATCAGCGTTGACGACCATAAGCACTAGGATGCCGGCACTGTTGCAAGCATCGGCAAGATCGGCAGGGCGGGTGCCGCCCTGCGCTGCCAGAGCGTTCATGGCGGCATCCCGCATGTCGAAGCCGCGCACCCGATGCCCCGCCTTCACGAGGTTGCTGGCCATGGGCAGGCCCATCGATCCAAGTCCAACGAAGGCAACTGTTTTTATATCGGTCATGGTGGCCTCAGTAGAGCGTGAAGGCGGGGACGTAGGACATCAGGATCAGGACGGTGAAGGCGACTAGGTAGAACGGCCAGAGCTCCTTCACGACGACACCGATCGGAACGCGCGCAATGGCCGCGCCGATGAAGAGTGTCGTGCCAATCGGGGGAGTGAAGAGTCCGATGGATAGGTTGATGCAGATCATCACGCCCATCTGAATTGGATCCATACCGATGGCCCCGCCGATGGCGACGAAGGTCGGGCCCAGCAGCAGGATCGCGGCAGGAAGATCTAGAAACATCCCGATGACCAGCATGATGATGTTCATCATCAGGATAATCAGCACCGCAGCGCCGAGGGTGTTCTGCGCCCACTGGGCGACGAGCGTCGGTATCCGCTCCGTGATCAGCACATGGCCAACCAAGCTAGACGCGGTGATCACCAACATCACCACGCCGGTGGTAATGACCGTGCCGACAAGTGCATCCTTGATCCGGGCGAGCGTCAGGTCGCGATAGATAAGCGCACTGACAACGAGTGCATAGAAGACGGCGATGACGCTGACCTCCGTCGGGGTGGCGATACCAGCGCGCAGCAGGATAATGATGAAGAACGGCATGGCAAGCGCAGGCGCTGCAGAAATGACCGAGTTCAGGTAGCCCTTGAATTGCGAGCGGTCGGTCAGGCGGGGAAAGCCGCGAAGCCGCCCCGAGAGGTAGCAGACCAGCATGAAGCCGAAGGCCAACATGATCCCAGGCAGGATGGCGGCGGTAAAGAGCGCTGCAATCGAGGTGTTCGAGACCGTCGAATAGAGGATCAGCGGGATCGACGGAGGGATAAGGCCTGCAATGGTCGACGACGATGCCGTCACAGCGGCTGCGAAGCCGGGCGGATACCCCTCGCGCTTCTGCCACGGAATCAGCATCGATCCAAGCGCGGAGGCCTCAGCCACGGCCGAACCCGACACGCCGCCGAAGATCGTAGAGCCGACGACCGTCACTTGCCCCATGCCGCCGTGGAAACGACCGACCATGGCGGCTGCGAAGGCCACCAGCTTCTGCCCAAGCGTGCCCGACATCATCAGCGAGCCGGAGAGGATGAAGAACGGGATCGCCAGCAGCGGAAAGCTTTGGGTGGGCTGGAACAGCTTGACCACGGCCAGAACGGTCGGCGTGCTGCCCTGCCACAGGATTGCGGTGCCCGAAGCGACGATCAGCGCGTATCCGACCGGCACCGACAGCACCAGCATGATCGCGAAGAGTCCGGTCATCACGGCGGTCATGTCATATGCTCCGTCTCAGTCTGGTCGAGAGTGCTTGGATCGGCGGCGAAGAACACGCGCATCGCGTTGGCGAGTGAGGCAACCGAGATACCGCCGAAACCGAACAGCATCGAGGTATAGGCCCAGGCCTGACCTAGCCCGGTGATCGGGAAGACCTGGGCCCGGGTGATCTGGATGACGCCAAGCGACAGCCAAGCCAGGGATGCGAAGACCCCTGCGACCATCAGGTGGATCAGGACCATCAGAACTCGCAGCTGAGTGCGGGACAGCTGGCCACGGATGAATTCTGCAGCGATGTGGGCGCCGCGGTTTGCACCCACAACGATGCCTCCCATGATCAGCCATGGAAACAGGATATTCGGCACCTCATTGGGCCAGCCGAGGCCAGAAGATGTGAAATAGCGCACGAACACTTCAGCCATCAGGGCGAGGAAAATGACAACCACCGCGGAGGTAGCGATCACGACGGCGATGCGGTCAAGCGCCAGCCCGACCGCATTGGCGATGCGCAAGGCGGGAGGATCCGCCTTACTGTTGCTCATGGGGCCGCGCGCCGCTTCCATCTATTGGCTCGCAGCCTGTGCGGCGGCGACGACTTCTTCCAGCAGCTCGGGGAACTGGGCGCGCCACTTTTCATAGACGGGCTGCGTCGCCTCGATGAAGGGTGCGGTGTCGACCTCGTTGAAGGCGACGCCGGCGTTCTCCATTTCGTTTTTCAGCGACACGGTCTGCTCGCGGACCATCTGGCGGTTCAGCTCGGCCGCCTCTGCGGCCGCTTCGCGGATGATCTGCTGATCTTCCGGCGACATCGTGTCCATGATGATCTTCGAGGCCAGCAGCGGCGTCGATTCATATTTGTGCGCCGTCATCGAGATATAGGGCTGCACCTCATACAGTTTGGACGAGTGGATGTTGATCAGCGGATTTTCCTGCCCGTCGACCACGCCCTGCTGCAGCGCGATGTAGAGTTCCGAAAATGCCATCGGCGTGGGCGAGGCACCGAGCGCCGTGAAGATGTCGATGGTCATCGGATCGGGAGGTGTGCGGATCTTCATACCGGCCAGATCTGCGGGTGTGTTGATCGGCCCTCTCGAATTCGAGACTTCGCGGATGCCGTTGTTCCACCAAGCCAGCACGACAAGACCCTGCACCTCGGCCGCAGCCTCAATCTTGTCGCCGACCGGGCCGTCCATCACGGCCTCGGCCTGGTCGAGGTCCTGGAACAAGAAGGGCAGTCCAAGCAGCGCCATTTCAGGAACAATTGCCGACGTTGCGCCCTGCGAGTTGGCAGAAAATGCAACCGTTCCAAGGCGCATGTTAGTGAGCGTTTCAGAATCGTCGCCAAATTGAGCCGCGCCGCCAACATCAATATTCAGGCGTCCGTCGGATTTCTCGGAAACAAGTTCAGCGAACCTTTCAGAAGCTACGGCCTTGGGATTGCCTGCTGCCGCATTGTGTGAAAGCTGGAAATTCTGCGCCGCGACCGGCCCCGCGCAAAGCGTGATCGCGGTTGCAGCAAAAAGATGACGAAGTTTCATGTGGCCCCTCCCAGAGCTGTTGCTGTTCGAACAGCAGAATGCCAAGCCCCCTGCCATGCGATCCTCTTTGGCACTTCTGCCAAGTGCGCTTCCACGCATAAGATCGACTGTCTGTGATGGGGCTGAGCGTCCTCCTCGCTCGGCTAACGTAGAACCTGACCGATTCGCGCCTCTGCGTCACCTAAGCTATGCTTAGCAAGTTCGTAGATTAACTTAATTGATCCGGCGCCGGTTTGGCCGTTCCTAGGAGGCGCCGCGGGTCTCGGTATGACCTGCCGCTGGAGGAGGAATCATGCAAAATGAGAGCTCGGCAGCGACGCTGTCGAACACCAGTCTTGCACGCCGCGCGTGGGAAATCCGCCGCAAGGCCGTTCGTATGGGCGAAGTGCAGGGACAAGGCTATGTTGGACAGGCCCTGGGCGTCGCGGACGTGCTTGCGGTCTCGTATTTTCACGCCCTGAACTATCGGCCCACCGATCCCGAATGGGAGGGACGTGACCGGTTTCTGCTATCCATCGGCCACTACGCCATCGCGCTTTACGCCGCGCTGATCGAGGCACGGATTCTGCCCGAAGCTGAACTGGAAACATACGGCGCGGACGACTCCCGCCTGCCCATGTCGGGCATGGCCGCATACACGCCAGGTATGGAGATCACCGGCGGATCGCTGGGACATGGTCTGGGTATCGGCGTCGGCATGGCCATGGGCCTGAAGGCCAAGAAGAACCCGGCCTTCGTCTACAACCTTATGTCGGACGGCGAGCTAGGCGAAGGCTCGACTTGGGAGGCCGCAATGTCGGCGGCTCATCACAAGCTGTCGAAACTGATCTGCATCGTCGATTTCAACGACCAGCAGGCCGACGGCAAGTCGACCGAAACGCTGACCGCCGAACCTCTGGCCGATAAATGGGCCGCTTTCGGCTGGCACGTCCAGCGCGTGGACGGCAACGATATCCAGGCGCTGGTCGCGGCATTCGACGCCGCCCGTAACCTGGAGGATGACCGTCCCCGCGTCATCGTCTGCGACACCGTCATGTGCAAGGGCGTGCCCTTCCTGGAATCGCGCGAGATCACGCATTTCGTTCGTGTCGAATCCGACGAATGGCAAAAGGCCCTTGCGGTCCTAGACGACAACAAGCCGGAGGAGTGAGGACCATGACCATCCAGCACCGTTACGACCCGCACCGCAAATGGGAGCCTCGCCAGCCCGGCACCGGCGGGGGCAAGACCTCGGCCATGATCGCCTCGCTTGCGGCCGAAGGCTATGATGCAGTGCCCGCGCCCTTCGGCCATGCCCTTGTCAAAGAGGCTAAGAAGAACGACCGCATCGTCGGCCTGACGGCGGACCTGGCGAAATACACCGATCTGCACATCTTCGCAAAGGCGTTCCCGGATCGCTTCTACCAGATGGGCATGGCCGAACAGGTGATGGTGTCCGCCGCCGCCGGCATGGCGCGCGAAGGCTTCATTCCTTTTGCCACTACCTATGCCGTCTTCGCCAGCCGTCGCGCCTATGACTTCATCGCCATGGCCATCGCCGAGGAATACCTGCCGGTCAAGATCGTCTGCGCCCTGCCTGGCCTGACCACCGGCTACGGGCCCAGCCACCAAGCGACTGAGGATCTGGCGATCTTCCGCGGCCTGCCCAACCTGACCATCGTGGACCCCTGCGACGCCATCGACGTCGCCGAGGCCGTGCCCGCCATCACCGCCCATCCCGGACCAGTCTACATGCGCTTGCCGCGCGGCAACGTCCCGTCCGTGATCCGCAAGCACTGCCTCGACTACAAGTTCGAATTGGGCAAGGCAAAGCTGCTGCGCGACGGATCGGACGCCCTGATCATCTCGTCCGGCTTCATGACCATGCGTGCGCTAGATGCGGCGGTCGCGATGGAAACGGAAGGCACCTCTGTCGCAGTGCTACATTGCCCCACGATCAAGCCCCTGGATACCGAAACCATCCTTGCCGAAGCCGGCAAGTCGCGCCGTTTGGTCGTCACAGCCGAAAACCACACGGTCGTGGGCGGCCTGGGCGAGGCAGTGGCATCGACGCTACTGACCAATGGCGTGACGCCGCAGTTCCGCATGATCGGCCTGCCGGACCAATTCCTGGACGCGGGTGCGCTGCCTTCGCTGCACGATCGCTACGGCATTTCTACCGACGCCATTATCCGCCAAGTCCGCGGCTGGCTTTAACTCTCTAAGGGGGGAGGAACACAATGACTACAGCACTTCTCGACGGCCAGTATGCCGTTATTACCGGCGCCGCGTCCAAGCGCGGCCTCGGCCTCGCCACCGCACGGCTGTTTGCCAAGCACGGCGCTACCATCGCGATCCTGGACCTAGACCAGGATGCCGCCAAGGCGGCGGCCGCTGAGCTAGGCAAGAACCACATCGGCATGGCCTGCAACGTCATCGACCATGACGGCGTAAGGCAGATGATGGACGCGTTGATCCAGAAATGGGGCCGGGTCGACATCCTGGTCAATAACGCGGGCATCACGCAGCCGCTGAAAATCATGGATATAAGCGCCAAAAACTACGAGGACGTTCTGGACGTGAACCTGCGCGGCACGCTTTATTGCAGCCAGGCCGTGATTCCGACCATGCGCGAGAACAAGTCAGGCAGTATCGTCAACATGTCGTCCGTGTCGGCGCAGCGCGGCGGCGGCATCTTCGGGGGGCCGCATTACTCGGCGGCAAAGGCTGGCGTTCTGGGTCTGACCAAGGCGATGGCCCGTGAGCTGGCGCCCGACAACATCCGCGTCAACGCAATCTGCCCTGGTTTCATTGCCACCGACATCACCGCTGGCAAGCTGACGAACGATATGCAGTCTAGCATCAACGCCGGCATCCCGATGGGCCGGCCAGGAACGGCCGACGAAGTTGCAGGCTGCGCGCTGTTCCTGGCCTCCGACCTATCGGCCTATGTCACCGGCTCTGAGGTGGACGTGAACGGCGGCTCGCTCATCCACTGATACTCTTCCGGCTCGAATGACCGGGGCAGTAGCCAGAACAGGACGGCAATACTCCAACTACCCCGAAGCGCCTTGCCCCACCAACACGCGCTGGTGGGGTTTTGACACAGGCCGGCCCTGAGCAGTCATTCATCCCCAGCATGCAATGCGGCAGCGCAGTCCGTCAGAGCGGACGTTCGCCACAACCTCAAGACGACGGATACAACTTACTCGTCCACATCTCGAAAAAGGTTAAAAAGAATTGCGTTCTGCGGAGTAGATGTAGCGACTGGTGCCGAGGTGGACGACTGCGGCTCATAGTGTTCCTCCATTTCCTCAACCGCGCGGCGGACCTCTCGGTGCAAAATGGGAATAGGATCTGGACGCCGGGCTTCCGTTGCCGCTCGTCCTACAGCACTACTTATTGTTCGAATCGCTGTTTCAAGTGGGTAGAAATAATCGTCAGGAGGATAGTCACTTGACCAACCTTGTCGCATTTCTTTCACGTAGTGAGGAATATTAGTCAGCACTTTGTCCCGGGCAACTACAACCGCTTCCTGCATTTCTTCCCTCGTGAGGAGAGTCTCGACGAAGCCGGTTTCAAATATGCTTGGATCTGCTTCGTCCTCAAGTGCCTGGAGTAGCTTGGCCGCTAGGTGATTGCGCCAATCACTGGGCAAAACCTTTTGCCGATGCAGACTCGTTAGGAGGCTCGCATCGGCATCTTCATGGATGGGAGATGAAAAACTCTGGGCACCATCGAGAATATCAGGCCTTCGCGTCAGTATCATCTCTGAGAACGCGGCATTAGAACGGTAAGACACGAAAGTCCGAAGGAAGTTAACTGGCAACTTTGCAATCCTTTCAAAAAGAAGTTCGTTCAAATTTGTGGGAACTACCATAGGCGCGCCTTGGATCGTCACACCGGCACACACGACAGCGTATAAGATCGCTTCCGGCTTTGCTCCGCGAAGATAGAGTTCGACGAGCTCTGGAGACTGAGAGAGGTAGCGCGCAAAGGCGTCACTCACAGTGGGATGTTTGTATGTCCAATAGGAACCGTGCTCGTCTTGTGCCAATAGCAAAAGGCTGCCGTTTAGAGTCTGCAACTCGCGCCGCGCTGCGGCTTCCGTGCTGCCAAATGCACTAACTGACGTTGACATAACCGAAGAGGTCACGGGAGAACGGACAATTCCGCCGTTGAGAAATATTGTCGCAATCGCAGCTTTGCAGTCATCAGAAAGATTGGAAATGGTGTCGAGAAGAAATTGCTCCGGTCTGTCGAAAAAGCCAAAAACGTCAGCCTGCTTAACCCTTAGATCCCCTGCAAAGAATCGCGCGCCGATCCGACGTGCAGTCTCCGGGAGGAAGCCTTTTCGCTCAACTATAGCAGGGAGAAACTCCTTGATCGCAGATTTAAATTTCTGATCCTGATCGCCAAATTTAAGATGATTATAAAGAATTTGGGCCTTTTCGGCGGTGCTCAGTTGCTGGACGTCAATGACAACTTGGCTCGTTCTAAGCACCGGAATGGCCTGGAGCTTGAGGTCCGACTGAGCCGCCTTCCAAATGTAGTCGCGTGATGTGATTAGAAATCGGGTGCCACGCTTCATTGCTCCTTGCATAAGCACGAATACCTGATTCCATGCCTCTGCCGTTTGGCGCTGATACTGGGTGTTCCCCCACGCATCATCGATCCAGAAAAACTGCGCAACATCAGGGCTTAGATGCCGCTGCACGTCTTCTGGTGATGTGGCTCGTATTGTCGAGCTCCTCCATATATCTGCCGCGCCAACGGCGATGCTCGCGCCTATAGTTGATTTTCCTGCTGCAGGAGGGCCGAGTAGGAGCACGACATTGTGTTGACTGATCGCTCGCACACTTCGGCGATGAGCCTCGGTGACAACAAGCCGCTGCAAATCCTCACCCATGGCGCTGAGGATCAACTGAGCCTGAGCATAAGCGCGCGCATCGAGCACATCGTTCAAATCGCCAAGCCCATAGAGACGTGGGGCCATCATTCGGAGGCGGGAAGAAGTGCGTATCTGTCTGTTGATAAATTCGCTGCCGAAAATACGGCATCGACCAACCCCGACGCCTTGAAACGCGGCACGGATAGCGAGCTCGCTTTCGCCGGTGATAGCATGATTAGTCAATATAACGTAGTCATGGGCCAGCCCCTTCTTGGCAAGTCGTTCAGCCTTGGCAAGTTCATCGCGCAGCATCGAGAGGCTTAGATTATTGGCTTCCTTTGAGGTGAACTTGCATTGAATTGTTGATTCACCGGCGGCGGGATCGTCCCCTTCCCAACGACCTACAAACGCCCCATCACGTCCTGCATCGTTGCCGGGTAGAAAGTTCTGGACCGGCCGGCGAAGGCACTCTTCAGCCACCCCGACGCAGAGATCTTGAAAAGCCTTCCAACCTAGTTTGTGCAAAGGGTAATCGCCAGCGACCGCCCGAAGAGTTGCGGCCGTGCTAACCTTGGGCCGTGTAGGTTCGACTTTTTTTGACATATTGACTTGGTGCCTTTAGTCGCTGGTCTGATAATTAAATGCTGGCGGGTCAACAGGCATTTTTTATAAGGAAAGTGATTCCATCCTAATCATTTCAACTAGAGCGCTTTAACCTCACTGTAGATTTTCCGTAGGTGCTCGTCTGACATGTCCAGGATCGGCTCATACATGAAGGAGTTCAAATGAATGTTCTCCGGTGTCATAAGGACTACGCGGTCAATGGTCCGGATAGCAGCATCGCCTGGGAAATCATTCCGGAAGCGCCTCAAGAGTTCCGTCGTCTGATTGCCGGTTATGCCGGCTAGCAGGCCCTGGTCATTGATCCGCCCGAGCATATACTGTTCTGCGCGTAGCCTTGTGGCAACCGAGAGAACGATCTTGTTTTCGAAATTGGCAGCGTCTCCGTCTTGTAGGCAGGCGTCCGCTTCATGATAAATCAAGTCAAGCACAGAACCTCCTGACGGTGTAGCGTTCACTGGTGCGGTGCCGAAGATGGTCTGGTATACTTCAAAGAGATTACTGTCTTGGACGGTAGGCGTGCCATCCTTGACGTGAAGGAGCGACGTCAACGTCACGTAGTTCGGGTCGGTTTCGCCTTTGGTGTATTCCACCAAGTTTCTCATAAAAGGGATTGACGCAATGCGTTTTCTCGGGTCGCTTCCGAAATGCACCTTCCAGTCATTGACAAAGACGTTCTTGATCCCGACTGCCTTGTTGATCTCGATGCCTTGTTCATTTCTTGCGACCATGAAGCACGAATTGTAGCTGACGAAACGGCTTTGAATTGTCCTGAAGAAATCGAAGTTGTGGGTGAGGATGACCTGTCGAAAATTATCTTCTTCTGAGATATCTTTCAAATACTGGATAATCGCATACTTGTTCTTGTAGTCGAACGAATCAGCAATATCGTCGACGACAATTAGCGTTTTTTGACCTGCCTTTCGCCGTGCCTCAATCTCGAAGATGATGTTCAGGATGTAGAAGGCTCTGCGTTCGCCCGTGCTGAGCACATCAAGGAGGGCATCCTTTTCGACGTCCTTCCGATCATTGCCTTCTTTGAAAGTGAACCCCAACTTCGGAATCTTGTCCTCGTCGAGCACAACTGAGACGAGATTTTTTACCTTGAGCTCAAATGGGACGAAGAAGCGATCGTTGAAAATCTCTATTACCTCTTGCCATGCCGTCCGTTCACTACGGGCAGCTTCCTCGATCTGTTTCCTGCGTTCCGCAGCGGCGCAAATTTCTTTGACCAGATGACTAAAGGCATCCCGGTGTTTTACAAAGTAGCTCTTCCAAACCCGCTCCTTAAAGTTTGCGATGTTCTCCAAGGCTGGAAGAACATCTTCATGGTTGGCAACGAACTCGTTGAACTCCCTGACGTTGGCATTCTTGTGGAGCAGTTTCTCGACTGCGTTGAATTTTTTGCGCAAAGCGGCATCTGAAGTAATGCCCTCTTTCTCGCCTTTAACCAACTGCTCGAGTTGCTTCCTCGACGTGATTTCGACCTTCTCACCAGAGTTTAGGCTAATGCTGTGTGCGGCATCAAAAAAACCATTGTCAGCGAGGGTTTTTGCGATCACATCAGCGTTATAATAGGTGAAAGTCCCGCGCTTGAAATACTGGGACTGGTCGATGAGTTCGTTGAAGCGCTTGATGTAGTCTTCGAGTGCCTCCCGCACCTGCTCCTGTTGAAGCATCTCAACAACCTTCGGGTCGAAAACGAGATCGTATGGGATCTCGGCGAATGGAGCTTCCGGCTGCTCGTCTACTTCCGCAGCGACGCGATGTATTGCGATGAGGAACTGATCGGCGGTCTTGGTGAACGCCAACGAGATTTCGGCGGCGATGTCCTTCTTTGACCCTGACTGATCCTTGAGTGCCGCGAGAAGCACCTTCTTCGCGTCTTCGATGCCTTCGTTGAGTTTCTGGTGCTCTTTTCGAAGTTCTGAATTGACGAGAAGGATGGAAGTCTTTTCGCTGCTCCCGAAGTCCTCATCGTAGGGCCGAATGATCAGGACAGATTCTGGGTCTAGTTCGGCACCGTTCTCGTCTAGCACCGATCGTTTCGTAAGGCGGTCTGGGAACATCTTGTCGGACGACTGCTTCTTGTTGGCGATGTCCTGGAACGTTTTTGCAAGGGATGATTTCATGGCTCCGTTTGGTGCGTATAGAGCAACGGCCTTGCATTTCCTGAAATCGAAAGACTGCTCCAGCTTTCGAATTCCATAGCAATATTCCAAGTCTAGCTTAAGCGCGCGCATGGATTGCCCTCTATTAACTTTCAACTTGGAGATTACCGCCCATCGTCTGGTTCGGACAAGGAAAACGGGCTTAGAGACCGCAGATATGGTAAGTCAGTTGCAGAAGGCTGGCAATGTGATCACCTTTCGTGCGCTAGCAAGTAAATCGAAATAGCGGTCATTCGTGTTACTGTGCAGCGAGTGTCGGCTTCCCGCCTTCTACGCCGGGGAAATGCTCATCAGGGCTCGGACAGGTTGAGTGTCTGCTTTCGGCCTAGGCTGTGTGGAAACGCCGGCGCATGCTGGCATCCAAGGGCATCTGACGCGAAGATCTGACTTGAGTTTGGCGAAGTGCAGACAGACCACATGGAGCGGCGCCTTTCATGCCTTCAGAGCGCTCATCAACCCGCGGACCCCGATCAGCGCCACCATCCGCTTGATGTTGTAGGCGAGGACGTTCAGCGCGATCTCTGTTTTCACATTCCTCAGGCGTTGGGTCAGAAAGTGGGACGTGCCCATCCACGCCTTGATGGTGCCAAACGGGTGCTCGACCGTGCCTCGGCGGATTGTCATCGGTTCGGTCGGTCCGATCAGCCTCGCCCGCGCCGCCTCGACCAGATGCTCGTGCGCCCACCTTGTGATCCGGCGCTCCTTGCCGGTCGTGCATGGCGATTTCATCAGGCACGTGCCGCACTCGCCGGTCCAGTAGCGGCGGAGTTCCAAGCCGTCTTCCTCGGTCGTGTAGCGATACGGTAGCGCTTCCCCTGCGGGACAACGATAGATATCCGCGTTGGCCTTATAGGCGAAGTCCGCCTTCTCATACATGCCCTTGAGGCGGTTGCCCGACGTCTCGGGGCGCGGGATCGTCGTGGTGATTCCAGCTTTGTGACAGGCCAGGATCTGCCGCCCGCTGAAGTAGCCCTTGTCGGCCAGCACATGCATCTCGTCGCGACGGAGTGCATCCTTGGCCGCCTTTGCCATCGGCACCAGAAGATCACGGTCATGACCCTGGTTGGTGACTTCATGCGCGACGATCAGGTGGGTCTCGGTGTCGACGGCGGTCTGGACATTGTAGCCGACCATTCCGCTGTTCCGGGCGCTGGTGGCCATGGCGCGGGCATCGGGATCGGTCAGAGATATCTGCCCATCCGGCGCATCGGCCAAGGCCCGAGCCATGGCTTGCAGGTGTTGGATATGCTGCCGGATACGCCCGTAACGCTTGGCCAGATGCGCGACCTTCTCAGCCCGAACCTCGCCCTCCTCCTGTCGATCGACCCGCACCATCTCCGCGATGTAGCGCTCGACGTCCACCTCCAGGTGGGCAATGCGGCTGGCGATCTTGCCCTTGGTGAAGTTGCGGTCCCGGCTGTTGACGGCCCGGAACTTGCTCCCGTCGATGGCAACGCAGGCGCCTTTCAGCACGCCGATCCGGCGGCTCAACTCCACGAATTGGGCGCAGCTGCGGCGGATGCCGGGACCGTTGTCACGCCGGAAGTCGGCGATGGTCTTGTGGTCTGGGACAAGGCGGCCGGTCAGCCACATCAGCTCGACGTTCCGCCCGGCTTCGCGTTCCAGCCTCCGGCTGGACGGGATCCGGTTCAGATAGCCGTAGATGAACAGCTTGAGCAGCACGGCAGGATGATATCCGGGTCGCCCCGTCCGCGCCGGCGACGATCGCGCAAATCCGAGCGCAGGCAAATCGAGTTCATCGACGAACAGATCAACCACCCGAACCAGGTGATCCTCGCCAATCCAGTCCTCAAGACGATCTGGAAAAAGAGCCGTCTGTCCCCGCGCAGTCCCTTCGATGAAACCCGACATGCCGATCTCCCGCCACCATGTCTAAGTCTACCATAAGGCCGAGTTTCCACACAGCCTCGGCCCATAGCGGCCCGACAGCGCCGGCCTAGCGCCGCATTGCAGCATCCCCAGACCGGCCATTCGTGCTTGGCGCAGCGAGATCTAACAGGCACAGACTGCTTTGCGGGACCTTCCGGTCATTCGCTGCACCTGCAGCTTTGGCATCCTTACATGAGACAGATTCGCTCACAGGACGACAAAGCCGCGAGATGGCGATGCAGCATGAGAAGCATGGCATCAGGGAAAGCGGACATTTTCAACCGCTCTTCCCGGACACGTATTGGGCGCGACGGACGCGGCAACGGTTCGCACAATCCAGCTAGTGCTGCAGCACGGTGACTTTGACCAGCATCCAGACGGCCATCGCAATCATCATCAGGTTCTCCGTCAGCGACACGAAGCCCAAGGGAACGTTGCTGTCGCCGCCGACGCAGGCGCATTTCAACTCCCGCTTGTCGATGTAGACCGCCTTGAAGACCGACACCGCGCCGATCGTGCCAATGAACAGCGCCACCGGGATCGACAGCCACATCAGCGCCCCTGCGACCATCAGGACGCCTGCGAGCCCCTCGGCGAAGGGATAGACATAGCCGTAGCGCACCCAACGCTGCGCCAGCAGGTCGTAGTTCAGGAACATGGTCGCGAAGCTCTCCACGTCCTTCAGCTTCTGCAGGGCCAGAAGACACATGGCGAAGGCCACGAACCACTCGGCTGCGGCGACCGTGATCAGCTGGCCAAGGGCAGCCCAGCTGGTGGCGAGAGCCATCGCGGCAGCCATTGCGAAGAGCGCGATCACCGGGCGGTAGGTCGTCGCGCTCTTGTCGCGGACCGTCTTGCCGAAATGCCGTCGCAGATCGTCATAGCCGCCGACGCGCTGGCCGCCGATGAAGGTCTGCGGCGTGGTCTGGACGCCGTGCTGCTGCTTGAACGCATCGACCTCGGCGCGGGTGGTCAGGTGATGATCCTCGACGCTGTAGCCCTGGCGGCGGAGGAGATCGAGCGACTTGAGCCCGTAAGGGCACATGTGCTTCGTCATCACCATCCGGTGCAGGGTCGCGGTTTTGGAAGTTGTTGTAGCCACTGGAAACCCTCAATATCTTGCGAAGACGCTGGTGCCGGACGCGTTCCAAGCGATCACGTCGAAGGACTCAGTCTCATCGCCCATCTCCATCCCGGGCGAGCCAATGGGCATGCCGGGAACGGCCAGACCGGCCGCCTCGGGCCGCTGGTCCAGCAGGGCGCGAATGGCTTCGGCCGGGACATGCCCCTCAATCAGATAGCCCTCAACGAGGCCGGTGTGGCAGGACCAGAGGGCCTGAGGAACGCCATGCTGCTCCTTGAAGGCTGAAACGTCGTCGGCCATGGTCACGTCGACGGTGAAGCCCGCCTGCCGCAAATGGTTGATCCAGGCGCCGCAGCAGCCGCAATCGGGCGAGCGAACCACCTTGACCAGCGTTTCGGCTGCAGGCAGGGCGGCGAGCACGCCAGTTGCGGGGGCCAGGGCCGCGGCAAGCGCGGCGATAAACATACGCCTGTCGATCACGACGTGATCCTTTCCTTGGGATGGGTGCGGTTTCGAGCATGGTGCCCGCAATCGTCTGGCGCCGGGGATGTCGCCGCCTCGAGGTTCCGCAGGATGGGGCACTCGGGACGGTCGTTTCCGGCACAGGACCGGGCCAGATCCTCGAGCGTTTCTGCCATCTCCTGCAGATGCGCGATCTTCTGGCGAAGGTCGCGCACCCGCGCCTGCGCCAGCGCCTTCACATCGGCGCTGCGCCTGCCGGTGTCGCGCCACAGATCCAGAAGATCCGTGATCTCCGCTACCGGGAAGCCCAGATCCCGCGCCCGGGCGATGAACCGGAGCATGTGGATGTCGGCCTCAGCATAGTCGCGATAGCCGGAGGCGGTGCGCCTTGCCGGCGGGATCAGGCCGATCTGCTCGTAATAGCGGATCATCTTCGCCGATACGCCCGAGCGGGAAGAAGCATCTCCGATGTTCATGGACTGAGCTCCATCATGTCTTTGGAGCGGATATGGGGCTTCCCATCATGGGAAGGTCAAGAGCGGCGTCAGGATTTTCCTGATGCCTAACCTCCTCTGTTTCTGCTGATGCGGAAGAGGTAGCTGTGCCAGAAGCCGCGCGGTGCAGTGCCGCGCGGCCCCAAGGTGGATCAGTTAGCGTTCTCGGCCAGCCACGTCGTCATCTGCTCGATCTCGGCTTCTTGTGCGTCAATGATCTCCTGGGCCAAGGCGCGCATCTGCTCGTCCTCACCATGTGCCAGCAGCACCTCGGCCATATCGATGGCACCCTGATGGTGAGCAATCATGCCGCAGGCGAAGGCGACGTCGGCATCTTCGTTCATCATGCCGTCGTGCATTGCCGGCATCGTGACCATCATCCGACGCATGTTCTCCTGGACATGCTCCGGCATGGCCTCAACGTCCATACCGCCCATGCCCATCATTTCCATCGTGCCGGAATCCATCCCCGCACCATGATCGGCGTGCGCCCCGCCGTGACCCATGCTGGCGTGATCCATCTCTCCCCCGGCAGCGGCCGCTGTGCATTGCTCAGGCAGGCGGAACTCTCCGTCTTGGGCGAGAGCAGGTGCGGCGAAAGTGGCTGCGGCAATGGCTGCTGCGAAGCTCGTTTTTGCAAAGTTCATCTCGGTTTCTCCTTGCTGTTGAAATTGGTGGCTAGAACAACCCCTAGTCTTTGCCTGCGTTCCGCATCGCGGATATCGCTGCGGCATCCACAAGTGTCGGCTATGGGGAAGCTGCACCGCAGCAACGATATGAGCTTGGCCAACGATTTTTACGCGACAGCTCTTGATGCGCATGCATTAGCTGCGGAAGTGCCGAATGTCAGAGAAGGGCTCCTCGCGTCGATCCGCCGGCCCTGGTGCCGCGAACGGCGCGCGGCAACCTCTGACCCGCGCACACGGCCATTTGCGGTCAGACGGCCGCTGCGGGGCGCTGCCCTGCAGCGGCCCCAGACCGGACGTTCGAGCTTGGCGCAGCGAGATCAACAGGGCGATGTCGCTGATGCGGGACGGAGCTGCCGTTCAGTGCGCCTCAGCCTTGCCATCCTCGCTCAGGGCCAAGTTGTTCGCATCACGAGACGACCGCTAGGTTGCCCCATTGGTGCAGATACAGCGTCGTAGCCGCGCTGGCATCTTGTATGCTGGCCCATTCACGTGAGGATCAGATCAGCCCCGGGAGCCGCAGCATTAGCCCCGCTACAGCGCAGCCCGCCAGCACCGTCACAGGCGACAGCTTGAAGCGAAGCACCGCGACCAGCGCGACAACCGTCAGCAGCGCCGCCCATGGATCGAGGCTGGACAACACCGGCAGCTCCAGCGCCAGCACCGCGGGGCGCAGCTGGGCGAAAAGGACGTGGAGGCCGAACCAGACGGCGAGGTTCGCGATCACGCCCACCACGGCGGCGGTGATGGCCGTCAGCGCGGCCGAGAGGGTCTGGTTGTCCCTGAGCCGCTCGATGAAGGGCGCGCCGAGGAAGATCCACAGGAAGCAGGGCGCGAAGGTCACCCAGGTGGTCAAGAGGCCGCCGAGCGTGCCCGCCAGCAGCGGCGGCAGGGCGCCCGCCTCGCGCAGCGCGCCCATGAAGCCGACAAACTGCGTGACCATGATCAGCGGGCCGGGCGTCGTCTCGGCCATGCCAAGGCCGTCCAGCATCTCGCCGGGCGCGAGCCAGCCGAAGTTCTGCACCGCCTCCTGCGCGACATAGGCCAGCACCGCATAGGCGCCGCCGAAGGTCACCACCGCCATCACGCTGAAAAAGCCCGCGATCTGCGAGAAGACGTTCTGCGGGCCGAGCAGCAGGAACAGCAGCGCCACCGGCACCAGCCACAGCGCCAGGAACGTGCCCGAGATGCGCATCGCCCAGGCCCGGTTGACGCGGGTATGCTCGGGCGTTTCCTCGCCCAGCAGCGTGTCGGCATCCGCGACCTGCCTTGCGCCGACCTTGCCATGCCCGCCGCCGCCCCTGAAGGCGGGCAGACCCGCGCGGGCGCCGAGAAAGCCGATCAGGCCGGCGGTCAGGATGATGAGCGGGAAGGGGATGCCGAAGACGAAGATCGCGAGGAACGAGGCCACGGCGATGCCGATCATCGCGCCGTTCTTCAGCGCCCGGCTGCCGATGCGAATCACCGCCTGCACCACGATGGCGAGAACGGCGGCCTTGAGGCCGAAGAACAGCGCCTCGACCGGCCCGGCATCGCCCCAGATCGCGTAGACCCAGCTGAGCGCCATGATCGCGACGATGCCCGGCAGCACGAAGAGGAGGCCGGCAATGATCCCGCCAAGCGTGCGGTGCATCAGCCAGCCTATATAGACGGCCAGCTGCATCGCCTCGGGGCCAGGTAGCAACATGCAGTAGTTCAGCGCGTGGAGGAACCGCTTCTCGCCGAGCCAGCGCTGCTCCTCGACCAGGATGCGGTGCATCAGCGCGATCTGCCCGGCCGGCCCGCCGAAGCTCAGAAGGCCAATGCGGGCCCAGATGCGGGTTGCTTCGGCAAGAGTGGGATACGAGCCTTTCTGCATCAGTCGGTCCTCGGCTTGTTGGTCGGCCAGTTGTGTCTCTCGTCCTGTGCATCCCGGGCCCAACGGTAGAAAGCGTCGTAGAGCAGCATGCCAGCCTCCAGCTGCTCGAGATCGTCGGAGAACATCCGCGACAGACCAAGGGAAGCGGCCAGCAACCCTGCTGCCTCGGGCGCCAGGTCCAGTCGAGCGGTGTCTGCCCCGCGCACGATACGTGCCAGCACATCCAGCGCCGGCAGCGACAGGCCCAGTTCGGCCAGCATCACGTCGAAGGTGCAGAGTTCATCGCGATGACTCCAGAAGACGTTCTCGACGTCGAAGGCAGCGCCATTGTAGCGCTCTGCCACGCCAACCACTTCGGCAGGCGCAACGAAGAGGATGATCGCGCGTGGATCGACAAAGCGGCGGATCAGCCATGGGCAGGCGATGCGGTCGACCTTGGGCCGGGCGCGCGTCACCCAGACTGTGCGGCCCTGCGCGTCCCGCGGCGGCAGGCGCGCGGGGTCGATCAGCGGCAGTCCGGCGGCCCGCCATGCGTCGAAGCCTCCGTCAAGGTATTCCGCACCGACACCCTCAGCCCGCAATATGGCGGCTGCGCCCTGGCTCCGGCGATGGCCCGCACGGCAGATGGTGATGGCCGCAGCGGGCGCAAGCGCCGCAACATTCGCCATTGCCCGATCATCGGCGCGCACAGCGCCTGGTAGCAGGTAAGGATGGGTTGAGTAGTCTTCGTCTGAGCGCACATCCAGAAGCAGCGGCGCGCGAGGCGTGCCGATGATCTTGCTCAACTTCTCGAATGCTATCGCGTTTGGCGCAGGCATGGGCGTTCCTTCCTTGAACAGGACATTCAGGATTGATCTGGAACGCGATCTTTAGCTGGCGCCTCGTGGGGAGTTCGCGGGTCCCCATACCTTATCGAGTAAAACACGCGGACCGGCTGTGCAAGGCCGAGTGCAGGTGATGCTCGTTATTCTTGGGATCAGTGCCAGAGGTGGTGCCACGCAACCATTAGACGCTCAAAGCACGAGAGGCGGAGGTATGCGCTTGCGCCGATTGCAGCCGCACTCGCTGAGGCGCAACTGAACGACAGCTTTGGGCTCCTCGCGTCGATCCGCCGGCCTTGGTGCCGGGAACGGCGCGGGGCAGCCCCTGGGTCGCGCACTCGGCCCTTAGCGGTCGGTCGACGGCCATTAGATGCTGCGATGCAGGTTCTGGGAAACGGACGTCGGTGCAGGGCGCAGCGAGATTGATCGGGCCGTAACCACTATGCGGGACCTTCCGGCCGTTCGCTGCACCTGCAGCCTCACCTTATTTGCTCAGTTTCAAGTAGGTCCAGTTGGGAGATCTGCCTGACCACAGTGGCCTGCAAGGCAAAGCGCCTCGGCCAGAGGCAGCGATGTGGCCAAGGGCCGGTTGGTCCTCGGCCGCAAGCCAACGGCGGCACGTGTAGTCGAAGGCAGTGCGAAGCGCATCTGCGGTAGCCGAAGGTGGGTTGGCAAGAAGCCAAAGAACTAGAACATGCGATACAACCCGCTCACTCCTCATCGTCGTCCCGCCAACTAAATGTGGGACGACGACCAAGGTGAAAATCGTGTGCTTCGAAAATTACATGATTTCCCCCTGGAATATGGGTTGGTATCAAGTCAGACTAGTCCTCGAAAGTTAATATCCTTCTAACTGAAGAGGCATGGGAAACTGCGGCGATTTCGGTCGGCGTCAGAGGTAGTCCTACCTGCAACAAATAACATGACTCCCCAAGCCGCAACCGAATGCTTCACCGGTCAAGAAGGCTTCCGAGGAGAGGGAAGCGAAGGAGTCATGATGTGATCCAACGGGCGCGTGGCGCTGGCGGCAGAGAGGATGAGCGCGCTCCATGGAAGCGATGAACAACAATATCAAAGATGCTCCTAAAGCTCATCCGGATGATCTCTCCTGCAGCTCTAGGATGAGGTAAGCGATGTGAAACAAAAGCCTGTTCGTGTGCTGATGCGACGCACCTGATAGACGCCGAACCAGAAGCTCGAACAGGGGCACTAGAGGCCCTCAGGCTCACAGCTCGGACGGCCTGTGGACCAAACACGGTCTATTCTTACGCCCCATCATAGCCCGCCCTTGCAGAGCGCTCCTACTACTGGTTCACTGCTACGAGCTTCAGCAGGTCGAGGTTCAGAGAAGATGGCAACGGGCACGGCGTTCTTCGCATATCCAGAATCTAACCCGCTGGTTAGAGACGCCATCAGAGGAGCGGCGGAGACTGGTTCGATCAACGGCATCGAGGTGAAGCTCTGGGAGGCCATGAACATTCTTGGCTTCAAGCTGGATAATCTCGTTAGAGACAGCATTGTTGCTGCCGACTTTTTGGCCGCTGATGTGACGATCCCGAACTACAACGTGTATTACGAAGTTGGCTATGCGCTTGCGTTGGGAAAGCCAGTGTTGCCAACACTAAACACAGCCATGTTAGGCGCATCAGACTCGATAAGGCGCGTGGGGCTTTTCGATACAACGGGATATGCAAGCTACAGCAACGCTTTGGACTTATCTGAGTGTCTGGGAGCCTGGAGCACGCAGGCATGGCAAAACAGAGCAGCAGAAAAAAGAAATTACGCGCAGCCGCTGTTCATACTCGACACACTTAAGAAGACGGATTTCCGCAACTGGATTTTCCACGCGGCCGCAGAATCTGAAGTGAAGTATCGGGTATACGATCCTGCAGAAGTTCCTCGTTTAACTGCATCTCAAGCCTACTCAGAAATATCGTCGTCTGCTGGAGTTATTATCCCTTTATTATCGCAGCAGGTCGTTGACGCTGATCTGCACAATCTGCGCGCAGCCTTCCTCTTGGGGCTCTCACACGGCAGTAATATCGATGCTCTAGTGATCCAGTATGAGAACTCTCCCGCTCCGCTAGATTATAGGGATTTCATAAAGAACTCAGCTAGCCGGCATGAGACCCTTCGACACGTCTCAGAATACTGTCACGAGACTCTGGTGAAAAATCAGAAGCCTGCGCAGCGCGGGAGGCGGGGTGAAGCGAGCATTCTCACAAAAATCGACCTCGGGTCATCATCTGCAGAAAACGAATCGAGCTCGCTTGATCAATACTTTGTCGAAACGGCGGAATTCTCCCGTGCTCTTCGAGCGGAGGGCGCAATTGTCACAGGACGCAAGGGCGCGGGAAAATCGGCGATATATCTTCAGGTTCTAGAACATCTTAAGGGCTCAAGCTCACGGCGCTGCGTTGTGGACCTCAGACCTGCTTCGCATGACCTCAGCGAGATGAGGGAGGCCCTGCTGAGTGTCCTTTCCGCAGGGGTCTTCGACCATACTATCGCGGCGTTTTGGCAATACATCTTGTATTTCGAAATACTTCTGAAGCTGAGGGAATCCATCATCCCAAAAGTAAAATCGAACTTCCAGGTTCAGCAAAAAGTCGCGGCAATTGAAGATCAGTTTGATTTAGATGACCAAGTAGTCTCCGGTGACTTCACTTCACGACTCAAAGCAGCCGTGGATAAGGTGGTCAGCCGGGCTGGGCAGAGCGACAACGCTGAAGATCTTCGAACCGAGTTAACCAACTACATGTTCGAGCGCCCCATCCCTGCGCTTCGAGAAGCAATCGCAGCGATTTGTGACGGTTACGATGAAATTCATATTCTCATCGATGATCTCGATAAAGGCTGGCCACCTCGACGAGTTGAACCTCAGGATGTAATGATGGTCAAGCACTTGATCGAAACGTTGCAGAAGATTCGCAGAGAGCTTTCGAAGAAAGATATCGAACTCAGCCATCTTATTTTTCTCCGCGGGGATATATACGAGAGGCTGGTAGAGGGGACCTCGGATAGGGGCAAGTATAACGTGATCAACGTAGATTGGTCCGACCCGTTGCAGCTTGAAAACTTGTTGCTTGTTCGTGTGGCCACGTCTGTTGAAGAGGACGACGAAGAACTCGCTTGGCGCGCTCTTAACCCGCCGATGCCAGGTGGAGATGCCGTTGGTCGTATGATTTCAGCATCGCTGATGAGGCCAAGGTTTCTCATTGATCTTTGTGAAAGGACGTTATCTTTCGCAATCAACCGTGGCCACGCCAGCGTGGAAGAGGATGATGTGCAAGATGCAATACAGCAAATGTCGCTCTACCTAGTTTCGGACTTTGGCTATGAAATGCGCGATGTTGCAGGGACACCTGAGGACATTTTCTATCTCTTCATTGGTTCCGCCGAAAAGCTAAATCAGGCGCAGTTGAAGGAAGTTCTGGGAAAGTCGGACGTCGATTTGAATGTAGACGAGACAGTTGACCTCCTGCTCTGGTATGGGTTCTTGGGGATTGTTTCTGCTAACGGTTCGCCGGTTTTTATCTACGACAGGGCATATGACTTCCGTCGCCTAGAAGCAGAGAGAAGATCTCGAGGAAACGAATTGACATATATACTGAACTCAGCGTTCTTGAGCGGACTGCAGTAGAAATGCACGGTAACATTGGTTTCATGCTTTATGAACTGTTTTGTCTGGGCAGGCTCAAAAACTCGGTAGTTCTGCAATCAGGAAGCGCTATCAAGGCGGTGGGAGATGCTGAGGCTAGCTCTAAACGGGCATCATGCTCCACTAGCCTCACCAATGCTTCAACTTAGGTGAAAATCGCAATTATTGGCTATCATGAGAATGGATAATTTATGCTAGTGCAACTTTCTGGGCCAACAGGTAGCGGAAAAAGCGTTGCCGCTGACATCCTGTCAGAATTTGGGTTCAAGGTTGTTCGTGAGGAGAGCAGGAATTCCTCTCCGATAAGAACTAGTGAAATCGGATCATCGACGCTGTTTAGTATTCAGAAGTCTATTATGCAATATCGCCTATCTCAGTTTAAGAGAATAGAGCGGAGCACGCGCATTGTTTTTGATCGTGGCGTAGATGAAGACTTCTATATATTCTGCCAGCTGTTTCATAAAATCGGCCTCCTCGACAGTGAGCATTTGGTCGAACTTTCCAAACTGCACGCTAGCGTAAAGTCAAGACTTCCAAAGCCGGATAAGATAATATTCTTTGGTGCCACACCTTCTATTCTCAAGGAAAGACTCCGCGCACGCGGCGAGGGAGGTTTGATTGTGAATACACTTCATTTGCAGATAGATTTGTATGAATCATGGCGGCGCTCTATTTCAGGCAACGTCACAGATGTCGATACCAGCAACTTGAAGTCTGGGTGTTATTGGCCTGCTATTCGGGAGGCGATGTATGCTTGATCGCTGGCAGATGAATACTGTATTTATTGTTTTCATTTTTATTGTAGTGGTCCTTGCACTGAGTGAAGCCTACCTTGTTATTCAGGTTGCTCAGGGGGACGGAGGATGGGTTTCTGCGGCGACCGCCTTTATCACACTTCTATTTCTATCAGCAGCCGGTAAGACTTTCCTAGACATCAGTCGGAAGAATTTTCTCGACACAAGTAAGCTGCCTGTCTCCGTTTTGAAAGAGCTTGCGGCGGAGATGGCGAAAATTGTTTCGAAGCCAGGCTTATCAGAAGTCGCTAAAAGGTTGGAGCTAATGCACGCGATATTAAATTTCGCGCGCAGCCGAATGCCTGACTGGGCGAAGGGAAATCATTTTGAATTTTGCGTCTTCATTGATAGAGAATTTCCTGTGATGGTTGCTTACACTGATAGCGCCCTTCAATCCCGAAATCGCAGCATGAGCCAGCGCGAAAGTAATCGCACTTACTACCGAGAAAAAATGTATGAGGCTGTTAAGCTATTAGATGGTCCGCAGAGTCAATTCCATTATATCAACGACACAGAGAGTTCGGAGATAAACTACAGCTTTGTTCGAGACGAGCAAAGGGTGCAGATTCGCTCTTCTTTGCTAGCTTGCACAGACACTGATACCCCTGCCATACTTGTTATCAGTAGCAATCAAAGGGACGCATTCAGCCTTGCAGATCCTGATTTCAACTCATTTGTTCGGTATTTGCTTGAGATGATCCATCTTCAGACTGCTGACGGTAAGCTTGAGGAACTCTACAGAAACGAGCGCCCTGAATTGTTTTTAGAGGTTAGATAGGGTGCATTGATAGGTAGGGGAGTGGTCTCGCTAGTGCAAAACGCTGCGAGACCCTCTGAAGCTTATTGATAGACGGATTCGCGCGGCAACTCGCTTTCTCAACGTTGCCGCGTCTGCCGCGCATGTGGCTGTCACTCAGCTCTCTGCCAGCAACATCGAGCAAGGCGCTTGCCGCACTGCAAATAGGCTGAGTGTCCGCTTCAGGCCGAGGGCTCAATTGCTGCGTTGCATCGCCATCAGGTTGCTTCCCGCCTTGCGCGTTGGGTCAGGAACCCGTGTTGTTGCGCCGAGACTGAATGACCGCTTCTACACCTGCGGCTTCTGGTTAGCCGCATCGCTGAAAGGCGGCTTTCCGCCCTTGAGGTGGATCCTGCGCCGGTGACGCTGCCCGCGGGTCGAGCGTCCGCTTTGTCGAGATGCTGCATCTGCTCTGCCGCACTGCCGTATGACCGCTTCCCGCCCATTGCGGCCGCTCGACGCTTGACTGATGCCGGCGTGCAGCTTCTCCAAACCGGACGTTCGCTCTAAGTATGTGCTATCTCTGATTTCTCGCGTTGCTGCTACGGCATCTGCCGTCTGAACCACGACTGGACAATGAGGCAGTTGGTGAGAGCCGAGCCTGCAATTGGGGTGCTCGCCGTCACCAATGAGCACCTGAACGACCAGCTTCAAACCGGCAGAGGTATCATGCCACTCGCCTGCGCTCTGGACTTGCCCGGCTTTTGTGGAGAGCGTTTAGCTCACTTCCCGTGCCTTTCGCTCGAAGGCGATGGGGCTTTGGAAGCCGAGCGATGAATGTCGCCTGACGGGGTTATAGAATCCGTCGATGTATCTGGCGATGGCGTTTTCGGCCTGCTGGCGGGATTGCCAGGCGACCGGCCAGATCAGCTCTGACTTGATGGTTTTGAAGAACGTTTCCACCATCGAGTTGTCGTAGCAGTTCCCACGCCCGCTCATCGAGATCAGGATGCCGCGTTTGCGGAGCAGCGCCTGATAGGTGACCGAGCAGTATTGCGATCCGCGGTCGGAATGATGGACCGGCCCGGGTGCAAAGTTGCGAACCACCAGAGCACGGCGCAGGGCTTCGACCGCGAGATCGCGCTTCAGACGATCACTCGTGGCCCAACCGACGACACGGCGCGAGAAGAGGTCCAGGACGATGGCGAGGTAAAGCCAGCCCTCTGCCGTCCAGATGTAGGAGATATCAGCCCCCCCTTTCTGTCCGGACCGTCCGCCGTGAAGTCCTGCGCTACAAGGTTCGGCGGGAAGGGCCAGGCATGTTCGCTGTCTGTCGTGCGCTTGAAGCGCCGCGTCGGACCGTGCGATCAACTGGTTCTCGCGCATCAGGCGTGCCGTGCGATGCCGCCCGATCTCATGGCCCTCGTCGACGAGATCGCAGGTCGCATGCGCGGGCTGCCATAGGTGCCGTTCGACAGCGCGAAGGCCGTGCGGATATGGGCTAGATAGACCATGTCCTGCTGCTGGCGGCGGCAGGCCGGGCGTTCCTGCCAAGCGAAGAAACCGCTTTGGCTGACCCCGAGGACGCGGCACATCCGGTTGATCGGGAAGCTGGCCTTCTCCGCTTCGATGAAGCCGAAGGTCATCGACTTCCCTCTTTCGCGAAGAAGGCCGCGGCTTTTTTTAAGATGTCGCCATTCGCCGGGAAAACGATCCCCCGGATCGTTTTCTGATCCGGCTCGAATGCTTCAGGACCGCATTCTCGCGCCGAAGCCGCTTCAACTCGGCATGCAGGTCGACAGGTGCCTCACTCGGCTTACCGGTGTCCCGCTCCTGACCCAGCCACCGCGTCAGCGTCGACAAGCCAATGCCAAGATCCTGCGCGATTTCCCGCCGCGTCCTGCCGCTGGTCAGTGCCAGCCGCACCGCTTCACGCCGAAACTCCGGCGTCGGTCTGTTCCCGTTTCCCATAGAACACTCCTGGTTCCTCAGTTGGTGCTCTCCACATTTTCCGGGCAAGTCCACTCGATGGACGGGTTCTCGTCGAGATCAAGCAGCCCACGGCGGCCGAAGGGGGGCTTGCGCTGATCGACCAGATCGCCGCGCAGCGTGAGCACCTGCTCTTGCAGGCGGGCTTATCCTCAGACAAGCTTCTTGCGGGCTCCGTGGGGGTGCCGGCGGCCGTGCATCCGCGAACCCGCCGCCTGAGCCGCATCCCGAACATTCGCGGCATCGAGGAGCTCGATTTCAGCGGGATCCTTACCCGGAAGTTCGACATGCCAGTGTCCGTCGAGAACGACGTGAACCTTGCTGCGCTCGGCGAACATTGGCGGGGTCACAGAGCAAGCAGCATGGTCTTCCTTGCCCTTGGCACGGGGATCGGGATGGGCGTCATACTGGACGGCAAGCTGTTTCGTGGCGCGCGGGGCGCGGCGGGCGAAATAAGCGCTCTTCCAATCGGCGGCGACGCTTTCGCTCAAGACAGTCTGGAGAGCGGCGCGCTGGAGAACGCGGTTTCCGGCAAGGCGATGATGGCTCGATACTTGGGCAGCGGTGGCAGGCCAGGCACGAAGCTGACAGGCCTTTTCGTAGTGCCGCCAAGCTCGGCGCCCGCGCCGATGCTTGACGAGGCCGGGCGCCTCATCGCGCTCGCGATCCTGTCCGTCTGCGCTGTCATTGACCCTGAGAAGGTTGTTCTTGGCGGCAGTATAGGCATCCGTCCTGAACTCCTTGCGCGGACCACCCACCATCTTGCGCGCTGCATGGCCGTTCCTCCGTCCTGCCAAATCAGCGCCCTTGGCAATAGGGCCGGAGCTCTTGGCGCGGTGCGCGCTGCGCGGCTTCTGCTCGCCGATGAATATATCTCTGCCTGCGAGACCTCATGACGATCACGACAAGTCCCGACGCACGAAGCCCGATGCTGCTGGTGCTGCCTTCGCCGGAGGCGGTCGCCCGCCAGGCGGCGGGTCACATCGCCGACCTGATCAGAAGCAGGCGTGCGCGCGTGCTGGGCCTTGCCACCGGCCGGACCCCGCTCCGGGTCTACGAGCTTCTGTCCGCGGAGCTGCGGGCCGGCCGTCTGAGCCTTGCCGGCGTCACGACCTTCAATCTCGACGAATATCAGGGCCTCGGCCCTGATCATCCAGCCTCCTTCCGGAGCTATATGGAGCAGCACCTGTTCCGACATTCGGATATTGATCCAGCGCACTGGCATGTGCCGGACGGAATGAACCTGGACGGCGATGCCGTGAGAAGCCACTACGAGGGACTGATCGTAGCAGCGGGTGGGATCGATCTGCAACTGCTTGGCATCGGGGCGAACGGTCATATCGGCTTCAACGAACCCTTATCGGCGTTCGACAGCCGGACCCGCATCGTCAGACTTGCGCCTGAGACGCGTGAAGCAAACTCTGACGAGTTTTCTGACGGCCGAACGCCCGAGCGTGCGATCACCATGGGCATCGGCACCATCCTAGAGGCGCGGGAGATACTCCTGCTGGCGTGCGGTGCGGCCAAGGGCGAGGCTCTTGCGGCCATGATAGCAGGCCCTCTGCACCCCAGCTGCCCGGCATCTGCGTTGAGACTGCATCCGCAGGTTACTGTTCTCTGTGATCACGAGGCAGCGGCAGGTTTAAGCTCCTTCACCGAACTAGGTTCAGGGTTTACCGGCACCGCCTAGGTTCCAGACTTCGGTAACGGGGTCTCCCGGGACCGGGGCGCTGATCGACATGACACCCGCAAGCATGATCGAAAAAAAGAGTCGTTGAGACATGTTGTCCTCCTGCTGCAGCGTCATGCCGCACTACCACGCAGGATTGAGGGCATGCACGAGGGACCGCAATAATACAACCGCGCGCCTCGCGGCGTCTATCGCAACTTTGTCCACATTGGCTTGGGCAAGGTGCGGCGTTGGAGCCGGATGACGGGCTAGGCGTTGCACGTGCCTTCGACCGCATGGCGGCCCGTGCGCAGTAGCGGCCAAGCTTCCTCGTATGGCATGATGTGGACTCTTCTCGTCGATCTGCCGCCTCTGGCGCCAGGACGTATGCTGGGCGGCCTCTGACCCGCGCACTCGGCCGATGCTGCGGCTGCCGTGCTGCACCACGGTCAGGCTGCTTCCCGCCCTTTCAGTCGAACCGGGCGCTCCCCTGACCTTCGGCAGAGTAAGCGTCCGCTTTTTGGCTGATGCTGCGGTCGCCATGCCACGAACGGGCGGGACGGGGTGCCTAGAGGGCGCGGCCCGGCCTGTCAAGCCGGGGTGGCGGGTGTCACACCGGCGCGTCCAGCAGCGCCAGCGCGCCGTCCGGCAGGGGCCGCTGCAGCGCCTCGGCACGGATGCCGCCGAGCCATGCGCGCCATTCCTCGGGGCGGGTCAGGATCACCGGCATGGCCTTGGGATGAATGGGCGCGATCTCTGCATTCGGCGGGCAGGTCAGGAAGGCGTAGAGATCATCGGTCGTCTCGCCATCCTTGACCTTGCGGAGCGAGGTCCAGCCGCGCGTCTCGATCCCCGCGAAGAACATCGTGGTCTCAGCGTAAGTCGGCGCGAACCACTGCACCCCCTGCCCCTTGCCGCGCGGTTCCGAGAAGCTGGTGACCGGCACCAGGCAGCGATGCCCCTGCCCCAGCCAGCGCCGCCAATGCGGCGAGCCGAGATTGCGCACATTGGTGACACCGGGATCGCGCGCGGTCTTCAGGACCGAGGGCGGCGACGGCATGCCCCATCGCGCCTTGACCAGCTCCGGCCCGTCGTCGCCGTTGCGGATGATCGGCGCCAGCTGATCGGGATAGACGCTGCCGGAGGCCAGGTTTCCGGCGCGGTCGGTGAGCCCATCGATCAGACGGGTCAGTGCCTCCTGCGAGGTCGTCACGTTATACAGATTGCAAATCGCCCTGCCCTCGCGCTTTCCTAGCTTCCGTTCTGGGCCTGCTTTCTGCCTAGGTCAATCACGTCACGGCTAATGCCATTACCCTGTCGAAGGATCAGGATGGGCAGTCTATACGACCACCTACGACTTATCCCCCGCTTTGAATCCAGCATTTTCAATTCCTTGTGGCGTCGTCGCCCAGGCTCACAGTGGAACATACGCAGCGCCGGTTGACAGAATGGCACGCTAAGAACAAAACAGGAACTAGCTAGACCCGTTCATCACCAACTGCAAAGGAGCCCCTTTCCATGCCTGCCGTCCGCCCCGCTCTGGCCGAACTGCGTGCCCGGATCGGCGAGATCGACGGCACGGGAGCGCGCCAACACGGTGTGCTGCCCTTCGGGGTGCGGGAGCTGGACCGCCGCCTGCCACAGGGCGGGTTGTCGCTCGGCGCGCTGCACGAGGTCGCCGGCGGCGGTCAAGGTGCGGTGGATGGCGCGGCGGCCGCCTGCTTCGTGGCTGGCATCGCCGCGCGGATGAAGGGCCAGGTGCTGTGGTGCGTGACCCAGACCGATCTCTTCGCGCCGGGACTGGCGCAGGTCGGCCTGCCGCCCGAGCGGGTGATCCATGTCGAGGCCGGAGACGACATCTCGGTTCTGGCCGCGATGGAGGAAGGGCTGCGCCATGGCGGGCTGGGCGCGGTGGTCGGCGACGTGGCGCGGCTGTCAATGACCGCCTCGCGCCGGCTGCACCTCGCCGCCAAGGGGTCGGGCACCATCGGGTTGGCGCTCAGGCGCTGGCGGCGGCAGGCGGATGCCAGCGACTTCGGACAGCCGACCGCGGCGATGACCCGCTGGCGGGTGTCGGAGCTGCCCTCCGCCCCCCTGCCCGTTCTGGGCATCGGCCGGGCCCGGTGGCTCGTGGAGCTGATCCGAGCCCGGGCAGGGGATTCCTTCGATCTCGAACTGGAGGCATGCGATGGCGCGGGTCATCTTCGTCTTCCTGCCGATGTGGCCGATCGATCGGCGGCAGCGGCAGGCGGACGTTACATTGCCGCCGGCTGAGGGGCCGCTGATCATCGCCGGCCGCGTGGGCAACCGGCGGGTGATCACCGCCGCCTGCCCCGCCGCACTTGATCTGGGCCTGCGGACGGGCATGACTGTCAGCCGGGCGCAGGCGCTGGTGCCCGATCTGCGCATCGAGGCGGATGACGCCGCCGCAGATGCCGCGGCGCTCGAGCGTCTGGCGCTCTGGTTGCTGCAGCGGGTCGCGCCCATCGTCTCGGCCGATCCGCCCGACGGGATCGTCATCGACTCGACGGGCGCCGATCATCTGCATGGCGGTGAGGCGGCAATGCTGGAGGCGCTGGCGGGCAAGCTGGCGCTTTCCGGCATCACCGCACGGCTGGCCCTGGCCGACAGCTGGGGCGCGGCCCATGCGCTGGCGCATCACGGGGCGGATGGCGTCACCATCGTGCCGCCGGGTGCGTCGGACGCCGCGTTGGCGCCCCTGCCGCTGGAGGCTCTGCGCCTGCCCGCTGCCACGGCGGCCGGGCTGCGGGATCTCGGCTTCGAGACCATCGGCGATCTGATGGACCAGCCGCGCGCGCCCCTGACCCGCCGCTTTGGCGAGGCCCTCTGCCGCCGCCTGGACCAGGCGCGGGGGCTGGCATCCGAGCCGATCGCGCCCCTGCGCCCGGAGGGGCTGATCGAGATCCGCCGCGCCTTCGCCGAACCCATCGCCGCGCCGGAGACCATCGCTCGCACCATCGGCAAGCTGGTGGGCCAGCTCTGCACCGAACTGACCGCCAAGGGTCTCGGCGCGCGGCGGCTGGACCTGCTATGCGCGCGGATCGACAACCGCATCGAGGTCCTGCGCGTAGGCCTGGCCGTGCCGCAGCGCGACCCGGCCAGGCTGACCCGGCTCTTCTGCGACAGGATCGTCACCCTCGATCCGGGCCTCGGCATCGAGATCATGACCCTGACCGCCACCATCGCCGAGCCGCTGGTGCCGCGGCAGGCGGCCACCTCGCTACTGGAGGAGGCGGCGCCCGATCTCTCCGGGCTGATCGACACGCTGTCGAACCGGCTTGGCGCCCGCTCGGTCTTCCGCTTCGCCGCGGTGGCCAGCGACGTGCCGGAACGCGCCATCATCCGCATCCCGCCGCTGGTGGACACGGCCACCCCCGGCATGGAGGCCTGGCCCGACCACTGGCCCCGGCCCGCCCGCCTGCTGCCGCGGCCCGAGCCGATCGAGACCATGGCGCTGCTGCCCGACCATCCGCCGCGCTGGATCCTCTGGCGCGGGGTGCGGCGCCATGTGCAATGCGCCGACGGGCCGGAACGCATCTTCGGCGAGTGGTGGAAGCGTGACGCCGAGGCCCAGGCCGTGCGCGATTACTTCCGCATCGAGGACGAGGCCGGAGCCCGCTACTGGATCTTCCGGCAAGGCGACGGCGAAGACCAGGCCACCGGATCGCATCGCTGGTTCCTGCATGGGGTGTTCGGATGAGCGGGCCGGGTTACGTTGAGCTGCAGGTCACCTCGGACTTCTCCTTCCTGCGCGGGGCGTCCTCGGCCGAGGAGCTCTTCGCCACCGCCGCCCTGATGGGGATGGAGGCCCTGGCCATCACCGACCGGAACTCGCTGGCCGGGATCGTCCGCGCGCATGTGGCGGCCAAGGAGACCGGCGTCCGGCTGATCGTCGGCTGCCGACTGGACCTCAACTGCGGCATGTCACTGCTGGTCTATCCGACCGACCGGCCGGCCTATTCCCACCTCTGTCGGTTGCTGTCGGTCGGCAAGGCCCGGGCGGGCAAGGGCAAGTGCCATCTGGAATGGTCGGACGTCTCCGAGGCCTGCGAGGGCCTGATCGGCATCTTGATCCCCGATCAGGCGGATGACCTCTGCGCCCTGCAGCTGCGCCGGATGCGCCAGGCCTTCGGTAACCGCGCCCATCTGGCGCTGACCCTGCGGCGGCGCCCGAACGATCAGCTGCGGCTCCATGAGTTGTCGAACCTCGCCGCCCGCCTGCGCGTGGCGACGGTGGTCACCAACGACGTGCTGTTCCACGCGCCCGACCGCCGCATCCTGCAGGACGTGGTGACCGCCATCCGTCACAACACCACCGTCGACGCTCTGGGCTTTCGCCGCGAGCGTCACGCCGACCGTTACATGAAGACGCCGGCGGAGATGCACCGGCTGTTCACCCGCTACCCCGAGGCGCTGGCCCGCTCGGCCCGGATCGCGGAGGCCTGCCGCTTCTCGCTGGACGAGCTGGAATACCAGTATCCCGAGGAGCGCGACGATCCCACCGTCACCGCGCAAGCCACGCTGGAGCGGCTGACCTGGGAGGGCGCGGCCGAACGCTATCCTGAAGGCATCCCGATCGAGGTCACTGCCAGCCTACAACATGAGTTGCGCCTGATCGACCGGCTGGACTATGCCCCCTACTTCCTGACCGTGAACAGCATCGTCCGCTTCGCCCGATCCCGCGGCATCCTCTGCCAGGGCCGGGGGTCGGCTGCGAACTCGGCCGTGTGCTTCGTGCTGGGTATCACCTCCATCGATCCGGGGCGCAACGACCTGCTGTTCGAGCGCTTCGTCAGCGAGGAGCGCCGTGAGCCCCCCGATATCGACGTGGACTTCGAGCATGAGCGGCGCGAGGAGGTCATCCAGTGGATCTACCGCACCTATGGCCGCGACCGCGCCGCGCTGACCGCCGTGGTGACCCGCTATCGCTCCAAGGGCGCGCTGCGCGATGTCGGCAAGGCGCTCGGCCTGCCCGAGGACCTGATCCGCACGCTCTCAAGCCAGATCTGGGCCTGGTCCGAGGAGGGGATCACCGATGACGACCTGCGCGCGCTGAACCTCAACCCCGCCGACCGCCGCCTGCGCCTGACGCTGGAACTGGCAGCCCAGCTGCGCGGCACGCCGCGGCATCTCAGCCAGCATCCCGGCGGCTTCGTGCTGACCCATGACCGGCTGGACGATCTCGTGCCCATCGAGCCCGCCGCCATGGAGGATCGCCAGGTCATCGAATGGGACAAGGACGACATCGAGGCGCTGCGCTTCATGAAGGTCGACGTGCTGGCCCTTGGGATGCTGACCTGCATGTCCAAGGGACTGCAGCTTCTGGCCGATCACAAGGGCATCCGCCATGATCTGGCCTCGATCCCCGCCGAGGATCCGCGCACCTATGCGATGATCCGCAAGGCCGACACGCTCGGCACGTTCCAGATCGAGAGCCGGGCGCAGATGTCGATGCTGCCGCGTCTGAGGCCGCGCACCTTCTACGATCTGGTCGTGCAGGTGGCGATCGTGCGGCCCGGCCCGATCCAAGGCGACATGGTCCATCCCTATCTGCGCAGGCGCGCGGGACAGGAGGCCGTCTCCTTCCCGACGCCCGAGCTGGAGAAGGTGCTGGGCAAGACGCTCGGCGTGCCGCTCTTCCAGGAGCAGGCGATGCGGGTCGCCATCGAATGCGCGGGCTTCACGCCGGGCGAGGCTGATATGCTCCGCAAATCCATGGCCACCTTCAAGTTCACCGGCGGCGTGTCGAAGTTCCGCGACAAGCTGATCGAGGGGATGGCGGCGCGCGGCTACGACCGCGACTTCGCCGAGCGCACCTTCCGCCAACTGGAGGGCTTCGGCAGCTACGGCTTTCCCGAAAGCCATGCGGCCAGCTTTGCGCTGATCTCCTATGCCTCCTCCTGGCTCAAGTGCTGGCATCCGGACGTGTTCTGCACGGCGCTCCTGAACAGCCAGCCGATGGGCTTCTACGCGCCCGCCCAGATCGTGCGCGACGCGCGCGATCACGGGGTCGAGGTCCGCCCGGTCTGCATCAACGCTTCCCATTGGGACTGCACGCTGGAGCCGCTTGGCGACGGCCGGCGCTTCGCCGTCCGGCTGGGGCTGCGGATGGTCAAGGGCCTCGCCAACGCCCATGCGGCGGCGATCGTGCTGACCCGCGCCGACGAGCCCTTCGCCTCGGTCGAGGATCTGCGCCGCCGCGCGCCGGTGCCGGTGGCGGCACTGACCCGCATCGCCGAGGCGGACGGCTTCCGCACCGCTCTGGGCCTCGCCCGCCGCGAGGCACTCTGGCAGCTGAAGGCCCTGCGCGACGGTGACCTGCCCCTCTTCGCCGCGACGCCGGCCGGCGATGCCGAGCCCCCCGTGACCCTGCGCCCGATGGCTGCAGGCCGCGAGGTGGTCGAGGATTACGGCCATACCGGCCTGTCGCTGCGCCGCCATCCGGTGGCCTTCCTGCGCGAGGACCTGACCCGCCGCCGGATGATCCCCTGCGCGGAAGCGATGGCCTCCCGCAACCGTCGCCGCTGCGAGGTGGCGGGCATCGTGCTGGTCCGCCAGCGCCCCGGCTCGGCCAAGGGCGTGATGTTCATCACGCTGGAGGACGAGACCGGCATCGCCAACCTGGTCGTCTGGCCCAAGGTCTTTGAGGCCAACCGCCGCGCCATCCTAGGCGCCGGCATGATCTCCGTCGCGGGCCATATCCAGCGCGAGGGCGAGGTCGTCCACCTCGTCGTCCAGCGCATCACCGACCTTTCAACTGAGCTTGCCAGCATCGGCAAGCGCGGCGACGCTTTCCCGCTGACCCACGGGCGCGGCGATGAGTTCAGGGCGACCGGCGGGAGCCTGCCTGGCAACACCGGAACGCCGACGCCGCGCGACATCTATATCCCGGATCTGCATATCGATACAGTCAGGGTGAAGTCGAAGGACTTCAGGTGACGACAGAGCTTTCGAGAAGCTTGCTGATCGTAAAGTTCTTTTCTAGAGAAATTAGCTCTACTTTATTCTTGGCGGCTCAATCTTCATCGAGTAGGTCAAACGTCCCTTGTTAAGCTTTATTTTAACAAGATAGCCAGTTTCGGTTAGAAACTCCTCCACACGAGGCTTGAAATTATCGCTGGCTATACAATCGAGAGTGATAGGCACCATCGAGTGCCTATTAATTGCAAAGTTGGCTATGTCATGCTGCTCAGACGTCAGCAGTGCGCCCTTTTTAACTCGCGGGGCCAACTTCAACGCTGCATCCCCGATTACTTTGGCGAAGCCAGCTCGTTCCAACCAACTCAAGAGGCAAGCAACTCCAGCTAAACTCAAGCGACCGCGCCCTAAGAAAATCCTTTCATCCCCGTTTGGATGCGCAAAGTATGTCCGCTTAAGCAGGCCCAATTTGAAAGAGAGGTCTCGCTTGTAGAACAATGTATTCGCCACGCGGATATCAAGCATTGCAAGAAGATCTTCGACTTGAACTGCATCCGCCGAAGCCTCTGACTGAATCACTTTAAGAGACTTGTCTATTTCCTTACTGGGATGGGAAACCTTTATTGGCTCTTTCAGAGCGTGAATCACCCGCCCAAACTCCTCCGGCGATACAATGAATCCGTTTGGCATTAGCATATCGCCAATGTCAGCTTCCTTTTGGCATCTATCGCAAATTGTCATTGATAAATTGTTCCCTTAGAGGTTAGTTCGAAACTATCAACCTGCAGCTTCTACTCTGATAGTCATCAATATGCTAACCTAGCGAGATTTCCTAGCCAGACATTTCTTCCTAACTACGTGATCGAGAATGGCCGAGTCCAGAAGACCTGCAAGTGGCGCCGCAGGTCACGGCGGACCCGGTTGACATAACCCCTCGAGCTGGCGGAGGGCGCTGCGGCATCGACGACGACCTGCTTTAGGCGCTTGTTCCCGACTGCATGAGGCTAGTCCGGCCTCGATCGTCTTGATCAGCAGCCATTCCACTCGCTCCTCGCCGATGCGCTTGCGCCAGCAGGTCAGGGATTATGGGCGACTGGCGGGCGATTCTGAACGAATGTCTCGCCGGTGAAATGCGGACAATACGGGTTCGCGACCCACTGAGCGATGACAGCCCCGTCAGAAAGTCTTAAAGCAAGCTAGAGATACATGAGCCATGCCACTTGGCACGGCGAAGTCGCGGCCGACCCTGAAGCGACGGGAGAAAACTCGCCCACTCCCGTTCGACAAACTCCCAAATCGATCAGTGCAGCGCGCTTCGCCCGCTCGTTGGCGCGCGTGATCATGTCGACCAGTCGCGGACGGAGCAGGTCATCCTGCACATGGGCGCGGAAATCGGGCTTCACCGGCAAATTTGGAATTTCAGGGCGTCTGCACAATGCCTCTGCGCCTTGCAGTTAAAAGCGAGCGACACCGCAGCTTCAACAGGTGAAATCAATGCGTTGAGTGTTGTTCGAGCCGCACTATCATAGCGGCAGGAGTGTCAGACCGGTCCAGCTAGCGGCTTATAGAAGCGCCGACCAAGGCTTGAAGCCGCTGCGTGGCCTTTCCACGGAGCCGCTATCGGGGTCATATTTCGCGCTGTAACAACCAGCCCATCTTGATACGCTGTGATACAAGAATGATACGCAGTTATGCTCATGTTCTTAAACGAATATCTGTGATAAACTGAAAATGTATCAAGAAAAAACATATATATACACACGCACACCTACCTGCACGTGCGCACACGTGCGCAGGATACTTAAGTTTCAGCTCTGATACGCTACGCAGGCAGAAGAGCTCAAGCTATTGATATATCTTTGAAATTTAGTATTCGAGCCGTATCGAAGCTTCATGCCAGCGATTTTTTCACATCGTTCTCAATGGCTTACGCGTATCAAGAATCCTGCCTCTTCTGTTACATTTTCGCGGCGACAGCGATCGGGTCGGGGCGTGATTCAGCTATTCGGAAGCATCGATCCCAGCTGTTCCCTTTTTTTTGCCCTCGGGCTTCCCGAAGTCAGCATTGCCCCGGAGCCACTCGACCACAACCTTCTCTAGCAGGGAGGATACAGAACGATGATCATCCTTTGCTGCCTGTTCAAGCGCGTGTTTAGCCTCAGAAGGCAAGCGAAAGGATATCGGCAAAGACTTACTCATTTGTAGTTACCTGTAGTTGACACAACGACTCACACTAACTACAATTACACCTATTGTAGGTTTATCGCAAACCTGAGGCGCCCGCGTCGGCCACCAAAGTGACCAAGGCTAGGAGGAGCCCTATCATGAAGCGCCAATCTACCTCCTCGCCCTTCCTGACTGGCGCGTTCATCTTGGCCTCCTGCATCTGGCAGCATGGTCCAACCGCCGTCGATTGGCTGAAGCTCGGGATGGATCTGCGTGTCCCGGTCGAAGTCTCGGAGCCGATACAACGTCCGCCGTCAAAGCCTGCACAGCTGCGATGAACTGCAGCTTCATTGGTTCTTCCCGCCTAATTGCCGCGCGAAAGGCGCGGAAGAACGCCATGCCCGGAGCCGACCCATGCCCGACTGGCTGCCCCGCTTCTACACCGCCGCCGCGCTGATCGACGCGCGCCCCCTCACCGCCGAGGAGATGCCCGAGCATGTCTTCGAGGCCCTGGTCGAGGGCCGCATCGGTGAGATCGACCTCGAGGAGATCGACGAGACCGTGCCCATCGAGGAGCCCGAGATCAGCTTTGCGGACACCCGCCCCGGCCTCGCGCAGCGGCCGCTCAGGGCGCTGGCCTTGGCGCGGCTCTGCCGGGCGCTGCCCACGGCCGAGGATCTGGCCCGGTGGCTAGCGCCCGGCGCCATCACCGTGATCGCCTGCCGGCCCGCCGGCCTCGCCGGCGATCTGGCCATCGTGCTGGCCCAGCTGATCGAGGCCGAGCACCCAACCCGCAAGCTGAACCTCGTCTGCAGCTCCGGCCGGGCCACTGCGCCCGAGACCAAGCCGCTGGATGCCGTGGCCGGCTTCTGGAAGGACGCGCTGGCCGAGGGGGGCGGTGCGCATCTGCTGATCCTCGGGGATGCCGCGCAGCTGCCGCGGCGCATGGCGCGGCTGCTGCCGCCGGTGCTGCAGCTCGGCCCCCCGGACCGGGAGGTGGTGGCCGCCGCGCTCAGCCTCGGCGATCCCGGCCCGCTGGTCGGCGACTGCGCGCTGCCGCAGGACGCGGCGCTGGCGCGACTCGGTGCCGATGCCTGGCGCCTGGCGCTGCGGCTGCCGGACCTCGCCGGCCGCGCGGCCGAGTTGCGCCGGCTGACCGAGGTGGCGGCAGGGACACGCGACGCCGGCCCGGTGCTGGAGGATCTGTGCCTCGACGGCCCCGTCGCCGCGGCGGCCCGGCGGCTGGTCGCGGACATCGCCGCCTGGCGCGCGGGGCGCATCGCCTGGTCGCAGATGACCCGCTCGCTGCTGATCTATGGCGAGCCCGGCACCGGCAAGACTTGGCTCGCGCGCGCGGTGGCGGGATCGGCCGGGCTGCCGCTCGTTACCGCCTCGCTGGCCGAATGGCAGGCGGCGGGCCATCTCGGCGACATGCTGCGCGAGATGCGTGCCGCCTTCGCCCGCGCCCGCAGCAACGCGCCCTGCGTGCTGATCCTCGACGAGCTGGACGCCGCCGGCAGCCGCGCCTCGGGCGACCGGCATGCCGTCTCCTACCGCGCGCAGGTGATCGCCGGGCTTCTTCAGGAACTGGACGGAGTCCTGGGCCTCAAGGGGGTGCTGGTCCTCGCCACCACCAACGACGCCCGCGCCATCGACCCCGCGCTCTTGCGCCCCGGCCGCATCGACCGGGTGCTGGCGCTGCCGCGCCCCTCCCCGGCGGCGGTGCGCGCCATCCTGGCGCGGTTGGTCGCCGCACTGCCCGGCGCGGTGCGTGGGGCGATCACCGGCGCGGATCTCGACCGGCTCTCCCGCCGCGCCGCGGGGCGCAGCCCGGCCGAGCTGGACGCCGCGCTGCGCGAGGCGCAGAGCCGCGCGCGCGAAGCGGGCCGCGCCGTCACCGCGGGCGACATTGCCGCCGCGCTCGGGCTCGGGCGCGAGGACCCTGCGGTGCTGCGCCGCGTCGCGGTTCATGAAGCGGGCCACGCGGTGATGCTGCACCAGACCCGGCGTGGGCGCATCACCGGCGCGCGGATCGGGATGACCGGCGGCCATGTCGCGGTCGAGGACCTGCCGCTTCTCGACACCCGCGCCGGGCTCGAGGACCAGCTGGCCTGCTGCCTAGCCGGCCGCGCCGCCGAGGAGCTGATCCTCGGCGCGCCCACCACTGGCGCGGGCGGCGGCGCCGCCTCGGATCTCGGCCGCGCGACGCAGCTGGCGGCCGAGATCGAGCGCGGCTACGGGCTCGGCGCGGGCCTCCTCTGGCAGGCCGATCCCGGGGCAGTGCTGGCGACGGATCCGGCCCTGGCGGCGCGGGTCGAGGCGCATCTGCAGCGCGCGCTGCGCCACGCCCGCGCCACGCTCATCGCCGAGCGCCCGCGACTGGAGGCGCTGACCGCACGCCTCCTCGCCGAGCGGGTCATCGAGGGCGATCCCTTCGCCGCGCCGCGCACCGCGCCGGCCGCCGCTCGGTGGGGCGCGGAGGCGGGCGCAGACGTCGCTGCCGTCACCGCCCCTGCTGCTGGCGGCCCCACCGGCCCTGCCGGCACGGAGGCGCGTCATGGCGGCGCGTGAGCCGGCGGGCCCGGCCCATCAGGCTCTGACCGAGGCCTTGGACGAGGCGGCGGTGCTGCGCGACCTGCTGGCGCTCCTCTTCTGGGCCGCCGAGGCCGTCCCCGGCCCCAAGGGCGCTGGCCTCGCCCGCGGCGCCATGATGGCCCAGGACCGGCTCGAGCTGCTCATCGCCCGGATCGAAGCGGCACGGTCGCAGCTGCGGCCGGGGACGGAGGGGCGCGGATGATGGCGGCGACAGCTTTCCGGCCCCTCGGCGCCCTGCACGCCACAGGGCGTGTCCCGCATTCCTCCGCACGCCGCCGGCCCGCGCTCTCTGTTCTTACCGCCCCGCTGCTGCCCGGTGGCCGGATGCCGGCTGCCTGATCCCTACTGCCCAATCTTGCCACCACCCGAGGATGACCCTGATGACCTGCCTCTTCCCGAACCGCCCCGCCACCGTGATGGCCCCCATCATGGCCGCAGCCCTGGCCGCCGCCGCTCTCGCGGCCCCGGCGCAAGCCACGCCTGCCGGTCCGGCGACCACGGCAGGGGCCGATGCCGCGGCGGAGGCCCGCGGGGCCGAGCTGGCGCAGGGCGTGGAGCGGATCACCGAACCCTATCTTGTCAGCATGCACTGCATGGTCCGGATGAGCGAGGCATTCGGCTTCGAGCGCGATGCGTCAGCCGAGGCGGCAGGTGCCGCCTGCGAGGCCCGGGCCGGGGCGCGGCTCACCCAGATCGCCGGGGAACGCGCAAGCCGCGCCCTGGCCGAGATCGAGGCCGCACCCGCCACGCTCGACGCGGCGATCGCCGCGAATGGCTACGCGCCTGCCGACGACGCCTTCGCCCGGATCTCGGCCAGCGCCGCCTACCGCGCGGCGGCACCCGAGATCGCCGCGGCCTTCGAGGAGGTCCGCCGCGCCGGGGCGGCCAAGCGCGAGGAGGTGCTGGAGGCTGAGCGCAGGCGCCTCGACGCCGCCATGGCCGCACTCGATCCCGCGCGGCACGGGCCGTCCGATCTGCCGGACTGCGCCGCCTTCGACGCAGATCAGCCCTGGCTGCGCCTGCTCCTGTCCCATTGCCGGGACCTGTGGCGCAGCTTCGAGGCCCGTCACACCCATCTGCGCTGCGAGCGGATCTTCGAGATCGCTCCTGCCGAACTGCGGACCGGGGCCTTCGATGTTGGTGGCGGCGAGAGGTTCGATGCCACCGAGATGCTCTGCACCCACGGCTTCGAGGCCGAGGCGAGAACGCGCGGCGGGCTCTTCTCGGCCAGCCGCACCGAGCTGAGCCTGCAGCTGGGGCCGCTGGAGGCGCCGCTGACCCTGACCGGCACGCTCCACGGCCCGGACGCGACGGGGCTCTGGCAGCTGCGGGCCCTCGCCCTCAGCCCCGGCCGCCTGGCGCGGGACCTCGATCCCGATGCGCCCGAGACCCTGCGCCACTGCCTTTCCGACCACACGCGCTGCCAGGACTGACCACCACCCTCACCCACCCCAGCACCACGGAGACGACCATGACCATCACCTCGACCACCGCACGCCGTTTCGCGATCCCCCTCCCTGCCCTCCTGCTGCCGGCGCTCCTCCTGCCCGGCGCGCTTATGGCCGCGCCCTATCTCGGCCGCTGCCAGATGGGCGAATGCATCCATGTCGATCAGGTCGCGCGCGAGGTGGTGGGCGAAGGCAGCGCCGCCGTGCCGGGCGATCTGGTGATAGTCGCGCTGCGCACCGCCGTCTCCGCCTCGCCCGAGGCCGATCCCGCCACCCTGGACTGGGAGGCGCCGGCCCCGGTGCAGTTCTTCTGCTCCGAGACCCGGCCCGCCTTCCGCGCGGGCGACGGCAGCTACCAGGGTCTGGATCTCGTGACCCCGGTCGGCGCCACCACGCTGGTGACCGCCATGTATCTGCACGCCTGCCACCCAGAGGCGGATCTCGCCGATGACCCCTTCTCCGCAGCCGCCGCGCTTGGCTACGGCGCCACCGGCACCGAGGTCTTCGCCGACCACAATGCCCTGACCGCGCGCTGACGCGCCGCCGCTATCACCCTGCCCGAGGCGGCCGCATCCGGGCCGCCTCCCTCCGCCAGACCCCTTTCCCGAAGGACCCCATCATGCCTCTCTCCCGCCGTCACCGCGTCATCGCCGCCAGTGCCCTGGCACTCATCATCGCACTGATCGCCGTCGTCGTTCTGACGACACAAGGCGGTGCTCTCGGCAGCGCCGATCGCCGCCTCGTCGACCGCCACCACGCCAGCATGGAGCGCTGCATGGCGGACGGCATCTCGATCACCGAGCGCTCGATTGCCTGCGTCGAGATGAGCCGGATCCGCGAGGACATCCGCGCCCGCGGTCTCTGCTTCGATCTCACCGGCACGCGGCAGAGCTATCAGGATGTCTACCGCTGCGACCGATGACCGGCGTCGCCAAGGCCGGTTCGAATACAGCAAATGCGTTTGGAAATGCGATTTGCTAAACCATTTCGCAAACTCTTTTCAACGCCGAGTTTGGCTCCTCCGCTGCAGTTTCAGACTGAGGAGAGGCACTGGCCCAGGATCTCAAAAAACGCAGTCTCGGCTCACCTGCAAAAAATGCCTCTGGGAAAACGAAAAAACTACCTCGAAATCCCTTATTTTATTGTAAGAACTGAAAATTCCCAACACCATGTCTGGAAAACGGTTCAGATGCTTTTCGGAGCAAAAATTGCCTAGATCAAGCCAAACGTGGCCCGCCGGACGAAAAATACCCTGCATTCGCGGACTCTTGCTGGGAGTTTATGAATCTATAAAAGTATCGTTTATTGATTTAATATTTTTATCGTTCGAGAAGTGCGTTATTTTGCGTTTCCGAAACATCATCATTTCGCCTCCCCTTAATCTAGGACATCTCTCTGGCAGTGCAAGTCCACGGCGCATCGCACCACAGATAGATTGCATCGCGATGACAGATCTGGGGTTACCGTCGCAGTTCGGTTCCTCATACGGGAAGCAATCTGAATCCAATCCCCTCAGAGGCCAACGGGATGTTGGAAAGTTCGAAAATTCAACCCGCCACATGCTGTCTTTGAGAGAGATACAAGAGATGATCAGCCTAAAGCAGCCGGCGGTGCCAAGACGTCAGGCAGTGACGTGCTGCATAGTGCGGACCCAAATCGACGACTTAGTCTAGCTCCCTCCATGCAGCGAATGAGACGCGGCCTCGTGCGCAGCACGCGCCTCCATCTGCGCTGACGCCATTGCTTGCCAACGAACGTCAGTATCGCAATGTCAGGCCGATACGAGGGCATTGGAGGCTGGCGCTCGGATCCCTGGAGGGCACCAAGACTGCACTCGTTCGCGGACAGGATGGCCTTTGCGGATCGCGCTGCAGCGAAGAGGAAAGTCGCCATAGGCGCCGGAGCAGAGCGCCATCCTGCTACCTGACACCCCCCGATTACCTGGCAGGCCCGAACCGTCGGACGTGCTCCAGACTGACCCCTGCCCCGAGTCAGTTATGCGTGGAATTCGCGGATGGACCGTCCAGCCTTCGTCTCCCTGATGTCTGCGAATGCCATTTGGAGCCGCTACGTGCAAGGAGCTCGACCGAGCGGACGGTAGACATTCGCATCCGCAAAATGCTGCCGCTTTGGCCCGACAGGCCAAGTTCTTTAGTTGTCTCCGGCTCTATGAAGAACGCGAATCATCCCCATGAGACCATTTGGTAATAGGCCGCGCCAATTACGAAACAATTCTATAAGTCATTTATAAATAATTAATAATTGCCTCAGTCACTCTAAATCGACTTTTTTGGCGCCATATGGGCCAATACAGCCGATTTTCGTTGACAGGACTGATGTCGGTATATCTGACATCTACCTCCGTAACGAACAAAGGCGAGACAGCATGAAAGAGAAGGGCAAAGCACCGTCTAAGAACGGCTCTAGCAAGGTTGAGTCTGCGAAGAAAAGAGAGCGCACCGCTCGCATTTCTGATGAGGACTGGGAGGATATCCGGCGTGCTGCGAAGGCCGTCGGAAAATCGGCAGGCGACTATTTCGTGGACCTGCATCGGCAGAAAGGGGTCACGCCGAAAATATCGCCTTCAGTCGCAGTTACCAAGTCTGCGCTGGCGCTGCATATGACTCAGCTGACGCGAGCGATCATGCAACAGGAGGCGCTCTCCGACGATATCTTCGAGGAACTGCTGGCACTCCATATTTTGATGCAGCGCATCATCGAGACGAAATGATTATCGGGACGGCTCGATACTCCGGCGACTGCGAGGATAGCATCCCGCGCAAGGCAGTGGATTATTTGGTCGCGCACGGCGTTCCAAAAGACGTCGCAGGGCGCAAGACGACAGTTCTCAGGACGCCGGAGCCCGAAACCCTGCTGGGTGACCCGACGGACATAGCTGAGTTCCTGGCGCAGCTTCCTTTTAAGCGGAAGTATCTCTCTCTCGCCGCGACGTTCGCTGCAGAGGAGGTCGATGTCAAAAGCTTCAACGCCGGATACTGGCGCAAAGAGGCGGGCCTCGTCATCGCGCTGATCCTTGACGCTGCTTACGCAGGTATCCCGACCCTCCGCCAGCCGCCAGTCTTCGCCAACTGCCATACGCATACGGGTCGGCTCGAGATCAACTTCCTCCTGCCCCGCGCCATGATCAATGGACACGGGCATCTCAGATCATTCACGCCATTCCCTCCGCAAAAGCGTTACGAGGTCTTTCGTTATGTGCTGCAAGAGGCTTTGACTGACAGGCTTGAGCTGATAGATCCGCGGAGCCCTCTGAGGACCAGGCTCTTCAAACTCCCCTCGTGGATGCACAAGGATCATGCCGAGGCGCTGCGGGCGGGCCTGGACGGCCACAGCCTGTTTCGCCTGATCGATCCGCTCATCGCTGCGGCCGAGCGCGGAGAGGTGCATGGTCGGGGGGATCTCATTTGCGCGCTGCACCCGCTCCTCGGTGATATCGGCCATGTGGTTCATGAGGTTTCGGCCCACTCCGTCACCATCGAGGATACCAAGAGCAGAAAGCGCCTTCCACTGAGTGGATTTTGCTTCAGCGACAGCTTTCGTGGCCCGCAGGACATTTACGACCTGCGCGACGAAAATGGACCGCTCCATGCCGAACGTCAGCAGCGCCTCGCAGAGGCGGCAGCCACCTATGTCGGGCTTCGGAACTACTACGCAGATCAGCGAGCCAGCCAGTTTGACCATCCCCCGCCGCCCCTCATTGCCGAGCTGTCTGACATCTCACCCGTGCTTCTTCCCCAGTTCCACCCCGCGTCAGGAGATCCCCATGTCCAAGCGTTACTCGTTCACGACCGAAGCACTCAGCCCCTTCCGGCGGTTGCTCGAACAGCTGCAGACGGCACTGGGCCTGCACTCCGACAGGATCAAGAACCTGGAATCCAGGAACGAGGAGCTGGAAGCGCAGATCCGGCAGATGCTGCCTCGGCTCGAGAGGGTGGAGCAGGAGAACCGGGACCTGAGGAAGATCTCGGGGATACTAGGTGGCTTGCTCTCGTCGTCCGACGACTGAAGCCCACCTTCCTCCGGGCCATCGCCCGGATCAAGCGCAACCGCTCCGTCGCGGCTCTTACCCGGGGCCTCGAGCAGCATGCCGCCGCGGCCCTGCCGCACCTTTCTACCCTCATCACAACCTTGGAGGCCTCCCATGACCGATACCGCCGCGCCGACTCCCCCCTGCGAGCCGCCGGACGACGACAGGATCAGAGAGATCCTGACCCTGCTGCAGGTGATCCAGGGGCTGCTGAACGATCTCATGGCGGACCGCGAGCAGCACCCCGTTTCGGACGTGATCAAGGACTACCTGAGCGCGATGAAGCTGATGGAGAGCCATCTCGCCGATACGGTGAAAATCCTGACGCAGCTCATCGCGCAGCTGACCGAGGCTACCCGCGTTCAGGAGGTCGAGAGATCCCGTCAGAACCGGGCCATGGCGGACCGAATGGATCGCCTCGACGCGAAGCTCGACAGGATCCTCGACCTCCTCGGGGAGCCGATGTCGAACCCGGACGCGGGCTGACCCGGGCCGCCATGATCCGCGCGACCTGGGATCAGGCCCGGGCGGAACACCAGCGGCCTCACGCCATCCGCTTCATCAACGACGCAGACGGACCGGCAATGGTGGCCCGGATTGGCGACGACCCGTGGCGTCATGACGGTTTCGATCTCGACCCCGTCGAGCCGGAACGCCCGGCAGACGATGATTTCTCGCCGTAGCCTTATGGCAAATCATAAGCGCTCCCGCCCAAACCGAAGAGGAAGAATAGAATGGAATCCGACTGCAAGACGATACCCCACTGGCTATCGAAGAAACATCTCTGCTCTAACGACGATCTGCAGCGTGTCTTCGGCGTAACGAGGAGCACCATCGACAGGTGGGCAAAGGAGCGTCCCGGGTTTCCAAGGAAGGTCCGACTTGGTGATGAGCACGGATCGATCGTGAGGTTCTACACGTCCGACGTTCAGCAGTATCTGTCGAGGATCACAAAAGCGTAAATTCTCCGAAGCGGAGGACGATACTGAGTCTGTGCCACGTCAGTGCCACGGCCTCATCGAAAAATCTGTCGGTGAACTGACAGCGTTTGCCACTGATCCTTCAAGGCCATGCAAAGCTTGAGGTTTTTTTGGTAGCGGAGGAGGGACTTGAACCCCCGACACGCGGATTATGATTCCGCTGCTCTAACCAACTGAGCTACTCCGCCACACGGTAGCGGCGATCTAAAAGACCCGGGCCGAGGCGTCAAGCGGCATCTGACGAAAAAATTGCGAAACCCGACTGAAATCCGGCGCGGCGCGGGCGGGGGTGCGGGGGCGGCCAGCCCCCGCCGTCGCGGGACGCAATCAGGGGCGGGCCTTCACCACGCGCAGCAGCGGCATCACGTCGGACATGTCGGGGCCGTGCGCCTGGCCCGTCACGGCCTTGCGCAGCGGCATGAACAGGCCCTTGCCCTTGCGGCCGGTGGCTTCCTTGACGGCGGCGGTCCACTCGCCCCAGGTCGCGTCGGTGAACGGCCCCTTGGGCAGCAGGGTCATCGCTTGGGCCACGAAATCGGCATCCTCGGGGTCGATCTGCGGCTCGGCGCCCTCGGCGAAGATGCGCCACCAATCGGCCAGATCCTCCAGCCGGGTGATGTTCTGGGACGCCACGCGCCAGAAGCGCTCGGCCTGATCGCCGGGCACCCCAAGCGCCGCGATCCGGTCGGCGACCTGGTCGAAGGGCAGCGCCTGATTGCGCTCGCGCGTCAGGGGCCAGAGGTCCTCGGCGTCGAACTTGGTGGGCGATGCGCCGAACTGGCCCAGATCGAAGCTCTCGGCCAGCTCCTCCAGCGAGGCCAGACCGACCGGCACCCCGGATCCTAGCCGCGCCATCAGCGACAGCAGCGCCTCGGGGGCCACGCCCGCCTCGCGCAGGTCCTTCAGCGACAGCGCGCCGATGCGCTTGGATAGCTCCTCGCCCTTGGCGCCGGTCAGCAGGGAATGATGCGCGAAACGCGGGGGCGTGCCGCCGATGGCCTTGATGATCTGGATCTGCGTCGCGGTGTTCGTCACATGGTCGGACCCGCGCACGATGTCCGTCACGCTCATGTCGGTGTCATCCACCGAACTGGCGAAGGTATAGAGCACCTGCCCATCCGCGCGGATCAGCACCGGGTCGCTGACCGATGCCGCGTCGATCGAGATGTCGCCCAGGATGCCGTCGGTCCATTCGATCCGCTCCAGATCCAGGCGGAACCGCCAATAGCCCTCGCGCCCCTCGGCCCGCAGGCGGTCGCGGTCGGCATCGCTCAGCGACAGGCCGGTGCGGTCATAGACCGGCGGCTTGCCCATGTTCAGCAGCTTCTTGCGCTTCAGGTCCAGCTCGGTCGGGGTCTCGAAGACCTCATAGAGCCGCCCCGAGGCCTTCAGCGCCTCGGCCTCGGCGCGGTAGCGGTCCAGCCGCAGCGACTGGCGCTCGACCCGGTCCCAATGCAGGCCCAGCCAGTCGAGGTCGCGCTTGATGCCGTCGACATATTCCTCCTTGCTCCGTTCCTGGTCGGTATCGTCCAGGCGCAGGATGAAGCTGCCGCCGGCCTTGCGGGCGATCAGATAGTTGAACAGCGCGGTGCGCAGGTTGCCCACATGGATGTGGCCGGTGGGCGATGGCGCGAAACGGGTGGTGGTCATGGGGCGTCTCCTGTTGGCATCGCTCTTTCACAGGTGGCGCTTTTTGTCCATATCAGGGGGCAGGAACGCAGGAGACACGCATGAGTGACTGGGACCCCCGGACCGCCCCCGACGCAGCCGAGATCGAGGCCATGGCCCGCACCGCGCTGGACGGGCTGCCGCCCGAATTCCGCGAGGCCGCCGCCCAGGTCGCGCTGCAGGTCGCCGAATTCGCGCCCGACGACGTGCTGGACGAATTGCAGATCGACGATCCGTTCGAACTGACCGGCCTCTATGACGGGATCCCGCTGACCGAGAAATCCATCAGCGACCAGCCCGGCGGGCCCGACATCATCTGGCTGTTCCGCCGCCCGATCATGGACGAATGGGCGTCGCGCGGGGACGTGACCCTGGGCGATCTGGTCGTCCATGTCGTCACGCATGAGATGGCGCATCACTTCGGCTGGTCGGATGACGACATCGCCTCGATCGATCGCTGGTGGGAATGAGCGGCCAGACCCCCATCCTGACGGTGACGCTGAACCCGGCGCTGGACCTGTCCACCGCCGCCGACAGCGTGGTGCCGGACCTCAAGCTGCGCTGCGACAAGCCGGTGGTGGATCCCGGCGGCGGCGGCATCAATGTCAGCCGCGCGATCAAGATCATCGGCGGGCAGTCCACTGCCATGGTCGCACTGGGCGGTGCCACGGGCCAGCGCATGGCCGACATGCTGAAGGCGGCGGGCCTCGACATCCTGCGCCTGACCGCCCCGGGCGAGACGCGCCAGTCCCTGGCCGTGACCGACCGCGCCACGGGGGGCCAGTACCGCTTCGTCATGCCCGGCCCGGAATGGCACATGACCCAGCTGGCCGGGACGATGGCTGCCATCGCCGAGGCCGCCCTGGCCGGGGGCTGGGTCGTGGTGTCGGGGTCGAACCCGCCCGGCATCGCGCCGGGCTTCGAGCAGATGCTGACCGTGCGGCTGAAGGACGGGCGGGCGCGCCTTCTGGTCGACACATCGGGCGACGCGCTGCGCGCGCTGGCGGGGTCGTCCATCCCCGTGGACGTACTGCGCATGGACAGCCACGAGGCCGAGGGCCTGGCCGGCCGCCCCCTGCCCTCGCGCCAGGACAGCGCCGATTTCGCCCAAGGCCTGGTCCAGAGCGGCGCGGCCCGGTCGGTCATCGTGGCGCGCGGCGCGGACGGGTCGGTCGTGGCGGGGCCCGACGGGGCGTGGCACGCGGCCGCGGCCCCGGTCCATGTGGTCAGCGCGGTGGGCGCGGGCGACAGCTTCGTGGCGGGCTTCGTGCTGGCCATGGCCCGCGGCTGGCCCGTGCAGGAGGCCCTGGCCTTGGGCACCGCCGCCGCATCGGCCGCGGTGATGACCCCCGCGACCCAGCTCTGCCATGCCGATGACGTGCGCCATTTCTATTCGCAGCGCATCGTCACCCGGCTCTGACGAAAAAGGCCGCCCCAAGGGCGGCCCTGACGGTCGATGCGGCCCGGATCTCAGGCGGCTTCGGCTTCCTCGGCCTCGGCGGCCATGCGGCGCTCGCTCTCTTCGCGCGACAGCGCGACCGAGGTGCGCACGCCCTTGGACACGAATTCCATCAGGCCCTTGACCACGCGTTCGTTCGGGTCGATGCCCGCGCAGGACAGCACTTCGCGCCCGTCGCGCGACCGCGCCCAACGCGCGATCTGTTCGGGACCGTTGCCGTATTTCTTGTCATCAGCGATCGCGTCGTCCAGGGCCGCCAGCACCACCGCAGCAAACAGCTTGCGGGCGCGCTGCCCCTGTTCGAAATTGAAAGCCGAGCCGTCAACAAAATCGCGCATCTTGTGTCGTCCATCCTTTTCGGCCCTGTTCAGGAAAACAGCGCCTCTGGGGGAAAACTTGACGTTTCCCCTGTTTCTTCGTTTCCGTTTCTCCGACGGTGCCGCCTGCAATAGCCGTTCGGCGCGCCGATTCGGTATCCCTTCCGCCGCATGTCAGCCATGCTGATACTGCATGCCGCCCGATTTGCGGGAAAAATCCGGCCCCGCACGGGCCGATGACGCTGCGGCGGGCATCATCGCGCCTTGACAACGCCGCAGAACCGTTCTGGTTGCCTGCGACCCAAGGCCCCGATATAGGGGGCCGGACAGGCCGTTCAACGCCCGCCCGGCCCGATTTTTTCCCAATCGCACGAGACCCATCCCATGCCCAAGATCAACGGCAACGAAATCCGCCCCGGCAATATCCTGGAACATGACGGGGGCCTGTGGGCCGCCGTCAAGGTGAACCATGTCAAGCCCGGCAAGGGCGGCGCCTTTGCCCAGGTCGAGCTGAAGAACCTGCGCGACGGCCGCAAGCTGAACGAGCGCTTCCGTTCGGAGGACAAGGTCGAACGCGTCCGCCTGGACCAGAAGGACCAGCAGTTCCTCTACGAGACCGACGGCCGGCTGGTCTTCATGGACAGCGAGACCTTCGAGCAGACCGAGCTGGACGCCGATCTGCTGGGCGACCGCCGCCCCTTCCTGCAGGACGGCATGACCGCCACCGTCGAATATTACGGCGAGGAGGCGCTGTCGGTGCAGATCCCGCAGAAGGTCACCTGCACCGTGGCCGAGACCGAGCCGGTCGTAAAGGGCCAGACCGCCGCCAACAGCTACAAGCCCGCGATCCTCGACAATGGCGTGCGCATCATGATCCCGCCCTTCGTGGGCGAGGGCGAACAGATCATCGTCAACACCGAGATGTTCGAATACAGCGAACGCGCCTGATCGCCGCGAACCGACCTCACCTTTGCGTGAGGTCGGGCTTCGGGCCGTGGTCTCTGCCGGGTTTTCGCGGAAATGTCGCCGCGATTGCCGCAAGGGAGACGCCCGTGACCGACCGCCGCCGCCGCCACCTGATCCTGACCGCCGCCGCGGCCCTGGCCCTGCCGGGCCTGGCCGCCCTGCCCGCCTCGGCCCGCCCGCTGCCGCGCCCCCCGGCCTTTCATCCGCTGGTCCATCACCGCGCGCTCGGCGATCTGCAGGTGACGACCATCGCCGACGGGTTCTTCGACCTGGACCGCGACCTGGTGGTGAACCTCGACAACGCGCTCTATCGTTCGGCGGTGACCGAGGCCTATCTGGACCCCGACCAGCCGATCCGCGTGCCCGTCAGCGTGCATCTGATCCGCCATGGCGACCAGCTGACGCTGATCGATGCGGGGGGCGGGTCGGCCTTCGGCGACACGACCGGCGGTCTGGCGGCCTCGCTGCGGGCGCTGGACATCGCGCCCGAACGGATCGACCGGGTGGTGATGACGCATCTGCATCCCGACCATGCGGGCGGGCTGATCACCGATGCGGGCGCGACCTTCGCCAATGCGACCCTGCACCTGCATCAGGACGAGCTGGCCTTCTGGACCGACGAGACCGCCGATGCCCCGGCCGAGATGGCGCCCTTCATGGCCTTGGCCCGGTCGGTGGCCGAGGCCTATGGCGACCGCATTCAGACCTTCCAGGACCAGGACGACCTGGGCGGCGGGCTGACCGCCATGGCCCTGCCCGGCCACACGCCGGGCCATAGCGGGCTGCGCCTGTCGGATGGCGACGACCAGATGATGATCATCGGCGATGCCGCCGCGCTGGCTGCGCTGCAGTTCCGCCACCCGGATGCAGGGATCGTCTTCGACGTCGATCCCGGCCGCGCCGCCGTCACCCGCCGCGACCTGCTGCAGATGGTCACCGCCGACCGCATCGCCGTCGCGGGAACGCATCTGCCCTTCCCCGGCATCGGCCATGTCGAGACCCGCCGCGACGCCTTTGCCTGGGTCCCCGAGGACTGGTTCGCGACCCGCCCATGACCCATGCCGCGAACCTGCTGGGCCGTTTGCTGATCGCGGTCCTGTTCATCGGCGGCGCGGTCCAGAAGCTGCGCGACCCCGACCAGGTCATGGCCATGATCGCCGGGCTGGGCCTGCCGCCCCAGCTGGTCTGGCCGGTGGCCGCCTTCAACCTGGTGGCGGGGCTGTGCCTGATCCTGGGGCCACGCGTGCGGGCCTGGGCGCTGATCCTGGCCCTCTATTGCATCGGAACCAGCTGGTTTCACTGGCAGCTGCGCGCCGATCCGTGGCAGGTCACCATCGTGGTCAAGAAATGGGCGGTCGCCGGGGGCCTTCTGATCCTGGCGGCCCAAGGCCCGGGTCGGTGGGTGCGCTGGCGCTAGTCGAAGAGGCTCAGCTGCGCGGGGCCGTCATCGGGGGTCTCGAAGCCCGACAGGGTCACGCCCAGCAGCCGTGCGCCGCGCGGATCGGGCAGCACCCCGCGCGCCAGATCGCGGGCGATGGACAGTAGTTCCTCCTGCGTGGCGACCGCATGGCCCAGGCTGCGTGCCCGGGTGATCTGCTGGAAATCGCTGAACTTGACCTTCAGCGTCACCGAGCGGCCGCGCAGATCGTGGCGCGCGACGGCCGCCCAGACCTTGGCCGCCAAGGGCTCCAGCGCCTCCAGCGCCGCGTCCAGCGTCATGATATCGGCGGAATAGGTGTTTTCCGCCCCCACCGACTTGCGGATGCGGTCGGGGCTGACGCGCCGGTGGTCGATGCCCCGCGCGATGTTCCAGTAATAGCGTCCCGACTTGCCGAACCGCCGCAGCAGAAAGTCCAGATCCTGCGCGCGCAGATCGGCCCCGGTGGCAATACCCATCGCCTGCATCTTGGCCGCCGTCGCCGGGCCCACGCCATGGAACTTGCCCACCGGCAGGGACAGCACGAAATCCGGCCCCTGTTCGGGGGTGATCACGCACAGCCCGTCGGGCTTGTTCTGGTCGGATGCCAGCTTGGCCAGGAACTTGTTGTAGCTGACGCCCGCGCTGGCGGTCAGGGCGGTGGCCCCGCGGATGCGCGCGCGGATCTCGGCGGCGATCTTGGTCGCGGTGCGGCCGTCAAGGTAATCGGTCACGTCCAGATAGGCCTCGTCCAGGGACAGCGGCTCGACCAGCGGCGTATAGTCCAGAAAGATCTCCCGGATCTGGCCGCTGACCTGCTTGTAGACGTCGAAGCGGTGGCGCACGAAGATCAGGTCGGGACACAGCCGCGCCGCCGTGACCGAGGGCATGGCCGAGCGCACCCCGAAGACCCGCGCCTCATAGCTGGCGGCGGCCACCACGCCGCGGGCGGCGGACCCGCCCACGGCCACCGGCTTGCCGCGCAGTTCCGGAAAATCGCGCTGTTCGACCGAGGCGAAGAAGGCATCCATGTCGATATGGATGATCTTGCGCAGCCCCGGCGCGGGCTCGCTCACAGCGGGGACAGCCGCGCCTCGCCGGCCTGCATGTCGGGGGCCACGCGGTCGTGGCGGACATGGGCGATGGCCTGCCCGCCCGATTGGGTGAAGACCGTGCCGACCTCGCGCCCCTCCGCGGTGATGGGCGTGCCGACGGGCGCCGCGCCCTCGATGCGCAGCGTGGTCAGACCCTTGCGCAGCTCGGTCTTGTGCTTCATCCGCGCGGTGACCTCCTGACCCACATAGCAGCCCTTGCGGAAATCGACGCCGTGCAGACGCTCGAACCCGGCCTCCAGGATGTAGGTGTCGTTGGGGATCAGCTCGATCAGCGTCTCGGGGATGCAATGGGCGACCCGGATCGCGTCCCAATCGCTGCCGTCATCGCCCGCCGCCCCGTAGTGGCGCCAGCCGAGCGCCGGGTGGCGCGGGTCGGCCACGGCGCCTTCGGGCGCGGGACCGGTGCCGCGGGCCACGGGCATGTCCACCGCCTCCAGCGCGACCTTGCTGCGCAGCTTGTACATCGACAGCCGGCGCAACAGGTCGTCCGACAGCCGCGCATCCACGTCGATCAGCAGCGCCTGCGCCTCGGGGATGACCAGGAAATCGGCCAGATACTTGCCCTGCGGGGTCAGGATCGCCGCCCAGCAGGGGGCGCGGCGGATGTCGTTGGTGACCAGGCCCTGCAGGAAATCCATGCGGTCCTCGCCGGTCAGGCGGATGATCTGGCGGGTCATTCCTCGTCTCCGAATTGCAGCGCGACAAGGCGGGCATAGGCGCCGCGCCTGGCCATCAACTGGTCATGGCTGCCCTGTTCGACAACCCGTCCGGCCTCCATCACCACAATCTTGTCGGCATTGCGGATGGTGGACAGGCGATGCGCGATGACCAAGGTGGTGCGCCCCGCCGACAGACGGTCCAGCGCCTGCTGGACCAGCCGCTCGCTGGCGCTGTCCAGCGCGCTGGTCGCCTCGTCCAGCAGCAGGACGGGCGCGTCGCGCAAGAGCGCGCGGGCGATGGCCACGCGCTGGCGCTGGCCGCCCGACAGGGCCGATCCGCGCGGGCCGACGGGGCTGTCCAGCCCCCGCCCCTCGTCCAGGAAATCGCTGACATTGGCCGCGTCCAGCGCCGCCTGCAGCTCGGCCTCGGATGCCGAAGGGCGGCCCATCAGCACGTTGTCGCGCAGGCTTTCGTCGAAGAGCGCGGATTCCTGCGCCACGGTCGAGAACTGGTCGCGCAGCACGCCCAGGTCGTATTCCGCGACCGGCACCCCGCCCAGCAGGACCCGGCCCCGATCCGGGTCTACCATCCGCGTCAGCAGGTTGAAGACGGTGGACTTGCCCGCCCCCGATGGCCCCACCAGCGCGGTGGTCCGGCCCTGTTCGGCGGTGAAGTCCAGCCCGTTCAGCACCGGCTGGCCGTCATAGGACAGCCACACATCCGACAGCACGATGCCGGTATCCGCGGGCGGGTCCCGGCGCGGGCCCGATATCACCGTGGGGCGCGTGTCCATGACCTGATAGATCCGCTCCAGGCTGGCGGCGGCGGTCTGCCAGGTGCCGGCCAGCGATCCCAGCCTGCGCATCGGCTGGAAGGCCAGGGCCAGCGCCGTGAAGAAGGCCATGAAATCGCCCACGCTGCGGTCGCCCTCCATCACCTCGCGCCCACCCAAGGCCAGCACGGCGACGAAGCCGATGCCGGTCACGATGTCGGTCAGCGCAGGGATCACGCTGGATGTGGCGGCGACCTTGGTCTCGGCCTGGCGGATCTGGGCCACGATGCGGGAGAAACGCTCGGTCTGGTCGGCCTCGGCCCGGTTCAGCCGGATCGAGGCGATGCCGTGCAGCACCTCGTCCAGCCGGGTGGCGCGCAGGCTGGCATTGATGCGGTTCTGGCGGACCTTGCGTCGGATGTAGCGCTGGACCAGCGCGGCGGGCATGATCAGGATCGGCGCCCCGATCAGCGCGCCCAGGGTCCAGACCGGGTCGATGGTCATGGCGACGCCGAACAGCATTACCAGGCTGATCGCGTCCCGCGTGGCCCCGGTGATCAGCGTGGCCCAGACCCCCTGCACCGCGATCGTGTCGCCCTGGATCCGTTCGATCATCGCGCCCGGCGAATTGTCGCGGAAGAACCGGCTGTCCAGCGTCAGGATGTGGGACAGCAGCCGCGTCTGCATCATCGTCGACACGCTGAGCGAGACCTGCGTCAGCAGGGCACGGCTGGCCACCAGCGTCACCGCCCGCAGCAGGAAGATCCCGAAGATCGCCCCGCCGACCCACCAGATCGCGCCCTCCTGCTGGCCCACGAAGACCAGGTCGAACAGGGGCTTCAGCATCCAGCTGATCAGCGCCAGGGTCGACCCCTCGACCGTCATCAGCAGGAAGGCCGCGGCCATCTTCAGCTTGTGGGGGCGCAGGTAGTCGTCCCACATCCGCCGCATCAGGCCGCGCAGCCGGTCGGGATCGGGCGTCCGGGGGGTCGCGGCGTCGGCGGCGGCGATCAGGGTGGCGGGGCTGTCGGTGCGCGGGTCCACGGGGTCTGGGGTCTCCTGTCCGGAAAGGCGCCCCAGCCATAGCGCCTTTGGCACGCACCCCACAAGGCCGCGCGCCCCGTTGACGCGGGCGGGCGCCGGTCCTACCGATCCTTGCATGATGTGAAGGAAGAACGCCATGACCGCCGGCCCCGAACTGATCGCCATTCCCGGACCCTCGCCCCTGCCCGCGCGGGTGCTGAACGCTGCCCATCGCGCATCGCCCGACATCTATGGCGAGGATCTGCCGCGCGTGAACCTGGCCGTCATGGACCAGCTGAAGCGGCTGGCGGGCACCTCCGCGCATCTGGCCCCCTATATCGGCAACGGCCATGCCGGGTGGGAGGCCACGACCGCGAACCTGCTGGACCGGGGCGATGCGGTCCTGGTGCTGACCTCGGGGCATTTCGGGCGCAGCTGGGCGGATGTCGTCGCCGCCCAAGGCGTCGCGGTAGAACGTCTGGATTTCGGCAATGCGCCCCCCGACCCCGCCCGTCTGGCCGACCGTCTGGCGCGGGACCGGGCGGGCGCGATCCGCGCGGTGATGGTCTGTCAGACCGACACGGCCAGCGGCACCTTGGCCGACATCCCCGCGATCCGGGCGGCGATGGGCGATCACCCGGCGCTGCTGGTGGTGGATGCGATCGCCTCGCTCGGCTGCGCGCCGATGCGGATGGACGATTGGGGCGTCGACGTGCTGATCGCGGCCAGCCAGAAGGGGCTGATGGCCCTGCCCGGCACCGCCTTCGTGTGGTTTTCCGACCGGGCGGCGGCGCGGGGGCCGACGGGGCTGACCTCGCCCTGGTGGGATTGGCACCAGCGGGCGGGGGCGGATGCGCTGTGGCGGTTCTGGGGCGGCACGCCCCCGGTCCAGCAGATCTTTGCCCTGTCCGAGGCGCTGAGCATGATCCTGGACGAGGAGGGGTTGGAGCGGGTCTGGGACCGCCACGCCCGGCTGGCCCGCGCCACCTGGGCCGCGGTCGATGCCTGGGGCGGGCATGGCATCGCGCTGTCGGTGGGGGACCCCGCGGCGCGGGCGCCCTCGGTCACGGCGGTGACGCTGCGCGGGGCGGACCGGCTACGGGCCTGGACGGCGCGGGAATGCGGCGTGACGCTCGGGGTGGGGCTGGGCGCGGCCAGCCCGGCGGATGCGCTGCGCATCGCGCATATGGGCCATTGCAATGCGGGCACGCTGATGGGCACCCTGGGGGCGATGCAGGCGGGGCTGATCGCGCTGCGCATCCCGCATGGCCCCGGCGGGCTGGAGGCCGCGGCCGCGGCCATCGCCGCCTGAGGGGTCAGCCCCCCCGACGCCGGGCCAAGGTCACCACCGTGTCGCCATAGCGGCGCTGATCCAGCAGCTCGGCCCAGGCCGGAATCAGGGGCGGGCGGGCCTCCTCCCAGACGATGGTGGCGGCGGGGGCCAGCCAGCCGCCGTCATGGGCGGCCTCCAGCGCGGCCTCGCCCAGGGCGCGGCCATAGGGCGGGTCCAGCAGGACCAGGTCGCAGCCCGGCCCCGTGCAGGGCCCCAGCCGCCGCGCATCCCGCCGCAGCAGCACCGCCCGGTCGCCCGCCCGCGCCTTGTCCAGGTTCTGGCGGATCAGCCCGGCGGCCACGCGCCCGTCATCGACCAGCGTGACATGGGCCGCGCCACGCGACAGCGCCTCGATCCCCAAGGCGCCGGTGCCCGCGAACAGGTCCAGCACCCGCGCATCGGGCAGCGGATTGCCATGCGTGCCGTTGACCAGCAGGTTGAAGATGGATTCCCGCACCCGGTCCGTGGTCGGGCGCAGCTGGGCCGCCGCATCGCCCTGGCCCAGATCGGCCAGCCTCAGGCCCCGCAGGCGGCCGCCGACGATCCTCATGCCAGCAGGGCCTTCAGGTCGGTGACCCCCGCCACGGCATCGGGATCGGGGCTGCGGCCCGCCTCGATCAGCCGCTTGCCGATCATGTAGGCGCGGGCATCGTTCAGCGCATCGACCGCGATCAGCCGGCCTTGGCGGAAATACCAGACCGAGCCGCCGTGATCGCCCTGCCCGGGCCGGGTGCGGATCATGTCATGGCCCTGCCCCAGCCCCGCGATCTGCAGCTTGGCGTCGAACTGGTCCGACCAGAACCAGGGCCGCGGATCAAGCCGCCGGTCCGACCCCAGCATCGCATCGGCCACGCATTCGGCCATGTCGATGGCCCCGCCCACGCTTTCCAGCCGCAGCCTGCCGCCCTGATGGGGGATGCTGGCACAATCGCCCGCCGCCCAGATCGCGGGGTCGGAACTGCGCCCCTGCGCATCGGTGGCGATGCCGTTGTCCAAGGCCAGGCCCGCGGCCTCGGCCAAGGCGGTGTCGGGCAGCACGCCGATGCCCTGCACGATCACATCCGCCCCGATCACCCGGCCGTCGGTCAGCGCCACGCCATCGGCGCGCCCGGTGCCGGTGATGCGGCTGATGCCCGTCCCCTCCAGGATGGTGACGCCATGGGCCAAATGCAGCGCGCGGATCATCGCGGCGGTCTGGGGGGCGGCGACGCGGCCCAGGATGCGGGGGGCGGCCTCGATCACGGTGACCTCCAGCCCCAGCTTTCGGGCGACGGCGGCGGCCTCCAGCCCGATATACCCGCCGCCAATCACCACCATGCGGCGGCCGGGGCGCAGTTCGGGGGCCAGCGCGTCGATATCGGTCAGGCCGCGGATGACATGGGTGCCGGTCAGATCGCCCCCCATCGCGGCGGGCAGGCGGCGCGGCCGCGCGCCCGTGGTCAGCGCCAGCGCGTCATAGGGGTGAACGCCCGCCTCCGTCACGACCCGACCCCCCGCCCGGTCGATCGCCCGGTCGATCGCTGTCACCCGCCGCCCGGTGATCAGCGTGATGCCTTGGTCGCGCCACCAGTCCGGCGCCCGCAGCACCAGCCGGTCCACCCCCATCTCCCCCAGCAGATAGGCCTTGGACAAAGGCGGGCGCTGATAGGGCGGGGCCGCCTCCTCGCCGATCACGGTGATCGGCCCGTCATGGCCCTTGGCGCGCAGCCGCGCTGCCATCGAGGCCGCCGCCTGCCCCGCCCCCACGATCACGATCCGCATGCCGCCGCCTCTCTGGTCTGTTTGCCGGGCGCAGCCTATAGTCGCCGCGAATCCGTTGCAATTCAGGAGCGTGCGATGACCATCACCGTCGGAGACAAGCTGCCCCAGGGCGATCTGCTGCAGGTCGGCGATGCCGGCCCCGAAAGCGTCAGCCTGGCCGATCTGACCCAAGGCAAGGTCGCGCTGTTCGGCCTGCCGGGCGCCTTCACCGGCACCTGCACCAATGCGCATATGCCCAGCTTCGTGCGCAATGCCGACGCGATCCGCGCCAAGGGCGTGGACCGGATCGTCTGCGTGACCGTGAACGACCCCTTCGTCGCCAAGGCCTGGGCCGAACAGACCGGCGCGACCGATGCGGGCATCCAGGTCATGGCCGATGCCGATGGCAGCGTGACCAAGGCGATGGGCCTTGATTTCGACGCGCCGCCGGTGGGCTTCTTCGGCCGCTGCAAGCGCTTTGCCGCCGTGGTCGAGAACGGCGTGCTGACCGCCATCGATGTCGAGGACAGCCCCGGCACCTGCTCCGTCAGCGCGGGCGAGGCGCTGCTGGAAAAGCTCTAACCGTCCTTGCGGAAGGGGGTGAAATCGGCCAGCGCGTCGATTTCATCGCCCATCGCGCGCCGCTCCTGGTCCAGGTAATCGTCCAGCGCGCGCAGAAATCCCGGGTCGCGGACCCAGTGCAGGGAATGGATCGGCACCGGCTCGTATCCGCGGGCCAGCTTGTGGTCCCCCTGCGCCCCCGCCTCGACGCGCGACAGGCCATGCGCGATGGCATGGTCGATGGCCTGGTGATAGCACAGCTCGAAATGCAGGAAGGCGTGGTCGGCCACGCAGCCCCAGTACCGGCCATAGATCGCATCCGGCCCCAGAAAGTTCAGCGCCCCGGCGATGGGCGTGCCGTCATCCTCGGCCAGGACCAGCAGGATGTCGTCGCGCATCGTCTCGTGGATGCGGTCGAAGAAGGCGCGGGTCAGATAGGGCTGGCCCCATTTGCGCGCCCCGGTATCCTGATAGAATTCCCAGAACGCGTCCCAGTGATGCGGCCTCAGATCGTCGCCCCGCAGGTGGCGGATGGTGCCGCCGAAGGCCTGGGCCCGCGCGCGTTCCTTGCGCAAATCCTTGCGCTTGCGCGATGACAGCGCGGCCAGGAAATCGTCATAGCTGCCATAGCCACGGTTCAGCCAGTGATATTGCTGGGTGATGCGCGGCAGGAAACCCGCGGCCCGGCCCAAGGCGGACTCGCTTTCCAGGCAGAAGGTCACATGCGCCCCCGACGCGCCCACGCGGTCGGTCACCTGCATCAGCCCGTCCAGCAGCCCCGCCCGCGCGCCGTCGTCACGCGCCAGCAGCCGCGCCCCGCTGGCCGGCGTGAAGGGCACCGCCGCCTGCAGCTTGGGGTAATATCGTCCCCCCGCCCGCATATAGGCCTGCGCCCAGGCATGGTCGAAGATGTATTCCCCCTGGCTGTGCGATTTCGCATAGAGCGGCATGGCGCCCACCAGCGCGCCTCCCCGTTCCAGCGCCAGGTGCAGCGGCTGCCAGCCGGTGCCGGTGCCGACCGATCCGGACTGTTCCAGCGCCAGCAGGAAGCGATGCGTGGTGAAGGGATTGCCGTCGCCCAGACCGTCCCAGTCCTGCGGGTCGATGGCGGCGATCGAGGGATGGGTCGTCAGGGTCAGCATGTCGCTCATGCCGTGCAAGATAGGCGCGCTGCGGGCGGTTGTCAGGCCCCGCCGATGTCGCAAGCGCGGCATCGGCGGAATGGTCACAGGGCCGCGTGATAGCCCTCGAAGGTGACGTTATGGGCGACGCGGCGGGCCGCGTCTTCCTCGGCGGGGCTGCGGATGGTCCAGGTCAGGATGCCCGCCCCCGCCGCCCGCAGCGCATCGACGCGCGGATTGGCCAGATCGCCCTTGTCATGCGACAGGAAACACGCCCCCACCCGGTCGTAATCGGCGATGGCGGCCAGCGCCTCGCGCCGTTCGGGGGGTACGCGCGCCCAGTCCCCTTCGGCAAAGGCGCAGGTGGTCAGGCCCACGGCGATGTCGGGGGCCGCCTCGCGGAAGGCCGCGATCATGTGCGGGTTGAAGGACATGACCGCCACGGGGCCGTCATAGCCCTGCAGGACCTCGGCCGTGCGGGCGGGCAGCGTGCCGGTATTCGGCCCACAGGTGCCGTCCTGATCCTTGATCTCGATCAGCAGGGGCACACGGCCCGCGACCAGGTCCAGCAGCTGGCGCAGCGTGGGGACGGGTTCATCCGTGCCCAGCAGGCGCAGCGAGGCCAGAGTCTGCGCGTCGGTCGCGGCGATGAAGCCCTGCCGGCCGGTCAGGCGCGTCAGCTGATAGTCGTGAAAGACCAGCGGCTCGCCGCCCGGGCCGGGCTGGATGTCGCATTCGATGCCGTATCCGGCCTCGATCGCCGCGCGGGCGGCGGCCAGGCTGTTTTCCGGCACGCCCGGCGCATGCAGGCCCCGATGCGTGATCGGGACCGTCAGCAAGCGTTCGTCCAGCATCAGCGGACCTCGAAGACGGCCTCGATCTCGACCGCGACGCCGAAGGGCAGCGAGGGGGCCGAGACGGCGGCGCGGGCATGGCGGCCGGCATCGCCGAAGACCTCGACCATCAGGTCGGAACAGCCGTTGATGACCTTGGGCTGGTCGGTGAAATCGGGGGTGGAGTTCACGAAGCCGGTCAGTTTGACCACGCGGGTCACCCGGTCCAGATCGCCCACCGCGGATTTCAGCTGCGCGATCAGCGCCAGCCCGCAGCGGCGGGCGGCGGCGGCGCCGTCCTCGACCGAGGTGCCGTCGCCCAGCTTGCCGGTGATCAGCCCGTTCTCATCCGCGCTGATCTGGCCCGAGATGAAGACCAGGTTGCCGGTCTGCACGAAGGGGACGTAATTGGCGGCGGGCATGGGGGCCTCGGGAAGGGTGATGCCCTTGTCGGCCAGGGTTTGCTCGATGCTCATGGGATCCTCGCATTGTGATGGGCGGACCCTAGCGCGGACAGGCTCAGGCGACCAGAGCCTCGGCGCGTTTCAGATCCACGGAGACGAGCTGGCTGACGCCCTGTTCGACCATGGTGACGCCGAACAGCCGATCCATCCGCGCCATGGTCACCGCATGATGGGTGATGATCAGGAACCGCGTGTCGGTCCGCCGCGTCATCTCGTCCAGCAGGTCGCAGAAGCGGCTGACATTGGCGTCGTCGAGGGGCGCGTCGACCTCGTCCAGCACGCAGATGGGCGCGGGATTGGCCAGGAACACCGCAAAGATCAGCGCCATCGCGGTCAGGGTCTGTTCGCCCCCCGACAGGAGGCTGAGCGTCGACAGCCGCTTGCCGGGCGGCTGGCACATGATCTCCAGCCCCGCATTCAGCGGATCGTCGGATTCGACCAGCACCAGGCGCGCCTCGCCGCCGCCGAACAGCGCGGTGAAGAGCGTCGCGAAATTGGCGTTCACCGTCTCGAAGGCGGCCAGCAGGCGCTCGCGCCCCTCGCGGTTCAGGCTGCCGATGCCGGCGCGCAGCTTGGCGATGGCGGATTCGAGGTCGGTCTTCTCCGCCGCAAGCTGGTCGCGTTCGGCCTCCAGCGCCTGCTTGTCCTCGTCGGCGCGCAGGTTCACCGCGCCCAACGCGTCGCGGGACGCGCGCAGGCGGGCGATGCGGTCCTCCAAGGCGGCGGCATCCGAGTCGGTGATCTGGCCCAGGCTCGCCCGCAGCTGGTCGGGGGTCTGATCGGTTTCCTCGACGATGCGGGCGCGGGCGGCGGCCTCGGCCTCGCGGGCGGCATCGGCGCGGGCTTGGGCGCTGGCACGGGCCTCGCGCGCCTCGGAGGCCAGGCGTTCGGCATCGCGGGCGGCCATGGCGGCGGTGCGGGCGTGATCCTCGGCCCCGGCCAGGCCCGCACGCGCCGCGGTCAGTCGCGCGATCAGCGTTTGCTCGCGCGTGTCGAGGTCGGCGCGCCGGTCGGCCAGGATGCCCGGCTGGTCCTGCGCCTCGGCCAGGTCGCCGCAGGCCGCGTCGCGGCGCGAGGCCAGTTCCGCCGCGCGCGTGCCCGCCTGTTCCAGGCGCAGGCGCCAGCCGGATTGCTCCTTGGCGATCTCCTGCTGGCGCTTCAGGCGGGCCTGGCCCTCGCGGCGCAATTCGTCCAGGGCGGCGCGGCGGGTCATGGTGGCGATGCGCGCGGCCTCGACGGCGGTGCGGGCATGTTCGACCGCCGCCGCCGCATCGCCGCGATCGGGCAAGGCCGCCAACTGATCCTCGGCCTCGGCCAGCCGTTCGCGGGCATCCGCGGCATCGGCGCGGTGACGGGCCAGTTCCGCGCCCGCGCTGTCGGCGCGGCTGGCGGCAAGGGCCAGGTCCGATTCGGCGCGGGTCGCGGCGCGGGCGGCCTCGGACAGCAGGCGCTCGGCCTCGCGGCGGGCGTCGCGGGCGGATTTCTCGGTCTGGGCGGCGGCGGAAAGGGCGTCGCGCGCGGTCTCATGGGTGGCGCGGGCGTCCTCGGCCCGGGCCTGGGCCTCGTCGGATTGGGCGGTGATGCGGGCCAGTTCGTTGACCTTCTGCAGATGCAGCGCCGCGGCCGAGCTGGCCTCGCCCGCCATCACCCGCATCCCGTCCCAGCGGAACAGATCGCCCGCAGGCGTCACCAGCCGCTGGCCGGGCAGCAGGGCGTCCTGCATCGCGGCCCCCCGCGCCGCATCCAGCACCAGCCCGGTCTGGGACAGGCGCCGGGCCAGCAGCGCAGGGCCGCGCACATGCGGGGCCAGCGGATCGGCACCCGGCGGCAAAGGCTGGGGCGCGTCCCATCCGGGCAGGTCGTGCCAGCCCGACCCGTCCCCGGTCACGCCCGCGCGCAGATCGTCGCCGAGGGCTGCGCCGAAGGCCGCCTCGTAGCCGCGCGCCACCTCGACCCGGTCCAAGAGCGTCGCCCCGCCCGAACGGCCCCGATCCACCAGCCGCTGCAGCGCGGTGCGTTCGGCGGCCAGCGCCGCGGCCTCGCCCTCGGCCTCGGCGCGGGACTGGCGGGCGGCGGATTCCACGGCCTCCAGATCGGCGCGGGCGGCCTCGGCCTCGGCCAGAGCGTCCTCGGCGGCCAAGGCGCGGTCGCGGGCGGCGTCCTGGGCGGCATCGGCGCGGTCCAGCGCGGCGCTGGCGGCCTCGCCCGCGGCATCGGCCTGGGCCACGGCCTCGGCGGCCTCGGTCGCGGATCGGTCGGCACGGTCGAACATGCGGCGCAGATCGGCAGCCAGACGTTCGGCGGATTGGTGGCGCGCGGCCAGACGGGCGGATTCGTCGGTCAGCTCGGCCAAGCGCGCCTCGACCTCGCGCAGCGTGTCCGAGGCCGCCTCGGCCAGTTCGGACGCGACCTCCACCCGGTCGTCATGGCCTTGGGCCGCGCGGTCCAGCTCGGTGCCTTCCCAGTCCAGGCGGTCCATCACCTCGACCGCGTCGCGGTTCAGCGCCTCCTCGCGATCGATGTCGCGGTCCAGCTGGGCGATGCGGGCAGACAGGGCGGCGATGGCCTGGGTCGCGCGGGCCTCGGCCTCGGTCAGGGCATCGCGTTCGGCGGCAAGGCGCTGGACGAGGGCGGCGGCGATCTGCTCCTCCTCGCGCAGGGGGGGCAACGCGGCCTCGGCCGTGGCGCGCGCACCTTCGGCGGCGTCAGATGCCGCGCCTGCCTCGGTCGCCGCCCGCAGCGCGCGGGCCAGCGCCTCGGCGGCGGAAAGGCGCGCGGCCTCGGCATCCGACCAGCGGCGCCACAGCAACAGCCCCTCGGCCTGGCGCAAAGCGGCGCCGATCTCGCGGTATCTCGCGGCCGCGCGGGCCTGACGGGCCAGGCTGGCGGCCTGTGTGGACAGCTGGTCCAGCGTATCATCCACCCGCGTCAGGTTCGCCTCGGCCCCGTTCAGCTTGAGTTCGGCCTCGTGGCGCCGCGCATAGAGGCCCGAGATGCCCGCCGCCTCCTCCAGGATACGGCGGCGGTTTTTGGGCTTGGCGTTGATCAGCTCGCTGATCTGGCCCTGACGCACCAGCGCCGGGCTGTGCGCCCCGGTCGAGGCATCCGCGAACAGCATCTGCACGTCGCGCGCCCGCACGTCCTTGCCGGCGATCTTGTAGGCGCTGCCCGCGTCGCGGGTGATGCGGCGGGTGATGTCGAACTGGTCGTCATCGTTAAAGCCCGCGGGCGCCAGCCGGTCGCGATTGTCGATGGTCAGCGAGACCTCGGCATGGGCGCGCGCGCCGCGCCGCGTGGTGCCGGCGAAGATCACGTCCTCCATCCCGTCGCCGCGCATGGCGGTGGGGCGGTTCTCGCCCATGACCCAACGCAGCGCCTCCAGCAGGTTCGACTTGCCGCAGCCATTGGGGCCGACCACGCCGGTCAGCCCCTCGCGGATGACCAGGTCGGTCGGGTCGACGAAGCTCTTGAAGCCGTTCAGGCGCAGGCGGTCGAAACGCAAGGGGCGGGGTCCGTGGGGCGGTGAAAGGATGGGTGATCTTCCATGGCCCGGGGGGGCAAGTCAACCGGAGCGCCCGTGATCGCGGCCACTGGCGCGGCGCGGGGGCTCCGGCTAGTCTGGCGCGATGATCCAGACGCTTGCCATCATCCTGGGCTTCCAGCTGACCGGAGAGGTCCTGTCCCGCGCCCTGTCCCTGCCGCTGCCCGGGCCGGTGACAGGGCTGGTGCTGCTGGTCCTGGCCTGCATCCTGCGGCCCGCTTTGGCCGAAGCGATCCGGCCGGTGACGCAAGGGCTGCTGGCGCATCTGTCGCTGTTCTTCGTGCCGGCGGGGGTGGGGATCGTGGCGCATTGGGATCTGCTGCGCGACCAGGGGCTGGGGCTGGCCGTGGCGCTGATGGGATCGACGCTGCTGGCCATCGCGGCGGGGGCCTGGGCCTTCACCGCCGTGGCCCGGCTGACCGGGTCCGAGGAGCGCGAGGCGCTGCGGGACCAAGGCCGTGAGTGATCCGGCGCTGATCTGGTCCTATCTGGCGCAGGGGCCGCTCTTGTGGCTGACGGCGACGCTGCTGGCTTATCTGGCGGGGGATGCGGTGTCGCGCCGCCTCGGACGGGCCAGCTGGGCCAACCCGGTGCTGGTCGCGGTGATCCTGCTTGCGGTGCTGCTGGGCGCGACGGGCACCGATTACGCGACCTATTTCGAGGGCGCGCAGTTCGTCCATTTCATGCTGGGCCCGGCCACGGTTGCGCTGGCCCTGCCGCTTTACGACAACCTACCCCGCGTGCGCCGCGCCGCGCTGCCGATGGTGGCGGGGCTGCTGGCGGGATCGGGGGTTGCGGTCCTCTCGGCCCTGCTGATCGCGCGCGCCTTCGGGATCGAGGGATCGGTGCTAGCCTCGCTGGCGCCGAAGTCCACGACCGCGCCGGTGGCCATCGGCATCGCCGAACAGCTGGGCGGCCAACCGACGCTGACCGCCGCGCTAGTGCTGCTGACCGGGATCTTCGGCGCCATCGTGGTGACGCCCCTGTTGAACGCGCTGAAGATCCGCGACTGGCGCGCGCGCGGCTTCGCTGTGGGGGTCGCGGCCCACGGGATCGGGACCGCCCGGGCGTTTCAGGTGAATGCCACCGCGGGCGCGTTCTCAGGGATAGGCATGGGTTTGAATGCGGTATTGACGGCGATCATCGCGCCTTTGGCCCTACGTCTGTTCGGCGGCTAGGCTCCAGACCCATTGATCTTACGGTCTTTGCATGATTCAGGCTCCTCAAGGAGACCTGATCGATGAGTAATCTTTACTGGCTGAGCGACGCCCAAATGGAGCGTCTGAAACCGTTCTTTCCCAAGAGCCATGGCAAGCCCCGGGTCGATGATCGTCGCGTTCTCAGCGGCATAATTTTCATCAATCGTAATGGGTTGCGGTGGTGTGACGCGCCGAAGGAATACGGCCCGGCCAAAACCCTCTACAACCGCTGGAAGCGCTGGAGCGATAACGGGGTTTTTGCCCGGATCATTGTCGGCCTTGCCGCCGAGAGCGCCGAGCACAAGACGATCATGAATGACGCGACCTATCTCACGGCACACCGCACGGCCTCGAGCCTTGGGGTGAAAAAGGGGGGCGCGGGCGCCAGATCGGGCGCACCAAAGGCGGTATGAACACCAAGTTGCACGCTGTCGCCGATGCGAAGGGGCGGCCGATCGGGTTCTTCATGTCGGCCGGCCAGGTTAGCGATTACACCGGCGCGGCGGCGCTGCTGGGCAGCCTGCCGAAGGCTGAGTGGCTTCTGGCCGACAGGGGCTACGACGCTGACTGGTTCAGAGACGCTTTGAAAGACAAGGGGATAAAGGTTCGCATCCCCGGACGGAGGTCCCGCAAGAAGGTCGTCAAATACGACAAGCGGCGTTACAAAAGGCGTAACCGCATCGAAATCATGTTCGGACGTCTGAAGGACTGGAGGCGCGTCGCAACCCGTTATGACCGCTGCCCGGAAACGTTCTTCTCAGCGATCATGCTCGCCGCAACCGTCTTGTTCTGGCTGTGAAACTTAATGAGTCTGGAGCCTAGACATCTGAGCCAGACAGATTCATCCCAAATCCGATCCAACAGATGCCGGGACTGAACAGTTCTGGGGGCTGCTCGGCGAACTGAATGCCCCTCGCCATCGGGCTTGAACCGGTGGCGCCCGCTGGCTCAATCGGTGAGAATGGTATGGACCTGATACGATGAGGCGACCCGCCGAATGCTTCGAGCATGCGCTGCAAGAGTTCCCAGGCTGTCTTCCTGTCTGCCTTGTCGACGAGCTGGGTGACGGCAAACTTGCTCGTGCGGTCGATGCCAACGAACAGAAAGAGCTTGCCCTCATCGGTCTGCACCTCGGCGATGTCGATGTGAAAGAAGCCGATGGGGTAGCGTTTGAACTTCTGCCGCTTCGGTTTGCTGCCCTCCACGTCAGGCAGCCGAGAGATGCATTCGTCATTGGGCTTGAACCGGTGGCGCCGCAATGGCTCATCGCTGCAGACACCGATGGAGCGCTGAGCGTGTCACGTGCGGGATGGATGGCTGCAGGGCATAGAGGCGTTCTGCGCTACAAACGATCCCCCGGATCGTTTGCTTCACGCTTGAACTCCCGCGGCAGCAGCGTGTGCCGTCGGAAAGCGACGATGGTCGCCTCCTCAGCCTCGGTCAGGATCGTCGAGCGCGGTTCCTTTTGGCCCGGTCTTGAGGTCCTCGACCGTCTGGCGCTTGCGCCACTTCGCAACCGTCTTGGGATTGATCCCAAGATCCCGGCTCAGTTGCGCGCGCGAAGCTTGCGATCATTCGGGCCAGGCCCTCGGACCGATGGCGAGCCGGCCCTCATTATTGCAGCTCTTACGGCAAGCGTGGTCATGGCGCTTCCATGGCGAACCTGGCCCATAATGCTTCCTTCCATTCCCGCGAAAGGATCACACCATCAAACCGTGGGATCAAACAACTAGGTCCAAATACCCAATCGCCACGCCAAGCAAGGGCGATCAGGCTGATTTGGGGCGGAACGCCTCCAAACGCTGCGGGTCGGTCTCGATCCGGGCCGCGCCCATCAGGTCCAAGCAATAGGGGACGGCGGCAAAGACCGCGTCCAGGCAGGTCGCGATGGCCGCGGGCTTGCCGGGGATGGTGATGATCAGCGTCTTGCCGCGGATCGCGGCGGTCTGGCGCGACAGGATGGCGGTCGGCACCTCGCGGAGAGAGGCGCGGCGCATCTCCTCTCCGAAACCGGGCAGTTCCTTGTCCATGATGTCGGCGACCGCCTCGGGCGTCAGGTCGCGCGGGGCGGGGCCGGTGCCGCCGGTGACCAGGATCAGGTCCGCGCCACCGTCGGCCAGGTCGCGCAGGGTGCTGGCCACGCTGTCGCGGCCGTCGGGGATGATGTGGCGGTCGATGGTCATGGGCGAGGTGATGACGCCCCGCAGCCAGGCCTCGGCACCGGGGCCGCCCTTGTCCTCGTACTCGCCCCGCGACGCGCGGTCGCTGACGGTGACGATGGCGATGCGGGCGGCCCCGGCGGTCATTTCGCCACACGGGCGTTGCGGTTGGCGATCAGCCTCAGGCGCAGCGCGTTCAGGCGGATGAAGCCCGCAGCGTCCTTCTGGTCATAGGCGCCGGCGTCGTCCTCGAAAGTCACATGCGCCTCGGAATAGAGCGAATGATCCGACCAGCGGCCCACGCAGGTTGCCAGACCCTTGTAGAGCTTCAGCCGCACGGTGCCGGTGACATGTTCCTGCGACTTGTCGATCAGGGCCTGCAGCATCTCGCGTTCCGGGCTGAACCAGAAGCCGTTATAGATCAGCTCCGCATAGCGCGGCATGATCGAATCCTTCAGGTGGCCCGCGCCGCTGTCCAGGGTGATCTGCTCGATGCCGCGATGGGCCTCCAACAGGACCGTGCCGCCCGGCGTCTCATAGATGCCGCGCGACTTCATGCCGACAAAGCGGTTCTCGACGAAGTCGAGGCGCCCGATGCCATGCGCGCCGCCCAGTTCGTTCAGCCTGGTCAGGATCGTGGCGGGCGACATGGCCTCGCCGTTGATCGCGACCGCGTCGCCCTTCTCAAATGTCACCTCGATGAATTCGGGCTGATCGGGGGCGTCCTCGGGGTTCACGGTGCGCTGATAGACATAGTCGGGCGCGGCCACCGCCGGGTCCTCCAGTGCCTTGCCCTCACTGGAGGTGTGCAGCAGGTTCGCGTCCACGCTGAACGGCGCCTCGCCGCGCTTGTCCTTGGCGATGGGGATCTGGTTCTTCTCGGCGAACTCGATCAGCTTGGTGCGGCTGGTCAGGTCCCATTCCCGCCAGGGCGCGATCACCTTGATCGACGGGTCCAGCGCATAGGCCGACAGCTCGAACCGGACCTGGTCGTTGCCCTTGCCGGTCGCGCCATGCGCCACCGCATCCGCGCCCGATTCCTGCGCGATCCGCACCAGATGCTGCGAGATCAGCGGCCGGGCGATCGACGTGCCCAGCAGATACAGCCCCTCGTAGAGCGCATTGGCCCGGAACATCGGGAAGACGAAATCGCGCACGAATTCCTCGCGCACGTCAACGATGTGGATGTTCTCGGGCGCGATGCCCAGCATCAGCGCCTTCTCGCGCGCGGGCTCCAGCTCCTCGCCCTGGCCCAGATCGGCGGTGAAGGTCACCACCTCGCAGCCATATTCGGTCTGCAGCCATTTCAGGATGATCGAGGTATCAAGCCCCCCCGAATAGGCGAGGACGACTTTTTTCGGCGCGTCGGACATGCGGTTAACCCTTCGTCGAAGTTTCAGCGGGAATACGGCGATTTGCGCGTTGTCACAAGGGTTCGGGGGCGATTAGCGTGAGCGCGATTTCAATCAGGTGATTTGATGCTGGCCTGTCGATTGGTGTTTCATGCCGTCCGGCAGCTTTTGGGCAACCGGGGCGCCACGCTGCGGTTGTCGCTGCTGCCCGGGCTGCTGTGGCTGGGCTTTGCGGCGGGACCGATGCTGCTGGTGGGGACACCGCAGCTGCGGGTCCAGGGTGGGGGCGTCGTGCCGCTTGAGGCGGCGATGCTGCTGGCCATCGCCCTCCATGTCGCGATGGCGGTCGCGTGGCATCGCCACATCCTGCTGGGCGAGCCCGCGCGTCTGCGCGACGCCGGGCGCGGGCGGCAGATGCTGGCCTATCTGGGTCGGCTGGGCATGGTCCTGCTGGCCCTGATGCCCGCCATGGCGGCGGCCTTCCTGCTGCTCGGCGTGGCGGTGCGTTTGGGCAGCCAGCCCGCTTGGATCGTCGCCGTGGCTTTCGCCGGCAACGTGCTGCTGAACGCGCTGATCCTGCGCCTGCTGACGGTGCTGCCGGGCGCGGCGCTGCGCCATTCCCGGCCCTGGGGGGCCGCATGGGCGGCGACGAAGGGTCGGGGATCGACCTTCCTGCTGCTAGGTCTGGCGACGACGGCGGCGCAGACCCTGATGCCGCATGTCATCGGGTCGATGGCATCGACATCGGTGACGCAGGCGGTGCTGGTGCATGCGGCGCTGTCCTGGCTGGGCGCGTTGATCACGTTGTCGCTGATCACCACCCTCTGGGGGCATTTCGTCGAAGAGCGTGCGCTGCGCTGACGGCTTGCCAAGGGGCGCGTTTCGCGGCATGGGCGGGGCATGGAAAACTTTGCCGCCGCCGTCCGTCTGGCCGAGGCCGCGCTTCGCGACCTGTTCGAGCCTACGCCCCTGCAACGCAACGACCACCTCTCGGCGAAATACGGCGCCGAGATCTGGCTGAAGCGCGAGGATCTGACGCCCGTGCGCAGCTACAAGCTGCGGGGCGCCTTCAACGCCATGCGCAAGCTGGTGGGCGGCGGCGCGCCGGGCCATTTCGTCTGTGCCAGCGCGGGCAACCATGCGCAGGGCGTGGCCTATGCCTGCCGCCATTTCGGCGCGCAGGGCACGATCTTCATGCCCGTCACCACGCCGGGACAAAAGATCGCCAAGACCCGGATGTTCGGCGGCGATGCGGTGCGGATCGTGCTGACAGGCGACTATTTCGACCAGACCCTGGCCGCGGCCCAGGCCTTCTGCGCCGATGAGGGCGCGCAGTTCCTGTCGCCCTTCGACGCGCCCGACATCATCGAGGGCCAGGCGACCGTGGGCCTGGAGATGCTGGCCCAGCTGGGCCGCGCGCCCGATCTGGTCGTGCTGCCCGTGGGCGGCGGCGGCCTGTCGGCGGGCGTGACCAAGCTGCTGGCGACCGAGGCGCCGGACACCCGTTTCGCCTTTGCCGAGCCCCTGGGCGGTGCCAGCCTGCAGGCGGCGCTGCGCGCGGGCGCGCCGGTGGCCCTGCCCGCCGTGGACAGCTTCGTCGACGGGGCCGCGGTGGCGCGCATCGGCGCCCTGCCCTTCGAGGCGCTGTCGCGGTTTTCGGAACATGACGTGCATCTGGCCCCCGAGGACCGCATCTGCCGCACCATGCTGGAGATGCTGAACACCGAGGGCGTCGTGCTGGAGCCTGCGGGCGCGCTGGCGCTGGACGTGCTGGGCGATCTGGGGGATCTGTCGGGCAAGGCGGTCGTGGCGGTCTGCTCGGGCGGCAATTTCGATTTCGAGCGCCTGCCCGAGGTCAAGGAACGCGCGCAGCGCTTCCAGGGCGTGAAGAAATACTTCGTCCTGCGCATGCCGCAGCGCCCCGGCGCGCTGCGTGATTTCCTGGAGCTTTTGGGCCCGAACGACGACATCGCGCGGTTCGAATACCTCAAGAAATCGGCGCGCAACTTCGGTTCGGTGCTGATCGGGATCGAGACCTCGGAGCCTGCGAACCTGACGGCGCTGATGGCGCGGCTGGACCAGTCGGGCTTTGCCTATCGCGACATCACCAATGACGGGATCCTGTCCGAACTGCTGGTCTGATCCCGGTCATGATGCGCGGGCGCTGGCCTCGTCGGGGCGGTCGTCGCCGATCACATGGGGCAGGTCGCGCAGGAACAGCTGGCGCGCATGGCCGAAGCTGGCCCGCAGCGCCGGAATGCCCAGGTCGAACCGACCGGTCTGCGACAGCTGCTGTTCGCCGCGCCGGCACAGGTCGCAGAAATCGCTGAACCCGATCGTCGCGCCCAGCCCGAACAGCAGGTGCAGATCCTCGGCCAGATAGGGCACGCGGCGGTCGAGCGCGGACAGATGCGCCTCGATCTCGGTCAGCACGGCCTCGATCAGCGGCCATGTATCATCGGGGCGCATCGCGTCGCGCAGGTCGATCACTCGGTTCCAGTCGATCATGTCCGTGACCTTTCGAATCGTCAGACTGGTTTCACCATAGGCTGCGACGATTTCAAAAGGTTTAATGCCGACAATACCTTGGGGTTTACCTTGTCTTTACCCCCCGTGGCTTATCCAGTCCCCATGACAGCCGCGAATCGCCCCTCCGCCAAGGTTACCCTGCCCACGCCCCCCACCGCGCGGCTGGTGCTGCTGGTCGATGACAGCGCCGCCCAGAGGCGGCTGCTGGCGCGGCTGCTGACACGCGGCGGCTATCAGGTGGCCGAGGCCGCCACGGGGGACGAGGCCTTGGCCATCTGCGCGCGCCTTGCCCCGGATCTGGTCCTGTCGGACTGGAACATGCCGGGCATGACCGGGCTGGAATTCTGCGCTGCCTTCCGGGCGATGTCGCGGCCCAATTACGGCTATTTCATCCTGCTGACATCGAATCCCGATGCCCGCGCCATCACCGAGGGGCTGCAGGCGGGGGCCGACGATTTCCTGCACAAGCCCGTCGCGCCGCAGGAGCTTCTGGCCCGCATCGCCGCCGGCGAACGCATCCTGCGCGTCGAGGAGGAGCTGCGCGCCAGCAACACCCAGCTGCGCGCCGCGCTGGCCCAGCTGTCCGAGACCCAGGCCGCGATCGAACGCGACCTGCGCGAGGCCCGCAAGCTGCAGCAGGGCCTGGTGCGCGAACGATCGGGCCGCTTCGGCCAGTTCGAGCTGAGCCTGCTGCTGCGTCCGGCGGGCCATATCGGCGGGGACCTGGTGGGGTTCTTTCCGATCTGCCCGGAACGGGTGGGGCTCTATGCGCTGGACGTGTCGGGCCACGGGGTGACGGCGGCGCTGCTGACGGCGCAGCTTTCGGTGCATCTGTCGGGATCGTCGGACCAGAACATCGCCCTGCGCGGCGCGCAGGCGGGCAGCGATTCCGTCGGACCCGCCGCCTTGGCGCATTTCTTCAACAACATGATGCTGGAGGAGATGAACACCGACACCTACTTCACCATGATCTATGCCGAGCTGAACCATGTCTCGGGGCGGCTGCGGATGGTCCAGGCGGGCCATCCCCACCCGGCCCTGCAGCGCGCCGACGGCCAGGTCCAGCATCTGGGACAGGGCGGCATGCCGGTCGGGGTCTTCGAACACCCGCTGTTTGACGAGATCGACATCACCCTGGATCCGGGCGACCGGCTGCTGATCGCCTCGGACGGGATCACCGAGGCCGCGACCCCGAACGGCCGCCAGCTGGGCAATGACGGGCTGGAGGCGGTGATGCGCACCAACGCCTTCCTGCAAGGGCATTCCTTCCTGGAATCCATGGCCTGGTCCGTGTCGGAATACTGCCGCGGCGAACGCCAGGACGACATGTCCGCGATCCTGATCGAACATCGCGGGACGGGCAAGGTGATCCGGCTGGACGACTAGCCCATCCAGTGCCGCAGCGCGGCGCGCGATCCGGGATCGGTCAGGCGGTCCAGCGCCTCGGCGGGGGGCATCCAATGGGCGCTGTGGCCAGGCTCGGTCGGGGCCGACAGGCGCCGGATCGGCCGGGCCAGCCAGATCGCGCAGAGCTTTTCCGCGTGAAACCCGTAATCGGGCATGAAGCAGAACCGGCGATAGCAGCCCAACAGGCGCGGCGTGCCGATGCTCCAGCCGGTCTCCTCGCGGACCTCGCGATGCAGGGCCGCGACGGGGTGTTCGCCCGGATCGACGCCGCCGCCGGGCAGCTGGAATTCCGGCTCGGGCGCTTGCTGATGGGTCAGCAGCACCCGGCCGTCGCGGATCAGGATGGCATAGGCCCCCGGGCGCAGGCGGTGGCTGCGGCCGATACGGGGCGGGGGGCCGAAACGGGGGATCATGGGACCTCGGGGCTGGGACAGCGCCGTGATAGCGCGGCGCGGCGGGCGCGGGAAGCCATGCGGGCGCCCCCCCCTTGGGATTGCCGCAAAATGTCCTATATTGGCCCCAACCTGGCCCACAGCTGCGGTGCCGCCTGCCCCTCAAGGATAGATAATGAACAAAGTCAACCAGATAGCCTGGGACGATACGGTCCTGCCCTTTCAACTGGACCGCAGCGCCATCCGCGGCCGCGTCGTGCGGCTGGACGGTGTTCTGGACCATATCCTGACGCGCCATGACTATCCTCCCGCCGTCAGCGCCATGGTGGCCGAGATCGCGCTGCTGACCGCGCTGATCGGCCCGACCGTCAAGCTGCGCTGGAAGCTGAGCCTGCAGGTCCGCGGCACCGGCGCGATCCGCACCCTGGCCGCCGACTATTTCGCCCCCGAGGCCGATGGCAGCCCGGCCCGCATCCGGGCATGGGCCAGCTTCGACGCCGATCGCCTGGACGGGCGCGCCCCCTTCGAGCAGATCGGCGAGGGGTATTTCGCCGTGCTGATCGACCAAGGCCCGGGATCCACCCCCTATCAGGGCATCACCCCCTTGGCGGGCGGCTCGCTCTCGGCCTGCGCGCAGACCTATTTCGCGCAATCCGAACAGCTGCCGACGCGGTTCCACCTCGCCTCGGGCCAGTCGCGCATGACCGGCCAGCCCGCCCAGTGGCGCGCCGGCGGCGTCATGCTGCAGACCCTGCCCGCCCAACCCGCCGACCCGGTCGGCGGCGGCACCGGCGAGGGTGGGCTGATCGAGGCCGCCGACATCCTGCAGGGCGCGGAATCCGAGGATTGGAACCGCGCCAACATCCTTCTGGATACGGTCGAGACGCTGGAGCTGATCGGCCCCTCGGTCGGGCCGACCGACCTGCTGCTGCGCCTGTTCCACGAGGAGACGCCCCGCGTCTTCGACGCCCATCGGGTGGAATTCGGCTGCTCGTGCAGTTCGGACCGGGTGCGCGGCACGCTGGCCATCTATTCGGCCAAGGATATCGGGCATATGACCACGGATGCGGGCATCGTCACCGCCGATTGCCAGTTCTGCGGCGCGCATTACGAATTCGACCCCGCGAGCCTGGGATTCGAGGCGACGGTGGATGCCGACGGCAACCCCCTGCCCGAGGGGCCGGATGCCGACAAGGCGGCCGGGTGATCTGGTCCGAGGCGCATCTGACCCGTGCGCTGCGCGCGGCGCCGGGGCCCAGTTCGGATTACGACCTGAACCCCGACGTGACCCCGCCGGGCACGGCCCTGCGCCCGGCGGGCGTGCTGGCGGCCTTTCACGCGGATGACGGGCGGCTGGTCCTGACCAAGCGCGCCTCGGGGCTGCGCCATCATCCGGGCCAGATCGCCCTGCCCGGCGGCAAGGTCGATCCCGGCGATGCCGATGCCGTGGCCTGCGCCCTGCGCGAGGCCCGCGAGGAGATCGGCCTGCCCTCCGACCATCTGCGCGTGCTGGGCACCCTGCCCCCGCACCGCACCGTCACCGGGTTTTCCGTGACACCCGTCCTGGCGGTGATCGACCGATCCTTCACCCCCGTCCCCGAGGCGGGCGAGGTCGACGAGGTCTTCGCCCTGCCCTTCGCCCATGTCGCCGACCCGGCCCGATACCGGATCGAGCGGCGGCGCTGGCGCGGCGGCTGGCGCAGCTATCACGCGGCGCCCTTCGGGCCCTATTACCTCTGGGGGGCGACGGCGCGGATCCTGCTGGGCCTGGCCCGGGGGCTGGCGCGATGACGCGGCTGCCGGGGCATATCCTGGCCGATCCGGCGCTCGGCCGGGTGCTCGACGCGTTGGAGCGTCAGGGCGACCGCGCCTTTCTGGTCGGCGGAGCGGTGCGCAACGCCCTGCTGGACCGGGCGGTGGACGATATCGACATCGCCACGGACGCGACCCCCGACCGGGTGATCGCCCTGGCCCGCGCGGCGGGTCTGCGCGCCGTGCCCACCGGGATCGACCATGGCACCGTCACCTTGGTCTGCGAGGGCCGCGGCTTCGAGGTCACCACCTTTCGCCGCGATGTCGAGACCGATGGCCGCCACGCCGTCGTGGCCTTCACCCGCGACCTGGCCCAGGACGCGGCGCGGCGGGATTTCACCATCAACGCGCTCTATGCCGACCGGGCGGGGCAGGTGCTGGACCCGATGGGCGGGCTTGCGGATCTGCTTGACCGGCGGCTGCGCTTCGTGGGCGATCCCGATGCCCGCATCACCGAGGATTACCTGCGCATCCTGCGCTTCTTCCGCTTTCTGGCCTGCTATGGCCGCCATGCCGATCCCGCCGCGCTGGAGGCCTGCGGGCGTCATGCCGCGGGGCTGGCGCGCATCGCCCGCGAACGCATCGGGGCCGAGATGCGCAAGCTGCTGGCCGCGCCCGATCCCGGCCCCTCGGTCGCGCTGATGGCGCGGGCGGGGGTGCTGGACCAGGTTCTGCCGGGTGCCCGCCCCGACCGGCTGGCGGCCCTGCTGCGGGCCGAGGATGCGCCCGGCCCCTGGTTGCGGCGCCTGGCCGCGCTGGCCAGCGGCGATCCGACCGAAGCGCTGCGCCTGTCGCGCGCCGATGGCCGCGCGCTGGCCCGGCTGCGGGACGCCTTGGCCGCGGGCACCGATCCGGCCGAGGCGGCATGGCGCCACGGCGTGCCCGCGGGGCTGGATCTGGGCATGCTGATCCTGGCCCAGGGCCTGGCCCTGCCGCCCGACTGGCGCGACCGCGTGGCGCGGGCGGCGGATGCGCCGATGCCCGTCTCGGCCGCCGATCTGGCGCCGTTGCAGGGCGCCGATCTGGGCCGCGCGCTCAGGGCTGCGGAACGGGCCTGGATCGCATCGGGTTTCACCCTGCCCGCGCCCGCGCTGATCGACGCCGCGCATCTGGCCGCAAAGGACCCGACATGAGCCTGCACACCCGTTTCGGCCGCATGGTCGACGCCTTCCGCCCCGCCGAGGGCGCGCCGCCCCGCAGCCTGTGGTCCTTTTTCCGCTGGTGCCTGTCGGGGGCCTGGCCGGGCCTGGGCTTCGCGGCCTTCGCATCGGCCCTGGGCGGGGTGGCAGACGTGGTCTCGGCGCTGCTGCTGGGGATGGTGGTCGATGCCGTCGCCTCCAGCGCGCCGAGGACGTTCTGGGCGCAGAACTGGGGGCTGGTCGCGCTGTTCGCGGGGTTCTTCCTGATCCTGCGCCCGGCGATCTTCGGGCTGTCCACGGCCAGTTCCAACGTCATCATCGGGCCGAACATCCTGCCCTTGGTCCTGTCGCGCCTGCATCGCTGGACGATGGGCCATGCGGTGACCTTTTTCGACAACGACTTTGCCGGGCGGCTGGCGCAGAAACAGATGCAGACCGCCCGCGCCGTCACCGACGTCGCCTCCGAGATGGTGAACGTCGTGGCCTTCGCCCTGGCCTCGGTCATCGGCTCGGCGCTGTTTCTGCTGGCGGTGGACGGCTACAGCGCGCTGGCGCTGCTGGTCTGGATGGGGCTCTATCTGGCGCTGATCCGGTTCTTTCTGCCGCGCATCCGGGCCAAGTCCGGGGCGCGGGCCTCGGCGCGGGCGAATGTCACGGGCCAGGTCGTGGACACGATCACCAACATCAAGACCGTCAAGCTGTTCGCCCATGCCGATCACGAGGATCAGGCCGCCTTGGGCGCAATGGCGGGGTTTCGCGAGCGCGCGCTGGATTTCGGCGTCGTCTCGACCTGGTTCCGGCTGTCGCTGATGGTGATCGCGGGGATCCTGCCGGTGGTGCTGGTGGGGGGCGCGATCCTGCTGTGGCGCGAGGGGCTGGCCACGGTGGGCGATGTCGCGGCATCGGGCGCCATCGCCATGCGCCTGTCGCAGATGACGGGCTGGGTCAGCATGGCGCTGATGGGCATGTGGGGCAATATCGGCGAGGTCGAGGACGGCATGCGCACCCTGTCCCCGCCCCATGACCTGACCGACGCGCCCGGCGCGCGCAGCCTGGACCGCGTGGCGGGCCGGGTCACCTTCGACCGGGTGGATTTCGCCTATGGCCGCGACGAGGGCGGCATCCGCGATCTGTCGCTGGACATCGCGCCGGGCGAACGGATCGGCATCATCGGCGCCTCGGGGGCGGGGAAATCGACGATGGTGGCGCTGCTGCTGCGGCTCTATGATGTCGAACGCGGCGCGGTGCGCATCGACGGCCATGACCTGCGCCAGGTCACCCAGGAAAGCCTGCGCCGCCAGATCGCGATGGTCACCCAGGAAACCGCCATGTTCAACCGATCCGCCCGCGACAACATCCGCTATGGCCGCCCCGACGCGACCCAGGACCAGATCGTCGCCGCCGCCCGCGCGGCCGAGGCGCATGACTTCATCCTGACACTGCGCGACCATGCGGGGCGCACCGGCTATGACGCGCATCTGGGCGAACGCGGCGTCAAGCTGTCGGGCGGCCAGCGCCAGCGCATCGCCTTGGCCCGCGCCTTCCTGAAGGATTCCCCCATCCTGGTCCTGGACGAGGCGACCAGCGCCCTGGACAGCGAGGTCGAGGCCCAGGTCCAGCAGGCCCTGACCCGCGCCATGGCCGGCAAGACGGTCCTGGCCATCGCCCACCGCCTGTCCACCATCGCCGAACTGGACCGCATCATCGTGATCGAGGATGGCCGCATCGTCGAGGAGGGCAGCCATGACGCCCTGCTGGCCCGCGACGGCCGCTATGCCCGATACTGGAGCCGCCAGTCCGGCGGCTTTCTGGGCACCGAGGAGGCCGCCCAGTGACCTGGACCGTCGCGCGGCTGGACCGGGGCGGCAACGGCGTGGCCCATCGCGGCGCCGATCGCGCCCGCGCACCCCTGACCCTGCCCGGAGAGGTGATCGAGGGCGACGCCCAGGACGGCCGCATCGCGACCCCGCGGATCGTGACGCCCTCGGATCGCCGGGTGCGCCCGATCTGCGCGCATTTCCGGGCCTGCGGGGGCTGCGCCCTGATGCATGCGGATGCGGATTTCACTGCCGACTGGAAACGCGGCGTGGTCCAGGCCGCGCTGGAGGCCCAAGGCATCGCCGCGCCGGTGCCCTTGGTGCGGACCTCGCCCCTGCAATCGCGGCGCCGGGCGGTCCTGTCGGGGCGGCGCACCAAAAAAGGGGCGCTTCTGGGCTTTCACGCCCGCGGCTCGCAGGTGATCGTCGATCTGGTCGAATGCCAGGTGATGCGGCCCCAGATCACCGCCGCCCTGCCGCTGCTGCGCCGGATCGTGGTGGCGGGGGCGTCGCGCATGGGCGAGCTGTCGCTGGTGGTCATCCACGGCCCTGCCGGGCTGGACGTGGCCGTGCGCGGCGGCAAGCCGATGGATGCCGCGCTGTTCCAGACCTTGGCCGCCCTGGCCGAGGAGGGCGACCTGGCCCGGCTGGACTGGGACAGCCAAGCGATCACCCGGCGCAGCCCCGCCTTGCCGATGGGCCGCGCGATGGTCGTGCCGCCGCCCGGCGCCTTTCTGCAGGCCACCGCCGAGGGCGAGGCCGCGCTGCTGGCCGCCGTCCGCGACGCCACGCGGGGGGCGCGCCATGTCGCGGATCTCTTCAGCGGCTGCGGCACCTTCGCCCTGCCCTTGGCCGAGGACGCCGCGGTCCATGCGGTCGAAGGGCTGGCCGCGCCCCTGCAGGCCCTTGATTCGGCACGGCGCCGGACCCCCGGCCTGCAGCGCGTGACGACCGAGATCCGCGACCTGGCGCGCCGCCCCCTGCTGCCGGACGAGCTGTCGGCATTTGACGCGATCGTGATCGACCCGCCCCGCGCCGGGGCCGAGGCGCAGGCGCGTCACATCGCCGCATCGCGCGTGCAGCGCATCGCCTCGGTTTCCTGCGATCCGGTCAGTTTTGCCAAGGATGCGCGGATTCTGGCCGATTCCGGCTATGTGATTCGCGATCTGCAGGTGGTCGACCAGTTCCGGTTCTCGGCCCATGTGGAAATCGTCGCATCTTTAACCCTTGGCTAGGCAGGGCTGGCCCATCCGTGGTATTCCCGGATCACAAATAATGAAAAACGCTTCAGAGGCAGTGATGAGCAACACGACCCGTCGGACGTTCACGATCTCGATGCTGGCCCTGCTGGCCGCCTGTGGACGCCCCCAACAGGCAAGCAAGTTCCAGCGCTACAACGGTCCCCCGATCACCCAGGTCCATATCAACAAGGGCCAGCGCCGCATGCATCTGCTGAGCGGCCAGCAGGTCATCCGGTCCTATGATGTCAGCCTGGGCAACCAGCCCATCGGCCACAAGCAGTTCTCGGGCGACGGCAAGACGCCGGAAGGGGTCTATTTCATCGACCGCTTCAACCCGCGCAGCGCCTTCCATCTGTCGGTCGGGATCAACTATCCCAACGAGCAGGACCGCGCCTTCGCCGCCGCCCATGGCCGCGATCCGGGGGGCGACATCTTCATCCATGGCCGCGGGCCGCAGGGCAACTACCTGTTCCCGCAGGCGCGCGACTGGACGGCCGGCTGCATCGCCGTCACCGACCAGGAGATGGAGGAGATCTATGCCATGCTGCTGCCCCATACCCCGGTCGTGATCCGCGCCTGATCGCGTCCGCCATGACGGGCACGGCCCCGGCACCGCCGGGGCCTTTTTCATGTCAGCGGGCGGTCAGCAGCGTCCACCAGACCTTGCCCGACGGTTCGCGGAAGAAGGCGAAGCCCAACTGCGAGGCCGACGGGTCCATGATCACGTCGCGGGTGTCGCGGGTCGACATCCAGGCGGCCAGGGTCTCCATGTCGTTCTCGTAGGTCTCCGAGATGTTCTCGCCCACGATGGTGCCCATGAAACCCTGGCGGCGGGCGCGGTCCAGCGGCGAGGACCCGTCCGAGCCCCAGTGCCAGGCGCGGTTCTGGGCGGACATGTCGCGCGAATGGGCGGCGGCGGCGGCGTCCAGCTGGGGATTGGGCATCAGCGCGGGCGCGCCGATATTGGCGCGCAGGATGTTGACCTGCTGCAGCACGCGCGCGGAAATCGCCGCCGGATCATCGGCCGCGGGCGCCATCGCGGCGGCCGGATCGACCGGGGCCATCGCCGGAACCGGGGCAAGGTTGCGCGGCATGCACGCCCCCAGAACGACCAGCGAAACCATGGCAAGCACGTTGATATTCATCATTTTCCAGCCCATTCCCTCGCCTGCTTGCCCCAGTCCTAACCGTTGGGTCGGGCGGGTTCAAACCCAACTTGGCGTGATCGATGCAAACCGGCCACGGGTGGTGCCAAAACGCCCCGGAACGCCAGCGTGAATTGTCGCGAATCACATCGCGCGCTATCTTTTTCAGCGTGCCGGGCGCCTGCCCTGCCCGGCCCGATTTCCCCCGCAGACCGCCCCGCAAGAGCGGTGATCCGAACGAGGACCTGAGACGATGAGCACGTCATCCTTTCTCAACCGCCGGGCCTTCCTGGGCTCGGCTGCGGCGCTCGGCGCCGCCGGCCTGGCCCTGCCGTCATGGGCGCAGGAGATCGACCCCGCGACCGGCGCGCCCGTGGCCACCGGCCCCGCGCCCCAGCACAACATCTCCAGCTTTCGCGGCCAGGACTGGCGGCCGCATTTTCAGAACCTGACCAATGGCGCGGTGCTCTGCGACCTGACATCGCGCGCGGTGCATTTCTGGGGCGAGGACGGATCGACCTATCGGGTCTATCCCAGCTCGATCCCGGTCAGCGCCGATCTGGTCCGCACCGGCCGGACCGAGATCATCCGCAAGGTCGAGGGCCCCAGCTGGGCCCCCACCCCCGCCATGCGCGAACGCAACCCGGAATGGCCGGAATTCGTGCCCCCCGGGCCCGACAACCCGATGGGCACCCATGCGCTGTGGCTGACCTGGCAATATTACCGCATCCACGGCACGCATGACACGCGTAAGATCGGGCGGCGGTCCTCGAACGGCTGCATCGGCCTCTATAACGAACATATCGCCGAGCTGTTCAGCCTGACCAAGGTCGGCACCCAGGTCCTGGTCATGACCTGAAACGACGACAGCCGCCTCGTCGGGGGCGGCTGTCACCGGCAGTCATGCCGACATCAGTAACGGGTGCGCGACCGTTCCCGCGAGGGCAGCTCGCCTGCATGGTCCAGCGCGCCCGAGGGTGCCGTGCGGCGCTCCTTGTCGGCCAGATCGCCCTTGCCGGGATCGGCATTCGGGTCGTCGGGATGGATCGCGCCGCTGTCGTCATCGGCCTTGGCCGCGTCGGCCTCGGTCTTCATCTGCAGCGCCTTTTCGGACAGGGCCTTCTGGTCGCCGCCCTCGGCCTCGCCCCCGCCCTGACGCTTTTCGCGCTCGGCCGTGGCGCGGTCCAGTGCCGCCGACAGATAGTCCTGCTTGGTCAGCGTGCCCGCATTGCCCGCCGCCGGTGCGGCGCCCGAGGCATCCGCCTTGCCACGCGCCTCGCGGCCCTGACGGTCGCCGATGTCACGCGCGCGGTTGCGGCGGTCGCGCAGCAGCCCGACCAGGTCCGACAGCTCCCTGTCGGACAGGTCGCCCAAGGCGGGATGGCGGGCGCGGTCGGCCAGCTCCAACTCGTCCTTGCTGAGGGCGCGCTTTTCCTCGGCGCTGGCGGTCCTGCTGTCATCGGTCATCGGAATAACCCTCCTGTGTCATCTGTTGGATACCCAACCGATGCGACGGGTCCTGGTTCCCCGCCTCAGTCCCGGACCCAGCCTGCGATGTTCTCGCGCACGATGTTCATCATCACCTCGATATGGGCGGGATCGTCGTTCAGGCAGGGGATGTAGGTGAAGCCATGGCCGCCCGCCTCCTCGAAGGCCTCCTTGATCTCGCCGTTGATCTCCTCCAGCGTCTCGATGCAGTCGGACGAAAAGGCGGGCGAGATCACCGCGATGTCGGTATGGCCCTGACGCGCCAGCTCGGCCACATGTTCGACGGTATAGGGGCGCAGCCATTCCTCGCGGCCAAAGACCGACTGGAAGGTGGTGTCGATGATCCCCTCGGGCCAGCCCAGCTCCTCGCGCAGCAGGCGCGACGTCTTCTGGCACTGGCAGTGGTACGGGTCTCCCTGCATCAGGTATCGCTTGGGCATGCCGTGATAGCTGGCGACCAGCTTGGCGGGGACCGTGTCGCCCAAGGCACGGCGCACGCTGTCGGCCAGGGCCTTGATATAGTCGGGCCGGTCCACATAGGGGTCCACCGTGCGGACCGAGGGCTGCCAGGTCTGCTCCATCAGCGCGCGGAACAGCTGGTCATTGGCCGTGGCCGAGGTCGGCCCCGCATATTGCGGATAGAGCGGCAGGAACACGATCCGCCGGCAGCCCGCCTTGACCATCCGGTCCAGCACGTCATGGGTCGATGGGTTGCCGTAGCGCATGCAGAAATCGACCATCACCTGATCGCCCCATTCCTGATGGGCGCGTTCGGCCAGCATTTGGGTCTGGGACTTGGTGATCGTCATCAGCGGGCTTTCATTCGCCTCGTTGTTCCAGATCAGCTTGTAGTTCTTGCCCGAGCTGAAGGGCCGCGTGGTCAGGATGATCCCCTGCAGCAGCGGCTGCCATTTCCAGCGCGCGATGTCGATCACCCGGCGGTCGGACAGGAACTCGTTCAGATAGCGGCGCATCGACCAGTAATCATAGCCGTCCGGCGTGCCCAGATTGGCGATCAGGATGCCGGTCTTGGCGGGCTTGATCGCGGGATGGTCGGCGGGGGCATGGGTGGGTCGCATCATCTTTTCCTGATTTCGGTCAAGGCCTCGGCCAGCGATTTCTGGGCCGAGCCGGGACGCAGCGGCTTGGGGTGGCTGTCCGACGGGGCCCAGCCCGTCAGAAAGACCAGATCGAAACTGACGGCGACACGGGACGGATCGTCGCGGTCGGGGCTGTCCTGGGCCAAGAGCTGCGCCGCGCGGGCCAGCACCGCGCGCCGCAGGGGGCGGCGCTGGCGGGCAGCCATGGCATTGCCCTCGCCCATGGCGCGCAGGTCGCGGCCCAGATGCATCAGGTCGCGATAGCTGGCGCGCTGATGCAGCGCATCGGCCACCGGCAGGGCCAGCCCCGCGCGCTGCAGCAGCGCGCCCAGGTCGCGGATCTCGGCCATGGGCAGGATGCGGGGGGACAGACCGCCCGTTACCTCGGATTCAGCCAAGGCCAGGGCGGCGCGGGCCTCGGCCAGGGTCTGGTTGCCGAAGCAGACGCCCAGGAATAGCCCGTCGGGCCGCAGCGCGCGGCGGCACTGGATCAGCTGGCCCACCGGATCATCCGCCCAATGCAGCGACAAAGCGTGGATCACCAGGTCATGCGCACCGGGCTGCAGGTCCAGCACCGGATCGTCGGCGATCACGCGGGCCTGGGGGAAACGCGCCGCCCAGAGGTCGGGAAAACCCGTGACCAGGGCGGGATCCGTAAAGGTTCTGTTAACCTCGGTCAGCCTATCGTGGATCTCGTCGGCGGCGATCTGGTGGAACAGGTCCACCAGGCCCGACCGCAGGGCGCGGTCGCGCTGGCGGGCCAGGGCGGTCCGGTCGGTCAGCGCGGGACGGGGGGATGCGGTGTCGCTCATGGGGTTGGACCATAGGGTGCTTTCGGGGGCGATGAAAGCGGCGCTGAGCCTGCTTTACCCGCCGCAATGCCTGTCCTGCGGGGCGGGCGTGGCCCAGGGCGGCGCGGGGGCGGTGCATCTGTGCCCCGACTGCTGGCCCGATGCGGAATTCATCACCGGCGCCTGCTGCGACTGCTGCGGGGCGCCCCTGCCCGATGACGGCACCGGCAGCGACGAGGCCTTGGTCTGCGACGACTGCCTTGGGGCGATGCGCCCTTGGTCGCGGGGCCGCGCGGCGATGGTCTATGGCGGTACGGGGCGCAAGCTGATCCTGGCGCTGAAGCATGGCGACCGGCTGGACCTGGCACCGGCCCTGGCGGGATGGCTGGCCCGGGCCGCGCGCCCCCTGGCCTGCGAGGGGATGGTCGTGGCGCCCGTGCCGCTGCACCTGCGCCGGCTGGTGCGGCGGAAATACAACCAGTCGGCCCAGATCTCGGCCCGGCTGGCGCGCGATCTGGGGCTGGACCATTGCGCCGACTTGTTGCGGCGGTGCCGCCACACAGCGCCCCAGGACCGCCGCGGCGCGGCCGAGCGATTCGCCAACCAGCAGGGCGCCCTGGCCCTGCATCCGCGCCATGCAGCGATGATCCAGGGGCGGCCGGTCCTGCTGGTCGATGACGTGATGGCATCGGGGGCCACGATCACGGCGGCGGCGACGGCGCTTCTGGCGGCGGGATCGGGGCCCGTTTCGATGGCGGTGGTGGCACGGGCGGTCAAGGATCACTAGATAGGGCGCTGACCCCAAGACGTGAGGACCGATGACCGTTCAGATCTACACCACCCGCACCTGCCCCTTCTGCATCCGCGCCAAGGACCTTCTGGACCGCAAGGGCGTCAGCTATGACGAGATCGACGTCGGCGCCGACCCGTCCCTGCGCTCGCGCATGACGCAGCGCGCCGGAGGCAGCCGGACCGTGCCCCAGATCTTCGTGGGCCAGACCCATGTGGGGGGCTGCGACGACCTCTATGCGCTGGAACGGGCGGGAAAGCTGGACCCGCTGCTGAAGGGCGCCGCCTGATGGCGGGCGCGTCGCTGACGGCCGGGCTGGTTCAGCTGACCGTCGGCGACGACCCGCGGGCGAACCTGCCCGCGACCACCGCCCTGATCCGCGAGGCCGCGGGCCGGGGCGCCACCCTGATCCTGACGCCCGAGGCCACGAACATCCTGTCGCCCGACCGCGCCCATCAGGCCCGCATGCTGATGCGTCAGGACGACGATCCGACCCTGGCCGCCCTGCGTGCGCTGGCGGCGGAGCTGGGGATCTGGCTGCAGATCGGCTCGCTGGCCTTGGCGACCGGGGATGAGGATGGGCGATTCGCCAATCGCGGCTTCCTGATCGCCCCGGACGGCGCAATCGCGGCGCGATACGACAAGCTGCACATGTTCGACGTGGCGCTGGATCACGGCCAGACCTTTCGCGAAAGCGCCGCCTACCGCCCCGGCGACCGGGCGGTGCTGGCGCGGGCGGGGATGGTGCCCCTGGGCCTCAGCATCTGCTATGACCTGCGCTTTCCGGCGCTTTATCGGCGGCTGGCGCAGGCGGGGGCGCGGGTGCTGACCGTCCCCTCGGCCTTTCACCCCCAGACCGGCGCCGCCCATTGGGAGGTGCTGCTGCGCGCCCGCGCGATCGAGACGGGGTGCTTCGTGCTGGCCGCCGCGCAATGCGGCACCCATCCCGCCCCGCACAGCCCCGACCGCCCGCCCCGGCGCAGCCATGGCCACAGCCTGGCGGTGGACCCTTGGGGCCGGGTCCTGGCCGATGGCGGATCCGCGCCCGGCGTGGTCATTGTTTCCCTTGACCTTTCGGCGGTGGATGAGGCACGGTCCCGCATCCCCTCGCTGACCCATGACCGCCCCTTCCGGGGCCCGGAGACCGATGACCGACCGCGCGACATTTCCTGACGGCCCCGAGGCGGCACCGGACAGCATGGCCGGAGGCCGGTCGCCCGACCGCCTGGCCGCCAGCCTGTTCGCCGAGGTGCTGATCACCGAACAGCTGTCGCGCAACCTGATCCAGAAGGCCCTGCCCAAGGGGATGCAGATCTCGCATTTCTCGGTGCTGAACCTCTTGGCCCATGTGAACGAGGAACGCACCCCGGCCCAGCTGGCCGATGCCTTCCACGTCACCCGCGGCGCGATGACCAACACGCTGTCGCGGCTGGAATGGGCGGGGCATGTGCATATCCGCCCCGATTGGGACGATGCGCGGCGCAAGTTCGTGTCGATCAGCACGGCGGGGCGGGCGGCGCGCGATCAGGCCATATCGGCCTTCATGCCGCTGATCACCGGCGTGGTGCGCGACATCGGCGCCGACCGGGTGCGCGGCGCCCTGCCTGTCCTGCGCGAGCTGCGCCAGCGGCTGGAGGCCGACCCGCCCCGCGACTGAGGCTCAGTTCCGCGCCGTCATGATGTAGTTCACCGCCAGGTCCCGATCCGACAGCCGCCAGCTGCGCGCGATGGGGTTGAAGACCATGCCCTTGCGATCCGCCAGGATCAGGCCGGCGGCATGGACCTTGGCCGTCAGCTCGTCCGGGGTCAGGAAGCGGTTCCAGTCATGCGTGCCCCGCGGCAGCCAGCCCAGGACGTATTCCGCCCCGATGATCGCCGCGCCGAAGCTGCGGATGGTGCGGTTCAGCGTCGACAGGATCAACAGCCCCCCCGGGCGCAGCAGCGCCGCGCAGGTGGCCACGAAATCGGCCGGGTCGGCCACATGCTCGACGATCTCCAGCGCCAGGACCACGTCGAAGCCCTCGCCCGCCTCGACCAAGGCCTCGGCCGTGGTCGCGCGATAGTCGATCTCCAGCCCCAGCTGTTCGGCATGGGCGCGTGCGACGCCGATATTCACCTCGGTCGCATCCGCCCCGGTCACCTGCGCCCCGAGCCGCGCCATCGGTTCCGCGACCAGCCCGCCGCCGCAGCCGATATCCAGCACCCGCAGCCCCGCAAATGGGCGCAGCCCGCGCCGGTCGCGCCCGAATTCCACCGCGATCTGGTCGGCGATGTAGTCCAGCCGCAGCGGGTTCATCTGGTGCAGCGGGCGGAACTTGCCCGCAGGGTCCCACCATTCGGCGGCCATGGCCTCGAACTTGGCGATCTCGGATTGATCGATGCTGCGCATGGGCGGTCCTTCTGGCGGGCGGCGTCATCAGCACTTATAGTAAAGTCATGGACCGATTGGCAGGACAAATCACCGCGGCACATGGCCGCCTCCACCCGGCGGCCGAGCCCTTCGACCGCCACATGATCGACGTGGGTGACGGCCATGTCCTCTATGTCGAGGAATGCGGCAATCCGCGCGGGCGGCCCGTGCTGGTGCTGCATGGCGGGCCCGGCGGCGGGTGCAGCCCCTATATGCGGCGCTTCTTCGACCCCGACCATTACCGGGTGATCCTGTTCGATCAGCGCGGCTGCGGGCGGTCGCGCCCGACCGCGTCGGTCACCGCCAACACCACCCCGCATCTGATCGCCGATATCGAGACGATCCGCCGCCGCCTCGGGATCGACCGCTGGCTGCTCTTCGGGGGCAGCTGGGGGGCGACGCTGGCCCTGGCCTATGCCGAGGCCCATCCCGATCACGCGACCGGGCTGATCCTGCGCGGCGTCTTTCTGGGCACCCGGGCCGAACTGGACTGGTTCTATGGCGGCGGCGCGGCGCGGTTCTTTCCCGATCTGTGGGCGCGGTTCCAGGACCCCATCCCCGAAGCCGAGCGCCATGACATGATCGGCGCCTATCACGCGCGCCTTTTTGACGACGATCCCGGGCGGCAGGCACGCTATGCCCAGCCCTGGCTGATGTGGGAGAACGCGCTGGCGGGCCTGCAATCGGCCGCGGTCAGCCATGCGCCCCCCGATTACGCCCGCGCCTTCGCCAGGCTCGAGAATCACTATTTCAGCCATGGCTGCTTTCTGGACGAGGGCCAGCTGCTGCGCGACCGCCACCGCATCGCGCATCTGCCCGCGATCATCGTGCAGGGCCGCTATGACATGGTCTGCCCCCCGGCCAGCGCCCATGCCCTGGCGCAGGGCTGGCCGGGATGCGACCTGCGGCTGGTGCCCGCCTCGGGCCATGCGCTCTCCGAACCCCGCATCACCGCCGAACTGGTCGCGGTGATGGATTCGATCCGCGACGAGGATCGTGCCCGAAAGGCCCGCCGATGACCTTCGATCTGCTGATGATCTTTCTGCTGGCCAGCGCCGCCGCCGCGGCGACCGGCATCATCTTTCGCCCCGGCGCGTGGTATGACGCGCTGCGAAAGCCTGCCTTCACCCCGCCCAAATGGGCCTTTCCGGTCGCCTGGTCCGCGATCTACCTGCTGTCGGCGGTGGCGGCGGCGCGGGTGGCCACCCTGCCCGGCGCGGGCATGGCCTTGGCGCTGTGGTCGGCCCAGATCGCGCTGAACACGCTCTGGACGCCGGTCTTCTTCGGCGCGCGCCAGATCGCCCTGGGGATGGTCGTGATCCTGACGCTGCTGGTGACGGTCGCGTCGATGATCGTGGCCTTCTGGCAGCTGGACTGGCGGTCCGCGCTGCTGCTGCTGCCCTATCTGGCTTGGCTGGTGGTGGCCGCGGGGCTGAACTGGCGCATCTGGCGCGACAATCCCGGGGCGGCGGGCCGCTGATGGGCTTGCAATCGGGCGGGGTTGCGGCTATATCCCCGTCAACAGCGGTGCAGGCGTCCAAACCCTGCCCACCGGAACATCCGCATGGGGCCCGCTGACGGCCCCTTTTTCATGTCCGAAAGGATCCCATGTCCGACGATCTGCACGAACCCGGCCTTCCCGAACCCGGCACGCCGACCGCGGCCACGTCCACCAACGACCTGATCGCGAAGACCGCCATCGACCGCCGCCTGGCCGAGATCATCACCCCGGTGATCGAGGATCTGGGCTATGAGCTGGTGCGCATCCGCCTGCAGGGCGGCAAGACCGCGACGCTGCAGATCATGGCCGACCGGCCCGATGGCGGCATCAACGTGGACGATTGCGCCGACATCTCGACCGCGGTCAGCGCCACGCTGGATGTCGAGGATCCGATCACCGACAATTACCATCTGGAGGTCAGCAGCCCCGGCATCGACCGGCCGCTGACCCGGATCAAGGATTTCGTGACCTTCGAGGGCTACGAGGCCCGCATCGACTTGGGCCAGCCCATCGACGGGCGCAAGCGCTTCAAGGGCATCCTGGCCGGCGTCGAGGGCGAGGAGATCCTGATCAATATCGAGGACCAGGGTCAGACCCACACGATCGGCCTGCATTTCGACCTGCTGGCGGATGCGAAACTGGTCCTGACGGACGAGCTGATCCGCGAAATGCTGCGTCAGAAGAAGGAAGCCGGGGTCGAGATCGACAACCTGGACGAAACCGCCTTCGACGCGATCGAAACCGATGATGACGGCGCCACCGCCGCAGAACCCAAGGAGTGAGCGATGGCGATCACCTCTGCCAACCAGCTTGAACTGTTGCAGACGGCCGAGGCCGTCGCCCGCGAGAAGATGATCGAGCCCGAGCTGGTCATCGAGGCGATGGAGGACAGCCTGGCCCGCGCCGCCAAGTCCCGCTACGGCGCGGAGATGGACATCCGGGTCAAGATCGACCGCAAGACCGGCAACGCCACCTTCACCCGCGTCCGCACCGTGGTCGAGGACGAGGCGCTGGAGAATTACCAGGCCGAATTCACCGCCGAACAGGCCAAGCCCTATTTCGAACGCCAGCGCGACCCGGCCAATGCCTGGATCCGCGACGGCCAGCGCGTCGAGGATTTCGCCGGCGCCCCGCAGGTCGGCGACACGTTCCAGGAACAGGTCCCGCCCGTGGAACTGGGCCGCATCGCCGCCCAATCGGCCAAGCAGGTCATCCTGCAGCGCGTCCGCGAGGCCGAGCGCGACCGGCAATACGAGGAATTCAAGGACCGCGCCGGCAGCATCATCAACGGCGTCGTCAAGCGCGAGGAATACGGCAACATCATCGTCGATGTGGGCCGGGGCGAGGCGATCCTGCGCCGCAACGAGAAGATCGGCCGCGAAAGCTATCGCCCGAACGACCGCATCCGCGCCTATGTCAAGGATGTGCGCCGCGAGACCCGCGGGCCCCAGATCTTCCTGTCGCGCACCGATCCGCAGTTCATGGCCGAGCTGTTCAAGATGGAGGTCCCCGAGATCTACGAGGGCACCATCGAGATCAAGGCCGTGGCCCGCGATCCCGGCTCGCGCGCCAAGATCGCCGTGATCAGCTATGACAGCAGCATCGACCCGGTCGGCGCCTGCGTCGGCATGCGCGGCAGCCGCGTCCAGGCCGTCGTCGGCGAATTGCAGGGCGAAAAGATCGACATCATCCCCTGGAACGAGGATCAGGCCACCTTCCTGGTGAACGCCCTGCAGCCCGCCGAGGTCAGCAAGGTCGTCTTCGACGAGGAGGCCAACAAGATCGAGGTGGTCGTCCCCGACGAGCAGCTGTCCCTGGCCATCGGCCGTCGCGGCCAGAACGTGCGCCTGGCCAGCCAGCTGACCGGTCTGGACATCGACATCCTGACCGACGAGGAGGAATCCAAGCGCCGTCAGGCCGAGTTCAACACCCGCACCGCGCTCTTCATGGAGACGCTGGACCTGGACGAGTTCTTCGCCCAGCTGCTGGTGGCCGAGGGCTTCACCAATCTCGAAGAGGTCGCCTATGTCGACCAGGACGAGCTGCTGTCGATCGACGGCGTGGACGAGGACACCGCGGCCGAATTGCAGGCCCGCGCCCGCGACGTGCTGGAGGCCAAGAACAAGGCCGCCCTGGACGCCGCGCGCGAGTTGGGCGCCGAGGACAGCCTCATTGAATTCGAGGGCCTGACCCCCCAGATGGTGGAGGCCCTGGCCAAGGACGGCATCAAGACGCTGGAAGATTTCGCCACCTGCGCGGATTGGGAACTGGCCGGCGGCTGGACCACCGCGAACGGCCAGCGCGTCAAGGATGACGGCCTGCTGGAACCCCACGGCGTCACGCTGGAGGACGCGCAGACCATGGTCATGACCGCCCGCGTCCTTCTGGGCTGGGTCGATCCGACCGAGATGGACGGCGCCGAGGACGAGCCGGAGCTGGATGACAACGAGGAGGCCGGGGACTGACCCGGCCCCGGATCGGAGTGCGCGCTTGAGCCGTGGTGGACGTGACAAGGACCGGGACGACCCGGAACGCCGGTGCATCGCCACGGGCGAGGTGCAGCCCAAGCGGGGCCTGATCCGCTTCGTGATCGGGCCCGACGGCCAGGTCGCGCCCGACCTGGCGGAAAAGCTGCCCGGCCGGGGCATCTGGGTGGCGGCCGATCCGGCCGCCCTTCAGAAGGCGGTGGCGAAGAACCTGTTCTCGCGCGCCGCGCGCCAGCAGGTGCAGGTCGATCCCGACCTGCCCGGGCTGGTCGAACAGGGCATCGCGCGGCGGCTGATCGACCTGGTCTCGCTGACCCGGAAATCGGGCCGCGCGGTGGCCGGGTTCGAAAAGGTCAAGGGCTGGCTGGCCGAAGGCCGGGCCAAGGTCCTGCTGCAGGCCAGCGACGGGTCGGAACGCGGCAAGGGCAAGCTGTGGACGCCCACCGGCGGGCGCTGGTTCGGCTGCCTGACGGCATCGGAATTGGGTTTGTCCTTTGGGCGAGATCATGTCATACACGGCGCGCTTGCGAAGGGTGGCCTGACGGACAAGGTAATCTTGGAAGCTGCCAGACTGACGGGTCTGCGCGGGCATGACGACGGCAATACGGCCGTCGGGAAGGAATGAAGACGCAGATGAGCGATAAAGACGGAAAACCCCCCCTGGGTCTCGGCGGCGCTGGCCGTTCGGGACAGGTCAAGCAGAGCTTCAGCCACGGACGCACCAAAAGCGTCGTCGTCGAGACCAAGCGCAAGCGCGTCGTGGTGCCCAAGGCCGCCACGCCGATGACCGATGCCCAGAAAGAAAAGAACCCGCTGACCGCCCGCATGGCCGGCGACAGCTCCAAGCGGCCCGCCGGCATCTCGGATGCCGAGATGGAGCGCCGTCTGAAGGCCCTCGCCGCCGCCAAGGCGCGCGAGGCCGAGGACAATGCCCGCCGCGCGGCCGAGGAGAAGGCCCGCGAGGAGGAGCGCGAGCGCCGCCGCGCCGAGATCGAGGCCAAGGCCCGCGAGGAGCGCGAGCGCGAGGAGGCCCTGAAGGCCAAGGCGCTGGCCGAGGCGCAGGCCGCCCAGGACGCCGCCGACGAGGCCCGCCGCAAGGCCGAGCCGCGCCAGGAACGTCCCAAGCCCGCCGCCGCCGCCAAGCCCGCCGCCCCCGACCAGGCCGCGATCGAGGCCGCCGCCGCGCGCGCCGAGACCAAGGGCGTGTCCACCGGCGTGGCCCGCAAGCCCGATCGCGTGGCCGACCGTCCCGACCGCGACAAGGCCGGCAAGGGCAAGACGGACGACAACCGCCGCGGCGGCAAGCTGTCGCTGAACCAGGCGCTGAACGGCGAAGGCGGCCGCCAGCGCAGCATGGCCGCGATGAAGCGCAAGCAGGAACGCACCCGCCAGAAGGCGATGGGCCAGTCGGTCCGCGCCGAAAAGCAGGTCCGCGACGTCCAGCTGCCCGAGACGATCGTCGTGCAGGAACTGGCGAACCGGATGAAGGAACGCGCCGCCGACGTGGTCAAGTCGCTGATGAAGATGGGCATGATGGTCTCCATGAACCAGCCCATCGACGCCGACACGGCCGAGCTGGTGATCGAGGAATTCGGCCATCGCGCCGTCCGCGTCAGCGATGCCGATGTGGAACAGGTCATCGACACCGTCGTCGACAAGGACGAGGACCTGCGTTCGCGCCCGCCGATCATCACGATCATGGGCCATGTGGACCACGGCAAGACCTCGCTCTTGGATGCGATCCGCAACGCCAATGTCGTCTCGGGCGAGGCCGGCGGCATCACCCAGCATATCGGCGCCTATCAGGTGACGACGGAATCGGGTGCGGTCCTGTCCTTCCTGGACACGCCGGGCCACGCGGCCTTCACCTCGATGCGGGCCCGTGGCGCGCAGGTGACGGATATCGTGGTCCTGGTGGTCGCGGCCGATGACGCCGTGATGCCGCAGACGGTCGAGGCGATCAACCACGCCAAGGCCGCGAACGTGCCCATGATCGTGGCGATCAACAAGATCGACAAGCCCGCAGCCGACCCCCAGAAGGTCCGCACCGACTTGCTGCAGCACGAGGTGGTCGTCGAGGCCATGTCGGGCGAGGTTCAGGATGTCGAGGTCTCGGCCAAGACGGGCCTCGGTCTGGACGCCCTGCTGGAGGCCATCGCCCTGCAGGCCGAGATCCTGGAGCTGAAGGCCAACCCGAACCGGGCGGCCCAAGGCGCGGTGATCGAGGCACAGCTGGATGTGGGCCGCGGCCCCGTGGCCACCGTGCTGGTCCAGCACGGCACCCTGCGTCGCGGCGACATCTTCGTCGTGGGCGAGCAATGGGGCAAGGTCCGCGCGCTGATCAACGACAAGGGCGAGCGCGTCGAGGAGGCCGGTCCCTCGGTCCCCGTCGAGGTGCTGGGCCTGAACGGCACGCCCGAGGCCGGTGACGTGCTGAACGTGGTCGAGACCGAGGCCCAGGCCCGCGAGATCGCCGAGTTCCGCATCGCCCAGGCCAAGGACAAGCGCGCCGCCGCCGGTGCCGCCACCACGCTGGAACAGCTGATGGCCAAGGCCAAGGCAGATGTGAACGTGGCCGAACTGCCCGTGGTCGTGAAGGCCGACGTGCAGGGTTCGGCCGAGGCGATCGTCCAGGCCCTGGAAAAGGTCGGCAATGACGAGGTCCGCGTGCGGGTCCTGCATTACGGCGTCGGCGCTATCACCGAATCCGATATCGGCCTGGCCGAGGCGTCGGGAGCGCCGGTGATCGGCTTCAACGTCCGTGCCAACGCGCCGGCCCGCAATGCTGCCAACCAGAAAGGGGTCGAGATCCGCTATTACTCGATCATCTATGACCTGGTGGACGACATCAAGGCGGCGGCCTCGGGGCTGCTGTCTGCCGAAGTGCGCGAGAACTTCATCGGCTATGCGTCGATCAAGGAGGTCTTCAAGGTCACCGGCGTCGGCAAGGTCGCGGGCTGTCTGGTCACCGAAGGCGTGGCGCGCCGTTCGGCGGGCGTGCGTCTGCTGCGCGACGACGTGGTGATCCACGAGGGCACGCTGAAGACGCTGAAGCGCTTCAAGGACGAGGTCAAGGAAGTGCAGTCCGGCCAGGAATGCGGCATGGCCTTCGAGAATTACGACGACATCCGCCCCGGCGACGTCATCGAGATCTTCGAGCGCGAGGAGGTCGAGCGCACGCTCTGACCCTCTCCGCGCCGCGAATCGAACCGGCCCCCGTCACCGCGGGGCCGGTTTTTTCATGCCCGATCGGTCCTGCGGGGGCTTTCGCGCCCGCCGGGCAGGGGCCTGCGGCCCCCACCGCGGCCGGGCGCGAAGGGGCGGTTCCCGCCCCTAGCCCAGCTGCGCCGGCAGCGCCCAGCCCCGCAGCAGGTCCTGCGGCGTCATGGGGCGGCGGCCCGCGCGCTGCGCGAGGAGGATGCGCACCGCGCCGTCACCGCAGGCGATGGTGAAATCGGGCAGGACGGTGCCGGGCGCGCCCGACCCCTGGGCCAGCCGGCTGTCCAGCAGCTTGACCCGTTCGCCCGCGATGTCGCACCACGCGCCCGGAAAGGGCGACAGGCCGCGGATCTGGCGGTCGATCTGGGCCGCGGGACGGGTCCAGTCGATCCGTGCCTCGGCCTTGTCGATCTTGGCGGCATAGGTCACCCCGGCCTCGGGCTGGGGCACGGGGTCGCCGGGCAGCACCTCCAGCACGTCGAGGATCAGCTCGGCGCCCATCTGTGCCAGGCTGTCATGCAAGCTGGCCGTCGTGTCGCGATCGGTGATGGGCAGGCGCCGTTCGGCAAGGACCGGGCCGGTATCCAGCCCGGCCTCCATCTGCATGATGGCGATGCCGGTCTGGGTATCCCCGGCCAGGATCGCGCGGTGGATCGGCGCCGCGCCCCGCCAGCGCGGCAGCAGCGAGGCGTGGATGTTCACGCAGCCCAATCGCGGCGCGTCCAGCACCGCCTGCGGCAGGATCAGCCCATAGGCCACGACCACCGCGGCATCGGCGCCCAGATCGGCGAAATCCGCCTGCGCCTGCGCGTCGCGCAGCGAGACGGGGCTGCGCACGGGGATGCCCAGATCCTCGGCCGCGCGCTGGACGGGCGAGGACCGGGGCTTCTGCCCCCGACCTGCCGCGCGGGGCGGCTGGCAATAGACGGCCAGGACCTGATGCCGGGCGGCGATGGCCCGCAGCGCGGGGACGGAGAAATCGGGCGTGCCCATGAAGACGATGCGCATGGCGGCCTTTCCGGTTCGGGTTCGGGGATCAGCGGCGCGCCAGCTTGGCCGATTTGGCGACCAGCATCCGGCGCCGCAGCGGCGACAGGCGATCGACGAAGAGACGCCCCGCCAGATGGTCGATCTGATGCTGGACGCTGGTGGCCCAGAGGCCCACGAAATCGCGATCCTCGCTTTCGCCCTGGTCGTTGAGGTATCGCACCGTGACCGCGCGGGGCCGCTCGATCCGGGCCGAGACGCCGGGCAGGTTCGGGCTGGCCTCGTCATGGGCGCGCATCTGGATGCTTTTGTGCAGCACGACGGGATTGGCCATGCGGATCGCCTGGCCCCGCCTGTCCGATGCGTCGACGACGGCCAAGGCCAGCGATATGCCGATCTGGGGGGCGGCCAGGCCCACGCCCGGCATCGCCTCCATCGTGTCGATCATGTCGTCCCAGATCATGCGGACGGTGTCCGTGACCGCCTCGACCGGATCGGCGGGGCGGTGCAGGCGCGGATCGCCCCAAGGCAGGCAGGCGCGGACGGTCATGCGGGGTCCTTCAGGATCAGGCGACCGTCCAGATGGTCGGCCTCGTGCTGGGCGATGCGGGCGGCAGGGCCGGTCAGGCGCAGGCTGCGGAAGATGCCGTCCAGGTCGTAATGGTTCAGCGTGACGGCCTCGGGGCGGTCCATGTCCACGGGGCGACCGGGGATCGACAGGCAGGTCTCGGAGGCGGTGTCGCGGGCGTCGGACGGGGCGGTGATTTCCGGATCGGCGGCGATCAGCGGCGCGGGGCGGCCGTCCTTCCAGCCCGCATCCATCACGAAGACCCGGCGCAGCACGCCGATCTGGGGCGCGGCCAGGCCCCTGCCCCCGGCCTCGTACATGGTGACCAGCAGGTCGGCGGCCAGCTGGCGCAGCTCCGGTCCGGTCAGGTATCCGGCCGGGTCGCAGCGCGTCAGCAGGACCGGGTCGGGCCAGAGCAGCACCCGCTGCACCCGGCCCCGTGCCAGATCGCCCGTCAGATCGGGGCGGACCCAGCCTGCCCTGTCAGGCACGGGCCTGTTCCCGCTTCAGCTTGACCATCTTGCGGGTGATCATCTGCCGCTTGATCGCCGAGAGGTGGTCGATGAACAGCACCCCGTCCAGATGGTCCAGTTCATGCTGGGCGCAGGTGGCCCACAGCTCGTCGAATTCGCGTTCATGGATGCGGCCGTCCAGCCCCAGCCACTCCATGCGGATCTGGGCGGGGCGGGTCACCTCGCCATACTGCTCGGGGATGGACAGGCAGCCCTCCTCGTAGCTGTTCAGCGCCTCGGATTCCCAGGTCACGCGGGGGTTCACCATGACCAGGGGCGCGGGCTCGGCCTCGGGCTCGCGGGTGGCGTCCATCACGAAGACGCGCAGGCCCACGCCGATCTGCGGCGCGGCCAGGCCGATGCCGGGCGCGTCATACATGGTGGCCAGCATGTCGGCGGCCAGCGTCTCGATCTCCGGCGTGATGCGGGCGACGGGTTCGGCCACCTTCTTCAGGCGCGGATCGGGATGGATCAGGATCGGTCTGAGGCTCATGCCCTTGGATTTAGGCCAAGCCTTCACCATAAGCAACAACAGGCGTATGCAAGGGGAACCCAACCGGAAGGACCCCGCCATGCCCGCCCCCGATTTCGACCGCATCATCGACCGCCGCGGCACCCATTGCAGCAAATGGGACGACATGCAGGCGGCCTATGGCGTGTCTGCGGATGACGGGTTGGCGATGTGGGTGGCCGACATGGACTTCGCGCCCCCCGCCTGCGTCCAGGCCGCGGTCGATCGCGCGGCGGCGCATGGCGTCTATGGCTATCCCGGCGCGAACCGGCCCTATCTGGACGCGATCGGCTGGTGGATGCAGGCGCGCCACGGCTGGACCATCCAGCCCGACTGGATCCTGACCTGCGCGGGGCTGGTCAACGGGGTGGCGATGGCGCTGAACGCCTTCACCGCGCCCGGCGACGGGGTCGTGGTCATGAGCCCGGTCTATCACGCCTTCGGCCGGATCGTGCGCGCCGGCGGGCGCCGCCTGGTCGAGCTGCCCTTGGCGCTTCGGGACGGGCAGTATCACATGGACTGGCAGGACTGGGAGACGCGGCTGGACGGGTCCGAGCGGATGCTGATCCTGTGTTCGCCGCACAATCCCGGCGGCCGCGTCTGGTCCGCCGAGGAGCTGCGCGCCGTCGCCGATTTCTGCAAGGCCCACGACCTGATCCTGGTCTCGGACGAGATCCACGCCGATCTGGTCATGCCTGACGCGCCGCGCCATGTGGTGACGGCCTTGGCCGCGCCGGACATCGCCGACCGGCTGGTGACGCTGAACGCGGCGACCAAGACCTTCAACATCGCGGGGGCCCATATCGGTCAGGCGATCATCGCCGATCCCGGCCTGCGGGCGCGGTTCCGCGACGCGCTGATGGCGGCGGGCATATCGCCCGCGATGCTGGGCATGGACATGGTCGCCGCCGCCTATTCGCCCGAGGGGGCGGATTGGGTCGATGCGCTGGTGGCCTATCTGGACGGCAACCGGCGGGTCTTCGACGCGGCGGTGAACGCGATCCCGGGGCTGCGGTCGATGCCGCTGCAGGCGACCTATCTGTCCTGGGTCGATTTCTCGGGGACCGGCATGGCCCAGCCCGAGGTCATCGCCCGCGTCCAGGGCGACGCGCGGATCGCCGCCAATCACGGCGACAGCTTCGGGGCGGGCGGATCGGGCTATCTGCGCTTCAACCTGGCCACGCCCCGCGCCCGCGTGCAGGAGGCCGCGCGCCGCCTGACCCATGCCTTCGCCGACCTGCAATAGCGGTCGCGTTGCAACCCCTGCCCGACCGGCCTATATAGCCCCGAACCGAACCCCGAAGGCATGTCGCATGGTCTACCTGGATTTCGAAAAACCCCTGGCCGATATCGAAGGCAAGGCCGAGGAGCTGCGCGCCATGGCCCGCAAGGGCGAAGGCGCCGTCGATGTCGAAAAGGAGGCCGCGGCGCTGGACCGCAAATCGGCCGATCTGCTGCGCGATCTCTACGGCTCGCTGGATCCCTGGCGCAAGACGCAGGTGGCCCGCCATCCCGATCGCCCGCATTGCCGCGACTATGTCCAGGCGCTGTTCACCGAATTCACGCCCCTGGCCGGCGACCGCGCGTTTGGCGACGACCATGCGGTGATGGGCGGGCTGGCGCGGTTCAACGACGCCCCCTGCGTGGTCATCGGCCATGAGAAGGGCAACGACACCAAGTCCCGCATCCACCACAATTTCGGCATGGCCCGCCCCGAGGGCTATCGCAAGGCCGTGCGGCTGATGGACATGGCCCATCGCTTCGGCCTGCCGGTCATCACGCTGGTCGACACGCCCGGCGCCTATCCCGGCAAGGGCGCCGAGGAACGCGGGCAATCCGAGGCCATCGCCCGCTGCACCATGAAATGCCTGGAGATCGGCGTGCCGCTGGTCAGCGTCATCATCGGCGAGGGCGGGTCCGGCGGGGCCGTGGCCTTCGCCACCGCCAACCGCATCGCGATGCTGGAACATTCGATCTATTCGGTGATCTCGCCCGAGGGCTGCGCATCCATCCTGTGGAAGGATGCCGAACGCACCCGCGACGCGGCCGAGGCCCTGCGCCTGACCGCCCAGGACCTGCAATCGCTGGACGTGATCGACCGGATCATCGCCGAGCCCATGGGCGGCGCGCAGCGCCATCCGGGCGACGCCATCGCCGCCGTCGGACACGAGATCGCGGCCATGCTGGACGACCTGCATGGCCTGTCGCCCAAGGACCTGATCCAGGACCGCCGCGCCAAGTTCTTGGCCATGGGATCGCGCGGCCTGACCGCCTGACGGGTCACGCAACTGTGACCGCCCTGCAACAGCCGTCCCTTTCGGGGCGGCTTTTCGCATTGCAGGATTGCGCGACATGCAGTTCTGCCGCAGCCTGCCCAAGCCCGCAGCCACGCGACGACAAGGGAGGGCGCATGAACACGACCCTCGCTTTCACCGCACCGGCATCCTCCGGCCAGGCCTCGCGACAGCGACGCTGATCCGGCGGCCCTGACGGGCACCCCCATGACGACAGATCCGGTCCGGCGCCGATTCAGCGCGCCCGTCCGCATGCCGTCATGGTCACCACCCACCCTGACCCCTTGATCGGAGAGAACCGATGATTGCAGACCTGCATCCGCAGCGCCACAGCCTGCGCCCCGCCATCCACCGCCTGATCGCGCGCCATGGTGCGACGGCGGTCCTCTGGGCCGCGATCCGCGCGGCGCTGCTGCCTCGGCGCAGGCGGCCCCGGCCGCCGGACCTCAGGCATCTGAGCCCGCATCTGCGGCGCGATCTGGGGCTGCCGCCCCATGCGCCGCATGTGCCGCGCTATTACGAGCTGAGGTGACCGCCCGGCCGGGCGGGGCTGTCATCGGCCCCGCCCGGTTCCAGCAGGCGCAGCCCCGCCTCGGCCATCAGCCGGTCCGAGGTCGTCTCGATCTCGGCCTCCAGCCGGGGCATCAGGCCCTCGGCGGGGACATCGGGGCCGATGACGGGCAGGAATTCCACGACCGATCGGCCCGGGCGGATGCCCCATCCGCCGCGCGGCCAGAACATGCCGCAATTCACCGCGACCGGCACCACCGGCAGGCCGGTGCCCGCGCGGATCGTGGCCACGCCATGCTTGTAAGGGCGGCGCTGGCCCGGCAGGGTCCGCGTCCCCTCCGGATAGATGATCAGCTGGCCCACGCCCTCGGCCGACATGCGCTGGTTGATGGTGGCGTTGATCGCGGCCATCGCGTCGCGCCCGCGGGTGCGGTCGATGGGGATGCAGCCGGTCTTCCACGCATACCAGCCCATGACGGGCACGCGCATCACCTCGCGCTTCATGATGAAGGCGCGGCGGGGCACGGCATGGGCGATCACCATGATGTCCCAGAAGGACTGGTGCTTGGCCGCGACGATGCAGTTCTGGGTGGGGGGCGTGCCGCGGATCTCGCAGGTCAGGTTCAGATAGACGCGGGCCGCCCAGATGAAATGCCCGATCCAGCGGGTGGCCACCGCATTGGCGCCATCGCGGCCCCGGCGCAGGGACGGGATGCCCAGGATGCCGATGATCAGCGTGGCGAAGATCAGGTGGATGTAGAACAGCAGGTTGCGCAGATGCTGGACCGGGGTCATCGGGCCGGGGCGGTTCATCGCACGGCCCCCAGCATCTTCAGCGCGGCCCATCGCGTGGCCAGGAAACCGACCGCGGCGGCGATGACCGGGATGGCCAGCGGCATCAGCCAGTCCCAGCCCCGAAAGCCCAGGCCCGTCAGGAAACCGCCCGCCGCGCTGGCATCGGGCAGGATGGCCAGGGCGATCATCCCCGCCGCCGTGCCGATGGCCGACCCCACCGCCGCGCGGCGGGTGAAGCGCTGGACGAAGGCCGTGGCGATGGTCAGGTCGCGCGCGCCGATCAGCCGCATGACGCGGATCACCTGGCCATTGGCCGCCAGCGCCGCCTTGGCCGCCAGCGTGATCATCGCCGCCGATGCCGCCCCGATCAGGATCAGCGACACCACGCCCAGCACCCGCAGCCGGTTCGCCGCCGAGACCAGCGGCCGGCGCCATTCGGTATGATCGTCCAGCACCGCGCCCGGCACCTCGGCCTCCAGCCGCAGGCGCAGGCCCTCGGCGTCGAATCCGCCCTCGACCGGCAGGTCGATCAGCGCGGGCACGGGCAGCGCGTCGACCGGCATGTCGGGGCCGAACCACGGCTCCAGCAGCAGGGCCAGCTCGTCCTGGGGCAGCAGGCGCGGCTGGCCGGTGCCGGGGGTGGATTGCAGGACCGTCATCGCCGCCTGCACGCGCTGTTCCTGTTCGGCGACCGGGGCGCTGACGCGGACCGTCACGCTGCCCGCCAGCTCTGCCGACCAGCGATCGGCCAGCCGCCCCGTGGCCAGCGCCAGGGCCAGCGCGAAGACCGCCAGAAAGGCCATCGCCCCGGCCGAGAACAGCGTCAGCTGCGCGGTGAATCCCGTGGGCGGCACGATCCGCCCGCCGGTCCCGCCCTTTTCGCCCAGAAGCCCCTGCCACAGGCTGCCCAGCCTGATCCCCGTCAGCTTGTCGCGCATCACAGATCCGCCCCCGCCAGTTGCAGGCTGCCGCCGCTGATGCGCAGGACCCGCGCCGTGACCTGCGCCTTGGCCGCGCGGATCAGGTTCAGGTCATGGGTCGCCACCAGGACGGTCTTGCCCGACTTGTTCAGCTCGATCAGCAGCTGCATCAGCCGCATCGACATGTCCCAGTCCAGATTGCCCGTCGGTTCATCCGCCAGCACCAGGTCCGGCGACAGGATCACCGCCCGCGCCAAGGCCGCGCGCTGGCGTTCCCCGCCCGACAGCGACGGCGGCAGGGTCCGGGCATGCTGGGTCAGTTGGACCCAGCCCAGCAGATCGCGCAGCGCCTCCATGTCCACCGGCTCGGAGGCGACGGTCAGCGGCAGGGCCACGTTCTCGGCCAGGGGCAGGTGGTCCAGGAATTGCGGATCCTGATGGACGACGCCGACCCGGCGGCGCAGATCCGCGATGTCGTCGCGCGACAGGCCGCGCATGTCATGCCCGAAGGCCGTCATCTGCCCCGATGTCGGCAGCAGATCGGCAAAGCACAGCCTGAGCAGCGTCGTCTTGCCCGATCCCGAAGGCCCGGTCAGGAAATGGAACATCCCCTGCTGCAGCGTCAGGGTCATCCCCGACAGAAGCTCGGCCTGGCCGTGATAGCCGAAGCCTACGTCCCGCATCTCGATCAAGCGCCACCTCTCTTCCGCTGCGGCCCGTCTGGCGCGGACCTGACGCCCGGCGCACTTGGAAGCCGGACCTGCGCTTGATAGAACAGCCGCACGACGAATACGAGGGTGGCATGGCTGAAATCGAATTGATCTGTCCCGGTTGCGCGGCGCGCTACGCCCTGCCGGCGGATGCCATCCCCCCCGCCGGGCGCGAGGTCGAATGCAGCGATTGCGGCCATGTCTGGCAGGCCCGCCCGCCGGGCGCCGACCGGCTGGACCTGGCGGCCTTCCAGCGCGCGTCGGGCGATGACGGCGACGACCGGCCCGCGGTCACCGCCCTGCCCCCGGCATCCAGCCGTCTGGCCCCCGACCTGCTGGACATCCTGCAGGACGAGGTCGAACATGAACGCCGCCTGCGCGCCGCCGAAACGCCCGCTGCAGATGCCACCGCCGATCCCGCATCCGAGGAGATCGACTGGCCCGCCACGACCGTCATCCTGCCCGCAGGCAGCAGCCGCGCGATGACACCCGTGGCCCAGACCCCGGTCCTGACCCCGCCCCCGCCCGAACCCGAACGGGAACCCGCACCGGAACCCGAACCGCAGCCCGCGGCCCCGGCCGCGCGCCGTCCGGTGCTGACCCGCCCGGCGGCGGGGCTGACGGCGGTGCCGCGCCCGCGTGCGGCCAGCGCGCCGATCCTGCTGACCGAGCCGCGCCCCGCGCCCCGGCGGGGCCGCGCCATCGGCATGGCGCTGGCCCTGGTGCTGGCCTTTGCGGTGGTGGCTGTCTATCTGGCGGCGCCGCGGATCGCGGCGCAGGGCGGGCCCTTGGCCGAACAGGCGGCGGCGCTGCGATCCGCGCTGGACGCGGCGCGGTTCTGGCTGGCCGAGTGGGTGGGCATGGCCCCCTAGAACCGGTCCAGCAACCGGCCCAGATAGTCGCGTTCGTCCTGGGGCCGGTCGGGCTGGCCGCTGCGGCGGCGGATCTCGTCCAGCAGGTCGCGGGCGCGCCGCGCGGGGTCCAGCCCCTCGGCCAGCGGATCGCCGTTCGTGATGACATTGCCGCCGCCCGAGCTTTCGCGCCCCAACGGATCCAGCATCGGCTGCCCCTCATAGGGGGATTGCGCCTGGCCGCCCTCGGCCGTCTGGCCGGGCTGGCCGCCGGGCTGCTGGCCGTCCTCGCCCTGCTGGCCCTGCTGACCCTCGCGCGCGGCCATGTCGCCCAGGGCGCGCATGCCCTCGCGCATCGACCGGATCGCATCGGCCTGGCGCTGCATGGCCCCGGCCGTGTCGCCGTCGCGCAGCGCCTGTTCGGCATCCTCCATCGCGCGGCCGGCCTCGTCCAGCTGGCGGCGGGCCTCGTCGCCCTGCTCGGAGCCTTGGCCGGGCATCAGCCCCTGCTGCTGGGCCAGATCGTCGCGCAGCGCGCCCTGGCGGTCGGCCAGGCTGTCGCCGTCCTGCCCCTCGCCGCCATCCTGGCCCTCGCCCTGACGGCCCTGCTGACGCTGGCGTTCGCGGAAGGCCTCGTCCGACAGGCGCTGCTGCTCGCGCAGCGTGTCGGCCAGGCGGTTCATCGGCTGGCTGCCCTGCTGGCCCTGGCCCTCGCCCTGGCCCTGTTGCTGCTGGACCTGCAGGTTTTCCATCATGCGGTTGAACTGGTCCAGCAGGGCCTGGGCCTCGGCCATGCGGCCCTCGTTCATCAGGCGCTGGATCTCGTCCATCATCTGCTGGATCTGGTCGCCGGTGATCTGCTGGCCCTGCTGGCCGCGATCGGGGCTGTCGGCCTGATCCTGGCCGTCGCCGCGTTCGGCCAGCATGCGGGTATAGGCGTCGGTCGCCTCGCGCAGCGCGTCCATCAGGCGCTGGATCTCGTCGGGGCTGGCGCCGTTGCGGATCGCCTCGGACAGCTTCTGCTGCGCCTCGCGCATGGCCTGCAGTGCGTCGGCCAGGCCGCCATCCTCCAGCTGGATCGCGGCCTGCCACAGGGCCTCGGCCAAGGCGTCGCGGTCATCGGGGTCCAAGGGACCGGCCTCCAGCATCCCCACCGCGCCGCGCAGCTGGGCATAGAGATCGTCGGCCACGAACCCATCGGGGCGCCAGGTGACGGCGCGCAGGATCTCGGCCGAGCGGGGGGCATTGCCCCGCGCCCACAAGAGGTCGCGCCGCATCTCGATCAGCGTGGCGGCCAGGGGGTTGAAGAAGCGCCGCCCCGGCAGGGCCAGCGCCATGGGATCGGCCTGGCCCACCTGCTGGATGCCGTCCTGGGCGCGCAGGGTGATGCGCACCGGCAGATTGGCCCAAGGGTGGCGGGACAGGTCCTCGGCCAGCTGGCCCTGAACCTCGCGCCGGTCGCCGCGCGGCAGGGGCAGGTCCAGCCGGACCGGATCGCGCGGATCGGGATCGGCGGCCAGGCCGAAGCGGCGGTCGATGGCGGGCAGGTCCAGCTCGATCAGGGCCTGGGCCGAGACGACGCCGTGATCGTCGCTGGCGGTGAAATCCTGGATCATCCGCCCATCCGCCCGGCGCGTGGGCGCGGCCCCCGCCCGGATCCGGGGCGCGGCATCGGGCAGAACGGTCACGTCGAAGCGGCGGCCCGCGACCTCGATCGCGCCCGAGCGTTCGGCGCGAAAGGCCGGGGCGGTGGGGTCGGTGCCCTCGTCGGGGCCGATATCCTGGCTGAGCTCCGCCCCCCCGCCATAGAGGCGGAAGCTGACCGCGCTGCCCTTGGGCAGTTCCAGCACCGCCCCTTCGGCCATGGCGTTCAGATAGAGCGTCGGGCGGCGGGTATAGGCGGGGGGTTCGGCCCAGCCCTCCCATGCGGGGCCGGTGGCCGTGGCGGTGGCGCCCGGGGGCGGGGTCATGGTGGCGGCGATGGCGCGCAGCCCCTGCCCCATCTGGCCCGCGCCGCCGAAGATCAGCGCCATGACCAGCGCGACCATCCCCGCCAGGCGCAGCGCGAAGGGGTCGCGCCGCGGCAGGTCGGCATCCGGGCGCACCGGCCGGGCCGTGCGGGCGATGGCCTGCATCTGGTCCAGATGGGCGCGCCACAGGGCATCGTCGCCCAAGGCCGGGCGGTCCGACAGCGCGCTGAGCGGCCGACCCGGCAGGGTCGCGTCCAGCCGGGCCAGCGCCTCGGGCAGGCGCACCCGGCGATAGCGCCAGCCACCCAGGCCCGCCGCGACGATCACCGCCGCCAGCCAGCCCCCCGCCAGCCACGGCAGCGCCGCGCCCAAGGGCGCGACCAGCCCCAGCCACAGCGCCGAAAAGCCCAAGGCCAGCAGCGCGGCCAAGGGCCAGAAGGCCCGCGCCGCGCGTTCCCAGACCATCCCCCACCGCGTCAGGCGCAGCGCGCGGGCGACGCCGCACGGCAGCGCCTCGGCGCCCTGTCCGTCCTCGGGTTCGTGGTCCGCTGTCACAACCATGCGGGGATGCTATCGCGCCCCAGCATCTCGTCATATGTGGGACGGGCGCGGATGACGGCGAAGTGATCGCCCTGCACCAGCACCTCGGGGACCAAGGGCCGCGAATTGTATTCCGACGCCATGACCGCGCCATAGGCCCCGGCCGAGCGGAACGCCACCAGCCCGCCCGGCGCCATCGCGGGCAGGGATGCGCCCTTCTGGAAGGTGTCGCCCGATTCGCAGACCGGCCCCACCACGTCATAGCCCTGCTGTTCGGCACCCAAGGGCGGCTGGATCAGCGGGACGATGTCGTGATGCGCCCCGTACATGGCCGGGCGCAGCAGGTCGTTCATCGCCGCATCCACGATCAGGAAATCCCGATCCTCGCCCTTCTTCACATAAATCACGCGCGACAGCAGGATGCCCGCATTGCCGACAATGTTGCGGCCAGGCTCGATCTCGATCTGGCAGCCCAGATCGCCCACCGTCTCGCGGATGACCTGGCCGTATTCGATGGGCAAGGGCGGCGCGGAATTGTCGCGACGATAGGGGATGCCCAGGCCGCCGCCCAGATCCAGCCGGCTGATGTCATGGCCCGCGGCACGCAGGGCGCGGGTCAGCTCGGCCACCTTCAGATAGGCCGCGCGGAAGGGCGCCAGATCGGTCAGCTGGCTGCCGATATGCACATCGACCCCCACGACGCGCAGTCCCGGCAGGGCGGCGGCCTCGGCATAGACCTCCATCGCGCGGCTGATCGGGATGCCGAACTTGTTCTCGGACTTGCCGGTGGCGATCTTCTCATGCGTCTTGGCGTCCACGTCGGGATTGACGCGGATGGCCACGGGAACCGTCGCGCCCATGCTGTGGGCCAGGGCCGACAGGGCGTGCATCTCGGGTTCGCTTTCCAGGTTCATCTGGCGGATGCCGCCCTCGATCGCCATGCGCATCTCGGGGATGGTCTTGCCGACGCCGGAAAACACGATCCGGTCCCCCGGCACGCCCGCCGCGCGGGCCCGTGCATATTCCCCGCCCGAGACGACATCCATCCCCGCGCCCAGATCGCCCAGCAGCTTCAGCACCGCCAGGTTGCTGTTCGACTTGACGGCAAAGCAGACAAGGTGATCCGTCCAGTCCAGCGCCTGGCGGAACAGGCCGAAATGCCGCGTCAGCGTGGCCGCGGAATAGACATAGACCGGCGTGCCCACCTGGCTGGCGATGCAGGTCAGGGGGACGTCCTCGGCATGCAGTTCGCCGTTTCTGTAGGTGAAGTGATCCATGTCAGAGATTCGCCGCCACGCCGATGCGGGCATCGCCGCCGATGCTGATGCCGATCTGCTGCTGCAGGCGCGGCTCGGGGCGTTCGGGGGGGCCGTCCACGCCGCAGCCCGACAGGACCAAGGCTGCGACGACGACGATGGCCACGATGATGACGATGTTCCTCATGCCAGGATCTCCTTCCAGCGGGCGATCTGCGCGCGCACCTGGGCGGGCGCGGTCCCGCCATAGCTCTGGCGCGACGCCACAGAATTATGCACGCCCAGAACCGAGAAGACGTCCTGCGTGATGCCCGCATGCACGCCGGTCATGTCATCCAGCGTCAGGTCGGGCAGGTCGATGCCGCGCCCCTCGGCCAGCGCGACCAGGCTGCCCGTGACGTGATGGGCGTCGCGGAAGGGCAGGCCCAGTTCGCGCACCAGCCAGTCGGCCAGGTCCGTCGCGGTCGAAAATCCGCTGGAGGCCGCGGCCTCCAGCCGGTCGCGATTCGCGGTCAGGTCCGACAGCATGCCGGTCATCGCGGCCAAGGCCAGCATCAGCGTGTCGGCGGCGTCGAAGACCTGTTCCTTGTCCTCCTGCATGTCCTTGGAATAGGCTAGGGGCAGGCCCTTCATCACCGTGAAGAGCGCGACCGTCGCCCCCAGGATGCGGCCGATCTTGGCGCGGATCAGCTCGGCCGCGTCGGGGTTGCGCTTTTGCGGCATGATGGACGACCCGGTCGACCACTTGTCCGACATCGACACAAAGCGGAACTGGGCCGAGGACCAGATCACCAGCTCCTCGGCCAGGCGCGACAGGTGGACGGCGCAGATGCTGCTGGCCGCGAGGAACTCCAGCGCGAAATCCCGGTCGCTGACCGCATCCAAGCTGTTGGCCATGGGCCGGTCGAAATCCAGCGCGGCGGCGGTCATGTCGCGGTCGATGGGATAGCCAGTCCCGGCCAGCGCCGCGGCCCCCAGGGGCGATTCGTTCATGCGACGGCGGGCGTCCTGGAAGCGCGACAGATCGCGGCCGAACATCTCGACATAGGCCATCATGTGATGGCCCCAGGTCACCGGCTGCGCGGTCTGCAGATGGGTGAAGCCCGGCATGACCCAATCGGCCCCCGCCTCGGCCTGCGACAAAGCCGCGCGGATCAGGGCGGTCAGCCCGTCGATCGCCGCGTCGCATTGATCGCGCACCCACAGCCGGAAATCGGTCGCCACCTGGTCATTGCGGGACCGGCCCGTATGCAGGCGGCCCGCGGGTTCGCCGATGATCTCTTTCAGGCGGGCCTCCACGTTCATGTGGATGTCCTCCAGATCGGTGCGGAAGGCGAAATCGCCCGCCTCGATCTCTGACAAGACGGTGAGCAGGCCTTTCCCGATGGCCTCGGCATCGCTACCCTCGATGATGCCCGTGGCCGCCAGCATGGCGGCATGGGCGCGGCTGCCCCGGATGTCCTGTGCATAGAGCCGCCGGTCGAACCCGATCGAGGCGTTGATCGCCTCCATGATCGCGTCCGGCCCGGCGGCGAAGCGCCCGCCCCACATGCTGTTGGCGGAGGTCTGGGGCCGGTCGGTCATGAATTCGTCCTTCGGAGGTCACATGCTGCGTTCCGCCCTGCTTTATACGGCCCTTGTTTTCGGTGCAAACACCGCCTTCGCCGCGGACCCCGACTGGCAGGCCGCCCGCGACGGGGGGCTGGACAAGCTGGTCGTGGCGGAAAGCCCCGCCCCCGTGGCCCAGACCGAATTCACCGACCGCGACGGGGCCGCGCATACCCTGGCCGATTGGCAGGGCAAGGTGGTGATGCTGAACTTCTGGGCGACCTGGTGCGCCCCCTGCCGCGAGGAGATGCCCGCCCTTGACCGCCTGCAGGCGGAACTGGGGGGCGACGATTTCGAGGTGGTGACCATCGCCACGGGCCGCAACGCCGTGGACCGCATCGACGCCTTCTTCGAAGAGGTGGGGGTGGAAACCCTGCCCGTGCTGCTGGACCCGCGCCAGCAGGTCGCCCGCGACATGGGCGTGGTGGGCCTGCCCGTCACCGTGCTGATCGACCGCGAGGGGCGCGAGGTCGCGCGCTATCTGGGCGATGCGGAATGGGATTCGGACGCCGCCAAGGCCTTGGTCGCGCAGCTGACGGCGGAGTGAGCCGGGGCGGCAATGCGTTAACCCAAACCGCAGATTCCGGTCACGCTTCACGCCGGGTTAAGCCACAATGGGCAGACTGCAAGCAGACCCGACTCGGATGAGGCCACTCGTGAGCGACAGAAGCATGGAAAACAGCTCGCCCCTTGAGGATGCGATCCGCCACCAGGACCGGATCACCTTGGCATCGGTCGCTGCGGCGGTGGAAAAGGGCAGCGGCGTGCTGGCCTTCCAACCCATCGTCCAGGCGCAGCGGACCAAGACCCCCGCCTTCTACGAGGGGCTGATCCGCATCATCGACGACAGCGGCCGCCTGGTCCCCCTGCGCGATTTCATGCCCCAGGCCGAACCGACGGAGCTGGGCCGCAAGATCGACTGCCTGTCGCTGTCTTTGGGCCTGCAGACCCTGGCCGAGGATCCGGGCCTGCGCTTGTCCATCAACATGTCGGCGCGCTCGATCCTCTATCCCGAATGGATCAACACGCTGCGCCGCGGCGTGTCGGGCGACCCGATGCTGGGCGAACGCCTGATCCTGGAGATCACCGAAAGCAGCGCCATGGGCATGCCCGAGGAGGTCCAGGACTTCATGGCCGAGGTGCAGGGCTATGGCATCAGCCTGGCGCTAGACGATTTCGGGGCGGGCTATACCTCGTTCCGCTATCTGCGCGACTTCTGCTTCGACATGATCAAGATCGACGGCCAGTTCATCCGGGAAATCGCCACAAAGCCCGACAACCAGGTGCTGACCCGCGCGCTGCAATCCATCGCGCATCACTTCGACATGTTCACCGTGGCCGAATCCGTGGAAACCGCCGAGGAGGCCGCCTTCCTGATCGATATCGGCATCGATTGCCTGCAGGGATACTACTTCGGCGCGCCCACCATCGCGCCGCCGTGGAAGACGCCGCCCTCGCTGGCGACGCGCTGAGGGCGGCGCCGGGCAAGGGGTCATGGTCTTGCGCCTTGACCTCGGCCCGCCAAACGGCATCCTGACCCCCGAAGGCCGGTTCGCCCGGCATCGATGGGAAGGAGCCCGCCATGACAAAAGCCGTTATCGTATCCGCCGCCCGCACGCCGGTCGGCAGCTTCATGGGGTCGTTCGCCAACACCCCCGCGCATGAGCTGGGCGCCGCCGTCCTGGCCGAGGTCGTCAAGCGCGCCGGCATCGACGCGGCCGAGGTCGACGAGACCATCCTGGGCCAGGTCCTGACCGCAGCCCAGGGCCAGAACCCCGCGCGTCAGGCCCATATCCTGGCCGGCCTGCCCCAGGAATCCTCGGCCTGGGGGATCAACCAGGTCTGCGGTTCGGGCCTGCGCGCCGTCGCGCTGGCAGCCCAGCAGGTCATCCTGGGCGATGCCCGCGTGGTGCTGGCGGGCGGTCAGGAAAGCATGTCCCTGTCCACCCATGCCGCCTTCCTGCGCGCCGGTCAGAAGATGGGCGACATCAAGTTCATCGACACGATGATCCGCGACGGGCTGTGGGACGCGTTCAACAACTATCACATGGGCCAGACAGCCGAGAACGTCGCCGAGAAATGGGGCATCGGCCGCGACCAGCAGGACGAATTCGCCCTGGCATCCCAGAACAAGGCCGAGGCCGCCCAGAAGGAGGGCCGCTTCGACGACGAGATCGTGGGCTTCACCGTCAAGACCCGCAAGGGCGACACGGTCGTGGACAAGGACGAATACATCCGCCACGGCGCCACGATCGAGGCGATGCAGAAACTGCGCCCCGCCTTCGCCAAGGATGGCAGCGTGACCGCCGCCAACGCATCGGGCCTGAACGACGGCGCCGCCGCCGTCATGGTCATGACCGAGGAGGAGGCCACCCGCCGCGGCCTGACCCCGCTGGCCCGCATCGCCAGCTATGCGACCGCCGGTCTGGACCCCGCGATCATGGGCACCGGCCCCATCCCCGCCAGCCGCCGCGCGCTGGAGAAGGCCGGCTGGTCGGTGGGCGATCTGGACCTGGTCGAGGCGAACGAGGCCTTCGCCGCCCAGGCCTGCGCCGTGAACAAGGACATGGGCTGGGATCCGTCCATCGTGAACGTGAACGGCGGCGCCATCGCCATCGGCCACCCCATCGGCGCCTCGGGCGCGCGGGTGCTGAACACGCTGCTGTTCGAGATGCGCCGCCGCGACGCCAGGAAGGGTCTGGCCACGCTCTGCATCGGTGGCGGCATGGGTGTCGCCATGTGCTTGGAACGCTGAGGCAATGGGCGCGCAATGATCTTGCGCGCCCCCACACCATTCGTTAGCAATATTTCAATGACCTAAAAAAGGAGGGGGAACACATGTCGAAAATCGCTTTGGTCACCGGGGGTTCGCGCGGGATCGGCGCGGCGATCTCGAAGGCGCTGCAGCAGGCGGGCTATACGGTCGCGGCGAATTACGCCGGCAATGACGATGCCGCGCGCGCCTTCACCGAGGAGACCGGGATCAAGACCTACAAATGGTCCGTCGCCGATTACGAGGCCTGCGCCGAGGGCATCGCCAAGGTCGAGGCCGATCTGGGTCCCATCGACGTGCTGGTGAACAATGCCGGCATCACCCGCGACGCGCCGTTCCACAAGATGACGCCCCAGCAGTGGAAAGAGGTCATCGACACCAACCTGACCGGCATCTTCAACATGACCCACCCGCTGTGGCCGGGCATGCGCGAACGCAAATACGGCCGGATCGTCAATATCAGCTCGATCAACGGGCAGAAGGGCCAGTTCGGGCAGGCGAACTATTCCGCCGCCAAGGCGGGCGATCTGGGCTTCACCAAGGCCCTGGCCCAGGAGGGCGCGCGCGCCAACATCACCGTGAACGCGATCTGCCCCGGCTATATCGCGACCGAGATGGTGATGGCGGTGCCCGAAAAGGTGCGCGAATCGATCATCGGCCAGATCCCCGTCGGCCGCTTGGGCGAACCCGAGGAGATCGCGCGCACGGTGGTCTTCCTGGCCTCCGAGGAGGCGGGCTTCATCACCGGATCGACGATCAGCGCCAATGGCGGCCAGTATTTCGCCTGACCGGGCAGATGATGAAATGGACAAGGCCCGCGCGTTCTGCGCGGGCCTTTCCTAATCTTCCGAAAATTCAACCGATCAATGGCCCAGCCTGGTGATCTGCTCCTTCAGGCGCAGCTTTTCGCGCTTCATGGCAACGATCTCCAGATCGCTGGTCCCGGGACTTCTCTGCGCCCTTTCCACGGCGGCAGACAGATTCTGATGTTTCTTGCGAAGCTCCTCGACATGGGAAGCAATCGACATCGCGTCCTCCTTGTTCATGGTTGTCGAACAGGTCCAGTGCAGCACAGCCGCGCGATTCTGTCACGGAACTTTCGCATTCCCCATGTCGATCGGCGCACCGTCGCGCAGGATGCGGGCAGCGGCGGGCGACAGGGCCTGGCCGGGGCCATGGGTGACCAGCGGCGCCAGCAGGCGCAGCGGCCCGCGCGACCCCTTGCGGGCCGCGACCAGCACCCGCCCCGCCGCATCGCCCGGCCGCGCGGCGATGGGCAGGATCGCGACCGCCCCCGCCCGCCCGGCCAGCGCCGTCAGCAGCCCGTCCAGCCGGTCGGCGCGCTGGATCGCGGTCAGCCAGCCCCCCGGCCGCAACCGGCGCAGGGCCGCATCGACCCACATGCCCAAGGGCGTCGCCTCGGCCCGCGCGGTGGCGCGCCCGGCATCGGGGGCCGGCGTGCCCGCCAGGAAATAGGGCGGGTTCATGATGACATGATCCACGGACAGCCCCCGCAACACGGCGGGGGGCCGGGCCAGGTCGCCCTGCAGCACGGTCAGGGGGATGGCATTGGCATCGGCATTCGCGCGCGCCAGATCGGCATAGGGTCCCTGGATCTCCAGCCCGGTCAGGGTCAGGTCCGGCACGCGCCAGCCCAGGCACAGGCTGGCCACCCCGGCCCCGCAGCCCAGCTCCAGCACCGATTGCCCGGGGCGCGCGGGACAGGCCGCGGCCAGCATCACCGCATCCGCCCCCGCGCGATAGCCGCGCGCCGGTTGGGCCAGCCGCAGCCGCCCGTCCAGGAACCCGTCGATGCGGCTGTCAGTCATCCAGCCCGTTGTCGCGCAGGATGGCGCGGGCCATGAACTCGTCCCGATCCGCGACCATCAGCCGCGCGGGCAGGATCCCGATCGAGCCTTCCAGCACGCTCATGTGCTGGTCCATGGGAAAGACGCGGATGCCTTCGGATTCCAGCAGGCTGGTGGCTGCGGACATGCGGACGGGATCGTTGCTGCGGAAAAGCTCTTTCATGGCCGCGACGTTAAGGGGCGGTTGCGCATTTGTCGATGCCGTGGCAATGCGGGTGGCGCAGAGTTGGGGTAAGCCATGACCGTGCAGGAAAACGTCCGCAAACCGCTGGATCGGCTGTCCGACGCCTTGGGCGCCGAAATGGCGGCGGTGAATGCGCTGATCCGCGACCGCATGTCCAGCCGGCATGCCCCCCGCATTCCCGAGGTGACCGCCCATCTGATCGAGGCCGGGGGCAAGCGCCTGCGCCCGATGCTGACATTGGCTGCCGCCAAGATGCTGGGCTATCCCGGGCCGTGGCATGTCCATCTGGCCGCGACGGTCGAATTCATCCATACCGCGACCCTGCTGCATGACGATGTCGTGGACGAAAGCCGCCAGCGGCGCGGGCGCCCGACGGCAAACCTGCTCTGGGACAACAAGTCCAGCGTGCTGGTCGGCGATTACCTGTTCGCCCGCAGCTTCCAGCTGATGGTCGAACCCGGCAACATGCGCACACTGGAGATCCTGGCCAATGCCAGCGCCACCATCGCCGAGGGCGAGGTGCTGCAGCTCTCCGCCGCCCAGGACCTGGGCACGGATGAGGGCGTCTATCTGCAGGTGGTGCGCGGCAAGACGGCGGCGCTGTTCTCGGCCGCGACCGAGGTGGGCGGCGTCATCGCCGGCGCACCCGACGACCAGGTGCGTGCGCTGTTCGATTACGGCGACGCCTTGGGCATCAGCTTCCAGATCGTCGACGACCTGCTGGATTACGGCGGCGCGACCGAGGCCACGGGCAAGAATGTCGGCGACGATTTCCGCGAACGCAAGCTGACCCTGCCCGTCATCAAGGCCATCGCCGCCGCATCCCCGGAGGAGCGCGCCTTCTGGACCCGCACCATCGAGGCGGGCGACCAGCGCGAGGGCGACCTGGACCATGCGCTAACCCTGCTGGCCCGCCACGGCGCGATGGAGGCCGCGCGCGCCGACGCGCTGGCCCATGCGGCGCGCGCGCGGGCCGCGCTGGCCAAGCTGCCCGCCCATCCGATCCGCGACATGCTGGCCGATCTGGCCGATTTCGTGGTCAGCCGCGTCGCCTGACAGCCGGACAAAGGAAAGGGGGCGGGTCGCATCCGGCGACCCGCCCCCTTTTTTCGTCCCGATGCAGGCTTACTTGGCCTGCACGAAGTCGGGATAGGCCTCCATGCCCATCTCGCTGATGTCCAGGCCGCTGATCTGGGCCTCTTCGCTGGCGCGGATGCCCATGGTCGCCTTCAGGATCAGCCAGACCGCCAGGCTGGCCAGGAAGACGAAGGCCCCGATCGCCACGACGCCCACGAACTGGGTGACGAAGCTGGCATCGGCATTGGTGACCGGCACGACCAGCGTGCCCCAGATGCCCGCGACCAGGTGGACGGGGATGGCGCCGACCACGTCGTCGATCTTCATGCGGTCCAGCATCGGCACGGCAAAGACCACGATCACGCCGCCCACGGCGCCGATCAGCACGGCGGCGGGGATCGAGGGCGTCAGCGGCTCGGCCGTGATCGAGACCAGGCCCGCCAGCGCGCCGTTCAGCACCATGGTCAGGTCGACCTTGCCATACATCACCTGCATCAGGATCATCGCGGTGACGGCACCCGCCGCGGCGGCCATGTTGGTGTTCACGAAGATGCGGCTGACATCGGCCACGTCGTCGATCGTGCCCATGGCCAGCTGCGACGCGCCGTTGAAGCCGAACCAGCCCATCCACAGGATGAACGTGCCGAGCGTGGCCAGCGCCAGGTTCGACCCCGGCATCGGCTGCATCCGGCCGTCGGCGCGATACTTGCCGTGACGCGCGCCCAGCACGATGGCACCCGCCAGCGCCGCGAAGCCGCCCGCCGCATGGACCAGCGTCGATCCCGCGAAATCCGAGAAGCCCATCTCGTAGAGCCAGCCCTCGCCCCACTGCCAGCTGGCCTCGATGGGATAGATCAGGCCGGTCAGCACCACGGTGAAGATCAGGAAGGGCCACAGCTTGACCCGTTCGGCCAGCGTGCCCGACACGATCGAGGCGGTGGTGGCGCAGAACATCAGCTGGAAGAAGAAGTCGGACCCGATCGAGAACCCGCCCTCCAGATCGGCACCCGCGACGGGGTCCAGGCTGGCCATGCTGAACAATTCGCCGATCCAGCCCGCGATGGTCCAGTCGCCCGGATACATCAGGTTGTAGCCGACGATCCAGTACATCAGCCCCGCGATGGAGAAGAGCGCGATGTTCTTGGTCAGCTGGGTGGCGACGTTCTTGGACCGGACCAGCCCTGCCTCCAGCATAGCAAAGCCCGCGGCCATCCAGAAGACCAGGATGCCGCCGATCAGGAACAGCAGCGTGTCGAAGATGTATGCGACGTCCGCCGAGACGGCCTCGGCGGCGGGGGCCGCCTCCAACGGGGCCGCGACCTCTTGCGCGGCGGCGGGAAAGGCCGCCAGCACGCCGAGCGTCGCGATGAGCGGGAGGGTCTTGATCATAACGGTGTAACCTCGCTTCGAGCCGCAGCCGCCGGTCCGGCTGCCATCGCCCCTTTCATCGGCATTTCCCCCCGGCGGGCAAAGCCGCGCCCGCCCGCCGCGGCGGCAGAAACGTGAACTGCCCGCGGAATGGGCGCAAAAAGCGGGCAACGCCCGCTCAGTGCGCAGAACAGGTGCGGCTGCGGGGCGAACTGCCCCGCGGCTGTGCAACCGGGCGCGGCGCTGGCCATCCGGCGGGCAGCGACATGCGGCGGCGGGGCCTTGCCGGGCCGGCATCACGGATTGGTCAGCCCAATTCCCCTTTGCGGCGCTTTGCTGTAGGCTGCCCGGCAATTGGGCCGGAAAACCGGCATCGCAGTCACGCAGGCATCCAAGGCATGAAACGACCCAACGGCACCCCGCCCCGATCGGGCAAGAGCCCCATTGCCGACAAGCGCGCCGCCGCCGCGCCCGAACCGGTCCGAAAGCCCCGCAAGGTCCGCCGCCACGGCCGGGCCCGCCGCGGCGGCATATTCGGCTGGATCGCCGGGTTCGTCACCCTGATCTGGCGCATCATCTGGGGCAGCGTCTGGCGGCTCGGGATGGTCGTGGCGCTGATCCTGGGGGCGGCCAGCGCCTATTTCTACGTGGGCCTGCCCGAGGCCGAGGAGCTGTTCGACGGCCGCGCCCGCGGCAGCGTCACCATGCTGGACCGCGACGGCCGCGTCTTCGCGTGGCGCGGCGAGACCTATGGCGCGGTGGACAGCAGCCAGATCGCCCCCGTCCTGCGCGAGGCGGTGGTCTCGGCCGAGGACCGTCGCTTCTATCGCCATCTGGGCGTCAGCCCGCGCGGCATCGCCAGCGCCATCCGCATCAACCTGGCCGCGGGCCGCGGGCCGCTGGAGGGCAATGGCGGTTCCACCATCACCCAGCAGGTCGCCAAGCTTCTGTGCCTGGGCGAAACCTTCGACCCCACCCGCTTTTCGACCGAGGCCGAGTTCGAGGCCGATTGCCGGTCCGGCGGCGTGTGGCGCAAGGTCAAGGAGATCCCCTATGCCTTCGCCATGGAGGCGAAATACAGCAAGGACGAGATCCTCAGCATCTACATGAACCGCTCCTATCTGGGCGGCGGCGCGCGCGGCTTCGAGGCCGCCAGCCAGGTCTATTTCAACAAGCCCGCCAGCCAGGTGAACACCTCGGAGGCCGCGATGCTGGCAGGCCTGCTGCCCGCGCCGAGCCGATTCGCCCCGACCGCCAGCCTGGAACGCGCGCAGAACCGCGCCAGCGTCGTGCTGGGCCAGATGCATGAGGAAGGCTATCTGACCACCGACGAGCTGTCGGCGGCCCGCGCGGCCCCCGCCACCCTGTCCCAGGCCGCGACCGCGCGGGCGGGGGGCTATTTCGCCGACTGGCTGATGGAATCGGGTCCGGGCTTTCTGACCTCCGACACGACCGAGGACGTGACCATCACCACCACCTTCGACCAGCGCATCCAGCGCGCGGCCGAACGGGCGCTGAACCGGGTCTTCGACGAAAAGGTGCGCGACGGCTCGGCCTCGCAGGCGGCGGTCGTGGTGATGTCGGCCGACGGCGCGGTGCGCGCGATGATCGGCGGGCGGGAATCGCGGGTCAGCGGCGTCTTCAACCGCGCGACCCAGGCCAAGCGCCAGACCGGGTCCAGCTTCAAGCCCTTCGTCTATGCCGCCGCGCTGGAGGCGGGCTATTCCCCCGGCGACCGGGTCGAGGACGGCCCCCTGACCATCCGCATCCCCGGCGGGCGCAACTGGTCGCCGCAGAACTACACCCGCAACTTCCGGGGCATGGTGACGCTGACCCAATCGCTGGCGCAGTCGCTGAACACCTCGACCATCCGCCTGCAGGAGGCCGTGGGCCGCAACCAGGTGATCCGCGTCGCGCGCGATTTTGGCATCGTCAGCAACCTGACCACCAGCCCCTCCCTGGGTCTGGGCGCCTCCGAGGCGACGCTCCTGGAGCTGACCGGCGCCTATGCGGGGATCCGCAACGGCGGCACCTCGGTCGCGCCCTACGGGGTGGTGAACCTGACCATGCAGGGCGACGACCGCCCGCTGATGGGCCAGACCGGCGGTTTCGGCGAACGCGTCATCAGCCAGCGCGCGGCGGGCCAGCTGATCTACATGATGCAGCAGGTGATCTCCTCGGGGACCGGCACACGCGCGCAGCTGGGCTCGCGCCCGGTGGCGGGCAAGACCGGCACAACCAGCAGCTATCGCGACGCCTGGTTCGTGGGCTTCACCGAGCAATACGTGACCGGCGTCTGGATGGGCTATGACGACAACACGCCACTGCAGGGCGTGACCGGCGGGGGCCTGCCGGCCGAGATCTGGCAGGCCGTGATGTCCGAGATCCATGACGGCCTGCCGGAGCTGGCGCTGTCCACCGTCTCGCCCGATGGCAGCGGGATCATCATGTCCAGCGGCCAGACGACGCCGCAGGTGGTGACCAGCGGTTCCGCCGACGATCCGCTGGCCGCGGCCCTGGCCGGGGTGATGAACAGCATCGACGCCCAGAACACCGGCCGCACCGTCAGCGCCCCCACCGAGGTGCAGGGCGGCCCGCCCACCACGCCCGGCAGCAGCTCGGGTGCCAGTTCCGACGACGCGCTCAGTCGCGCGCTGCAGGGGATCCTGGGCGGGAACTGACGAACCGCATGCCGACCGAAAGGCCCCGCCCGGGGGCCTTTCGTCTTTTATGAGACAGAGCCGCTGGGGTCAGGACTTCGGTAACGCGGTTGTCTTCGCCAAGTCGTTTCACGCATGCGCCGTAGTCCACAGAATGACGGTTTCAGGTTAGTATATTCGTCGCACGTCTGGCACAGCTACCTTCGTCTGAAATCACGTGGGTGCATTGGCCCGCCCCTATCGAGCGGTTCGGCTTCAACTTGGTGCATGACGGGTTTTGGCGCCAATGTCGTGGCTTGAGGTAAGGGCGATCCGCTGTCGCGTGACGGCCAGTACAGGGCCTCCGGAGCTGGTGGCCGATAGCCCAGGGACGAGTGAGGCCGGACGGTGTTATAACGGACTCGCCACGCTTCGATCACCATGCGCGCCTATGCGGGGGAATAAAGGATCTCGCCGTTGAGCAATTCGTTGCGGAGCTTCGAGCTGACGCTCTCGCAGCAGCCGTTCTTCCAGGGACTGCTGGGCTCGATAGACGCCGTTTTCGCCCCCACTGTGTCGATTCAATCCCGAACGACCTTGGCGATGAACTCCGGACCGACGCCCATCGGGCTTGAACCGATGGCGCCACGATGGGCAACTCCGAGCAGGCATGGCCCGGCACACCGCGCAAGATGAACAGATCGGTCGGGACATCGATCACGGCAGTCGAGTCCAGCTTGCGTTCGATCCGGCTGGCCAGGCACTCCCGGGCGAACTCGTCGATGACGTTGAGCATTCGTAACCTCCTCCTATCATGCGTCCGGCTCAGGGCGAAGTCGCAGGACCAAAAGTGGTTCGGCCGCTCCGGCCGGAGACGGATCCACGATCCGTCATTCATCCAGAACCGGCCCTTCCTGGGTCGTCCGGAGGGCACCTTCCGCGTCGTCGTCAGGGAAACGCCCCACCGGGGCCTTTCCTGACCCTCCTCATTCCTGCCGCCATATCTTGGGGCACGCTTCATGTTCACGGCCCAGCCTGCGTCCCGAAGAAGAGCCGCGATCCGGTGGTAGCCGTGTTGCCAATATTGGGACGCGAGCGCGATAATGTCCGTGCTCAGCGCGTCTTCGTCGCTGCGGCCCCGCGGCACTTTCCGCTGTGTCGAGCGATGCTGCCCAAGTACGCGACGGGCGACACGGTCCGAAACGCAGAACTTCTGCTGGACATGAGCGATGCGAGGCCCCACAAGTCCCGCGCATCGACATGTCCCAATCGGAGCACATCCCGCGAACCAGTTCGCGCATCCACCCCGGGTGAGCCAGTTGGCACCTCTGGTTCAAGCCGACTGGCGAACGAGCTTTCGGCGGATGACGTGCCTTGCAGCATTTCCCGATCCAAAGCCAGGTCTGCGACGATCGTTTTCGGGTGGCCGTTCTCGTCTTTTAGTGCCCTCAACCAGCACATCTCGTCCGGCAGCAGATCGCGATACCGTTTCTTCCAGTTGACCTAGGTCGCCTGGCTGATCCCGGCCTTTCGGCAGATCTCGGCTCCCGGCATCCCTGCCTCGCCTTGCTTCAGGATGAACGCCTGCCTTGGGATTCTGTGAGCCTCGATGCTTCCACTGTTCTCCTACCCTCTTCCAGCGAAGAAATGTTCGCCGAAAACCCCAGCTCCAAACGGTCCAGGTTCCATGAGGCAAGGCAAAGACTTGATCAATATTGCGATTTGCCAAGCTGCAAGAGTTTTCAACGGACGCCCCCTTGCATCACGAACGCTCATAAATTCCTAAGCCTTTCATGACAGCCTCCAGTCAGACTGGCAAAAAAACTTGGGAATGATATGGTCATTGCGCATTCGGGACGGTCCATCTCCCGTTGGTTCTTAGGATAGCGAACATGGCGCTTGGCGCGAATATCGGTGAAGGGCTTCGTGAACTGCGCAGCGCTCGGGCATCGGGCTGGAGGCTGTTCATTCCAATAGCGCTGTTTTCTGCGGTCGTAAATTTGCTCATGCTGACAGGCCCTCTGTTCATGCTGCAGGTTTACGACCGGGTCTTAGGGTCGCAGAGCGTGGAGACGCTAACGGCGCTGACAGTGCTTGTCGTCTTTTTGTTCGTATTGATGGGTATTGTCGATTTGATCCGTGGACGCGTCATGCAACGCATCGCGGCGCGGTTTCAAGACCGCATGGAAGGCCGCGTTTTTGGTGCGGCACTGCGCGAGGGTGCGTTGCGCGGAGACGAATCGGCCGCGACCGCTGGTGGAATGCGCGATCTCGACTCGGTTACGCGGCTTATCGGATCACCCGTGATGCTTGCATTTTTTGACATTCCTTGGGCCCCTCTGTTCTTGGCAGCAATCTTCATTTTTCATCCGCTTCTGGGCGTGGTTGCGGTTGTGGGGGGCCTGATCCTCGTCATCTCCACCATCGCGAACCGGGTACTGACAAAAAATCCGTTGCAGCAATCGGCAAACTCCGGTGCGCAAGCGCAGCGGATGGCCGATCTCTATCGCGATGAGGGTGAGGTCATCAGTGCGTTGGGTATGCGCGGAGCAACTTTCAAGCGGTGGCGCAAGGCCCGGATCGACTCGCAACTGGGGCAAGTCAAGGCAGGTGACCTCTCGTCTGGTTTCGGTGTGTTCTCGCGGACGTTTCGGCTGTTCTTGCAAAGCGCAATGTTGGCCGCAGGGGCTTGGCTGGTTCTTCGGCAAGAGCTCACACCCGGGGCCATGATCGCCAGTTCCATCATTATGGGCCGTGCCCTAGCTCCCGTGGATCAACTTGTAGGGGGTTGGCCCGCAGTGCAGGCGGCGCAGGATGGCTGGGCGCGCCTAGGGGCCCTGCTGACCAAACAGCGGGCCGAGGCCGAACGGACACCTCTCCCCCGGCCGGAGGGACGGATCGACGTTCGAAATTTGTCCGTTGCCCCACCGGGCGAAAGCCTTGCCACGCTGCGTGGGGTAACATTCGCGGTCGCGCCCGGAACCGCGTTGGGTGTGATCGGACCGTCTGGTGCAGGGAAATCAACCTTGGCAAAGGCACTCATCGGGGCTTGGCCGGTCGGGGCGGGTTCAATTCGGCTTGGTGGCGCAACCCTTGATCAGTATCATCCTGACATTCTGGGTAGCCTGATCGGCTACCTTCCGCAGCAGGTGACCTTGTTCGACGGCACAATTGCGGAAAACATAGCGCGATTGGCTGAAAAGCCCGATGCTGAACGCGTGGTCCGCGCGGCGCGTGCGGCTGCCGCTCATCAAATGATTCTGGATCTGCCGCAGGGATATGACACACTTGTCAGCCAAACTGTCGGGAGGCTCTCTGGCGGTCAGATCCAGCGTATTGGACTCGCACGCGCACTTTACCCCGACCCAGTTCTACTGGTTCTGGATGAACCGAACTCGAACTTGGACAATACCGGGTCGGAAGCGTTGAACACCGCGATTCGCACAGTGAAGTCGCAAGGCGGCACCGTAATCATCATGGCGCACCGCCCGGCAGCGATCAACGTCTGCGACAATCTGCTGGTTCTCGAAGGCGGGACCGCTCGCGCCTTTGGCCCGCGTGACAAAGTTCTTGAACAGATGGTCCAAAACGCAAGCCAGATTCGACAAGCGCAGCTGACTGGTCAGATTGGGGGAGTCGCGTGAACAATCCCACCATTGCCGAGCCATGGCCCGTTCGAGGGTCCATCATCATCGGTTTGACCACCGTGATCGTCCTGGTTGGTGGCTTTCTGATCTGGTCGCTCTCCTCTGAAATTTCAGGGGCTGTCGTGGCCAGCGGCCAGGTCGAGGTCGAACAGCATCGTCAGATTGTCCAGCATCCTGATGGAGGGGTTGTCCAACAGATATCGGTGGCCGAAGGCGACCGGGTCGAGGCAGGTGATCTTGTTCTGTCGCTGGACGGCAATCTGCTGCGTACCGAGTACACGATCGTCAATGGCCAGTACTTTGAGATCCTTGCGCGTCGGGGTCGGCTGGAGGCCGAACGCTCGGACGCGGATGAAATCCTGTTCACGGCCGAGCTTTTGGACGAGGGCAAAGGCTCGCCAACGGTATCTAGCCTGATTGACGGTCAAGCCAGCCTTTTTCATGCCCGCCTGGACACGCTGCGCCAGTCGATGGACCAGCTGGGCAAGCAGGCCGAGACCATCACCTCGGAAATGGCCGGGATCGAGGCGCAGATCGCGGCGCTGGCCCGCCAGCGCGAGCTGATCGGCCGCGAACTGACCGACCAGCAGAGCCTGCTGGACCGCGGCCTGGCCCAGGCAAGCCGGGTCCTGGCCCTGGAACGTGAGGCCGCGCGCATGGATGGCGAGCTGGGATCGCTGCAGGCGGGGCTGGCCTCGGCCGCGATCCGCCAGACCGAGCTGGAGATCCAGCGCCTGCGCCTTTCGGCCGAACGCCGCGAGGAGGCCGAGACCCAGCTGCGCGACTTGGGCTATCGCGAGCTGGAGCTGGCCGAGCGCCGCCGCAGCCTGACCGAGCAGCTGGACCGGCTGGAGATCCGGGCCCCGGTCTCCGGGGTGATCTACAACATGCAGGTGACGACACCGCGATCGGTGATCCGGCCCGCAGACGCGCTGATGTATGTCATCCCGCAGGACCGGCCCTTGGTGATCGGCGCGCGGGTGGCGACGATCAATATCGACGAGATCCAGCCCGGCCAGCCCGTCGCCCTGCGCTTTTCCGCATTCTCGCAGCGCACCACGCCCGAGATCTCGGGCCGTCTGGACCGGGTCTCGGCCGATGCGCTGATCGACGAGGCGACCCGCATGCCCTATTACCGCGCCGAGGTCTCGATCCCGCCCGAGGAGCTGGAGAAGCTGGGCGCGCTGTCGCTGGTGCCCGGCATGCCGGTCGAGGTCTATATCCAGACCGGCAACCGCAGCCCGATGGCCTATCTGATGAAGCCGCTGACCGACTATTTCGTGCGCGCCTTCCGCGAAAGCTGACCCCCGCGTTGCCATTCCCCGGGCCATGGCGCAGCATCGCCATGCAACCCGAGGAGGATACCGATGCTAAGATTTCTGGCCCGTCCCGCAACACGCATGATGGAGCGGTGGCTGCCCGACGCCTTCATCTTCGTCATCGTGCTGACCCTGATCGCGGCGGCAACGGCGATGCTGACCCAAGGGACGGCGCCGCTGGACCTGGTCCAGATGTGGGGCAACGGCTTCTGGGAGCTGCTGTCCTTTGCCATGCAGATGCTGCTGGTGCTGGTCACGGGCTTCATCCTGGCATCATCCCCGCCGGTCAAGCGGCTGCTGCGCAGGATCGCGGGGCTAGCGACCAGCCGGGGCGGCGCGATCGTGCTGGTCAGCCTGGTCTCGCTGGCGGCCAGCTGGATCAACTGGGGCTTTGGCCTGGTGGTGGGCGCGATCTTCGCGCGCGAGGTGGCGCGGCTGGTGCGGGTCGATTACCGGCTGCTGGTGGCCGCGGCCTATTCGGGCTTCGTGATCTGGCACGGGGGCCTGTCGGGGTCGATCCCGCTGACGGTGGCGACGCCGGGGCATTTCACCGAAGGCCAGATCGGCATCCTGCCCACCGCGCAGACGATCTTTGCCGGCTGGAACCTGATGATCGCGCTGGCGGTGATCCTGGCCGTGCCCTTGGTCAACTATCTGATGATGCCCACCGAACGCGAGCAGGTACTGGTCGATCCGGCCCGGCTGCAGGACCCCGAGCCCGCCCCCCGCGCCGCCCGTCCCACGCCCGCGGAATGGTTGGAGACCAGCCCCCTGCTGATGCTGCTGATCGGGATACCGGGGCTGGCCTGGCTGATGATGCATTTCCTGGGCGGCGGCGCGCTGAACCTGAACGTGGTGAACTTCCTGTTCCTGTTCCTGGGCATCATCTGCCACGGCACGCCGCGCAGCCTGCTGTCCGCCTTGGACGAGGCCGTGCGCGGCGGCGCGGGCATCGTGATCCAGTTCCCCTTCTATGCCGGGATCATGGCGATCATGGTCCAGAGCGGGCTGGCCGCCAGCCTGTCGGAATGGTTCGTGTCGATCTCGACCGCCGAGACGCTGCCCTTCTGGAGCTTCATCGCGGCGGGGATCGTGAACATCTTCGTGCCCTCGGGAGGCGGGCAATGGGCGGTGCAGGCGCCTGTGATGCTGCCCGCGGCCGAGGCGCTTGGCGCGGATGTGGCCAAGGTGGTGATGGGGGTCGCTTGGGGCGATGCCTGGACGAACCTGCTGCAGCCCTTCTGGGCGCTGCCGATGCTGGGGATCGCAGGGCTGAAGGCGCGCGACATCATGGGGTTCTGCGTGATCCAGCTGGTCGTGGTCGGCGCAATCGTCGGCGGGATCCTGTGGTGGATCTGAAGCAGGCGGGGGGCCAGCCCCCCGCACCCCCCGGGGTATTTGCGCAACGAAGAAGGATCAGCGTTTGCGGCGGCGTTTGGTGGCGCGCTTGATTTCGGCCAGGCGGGATTTCACGCCCATGCGGGTCGGGTTGCGGCCGCGCTTGCCCTTTTGGGGGCCGCGCGGCAGGGCCTGGCCCTCCAGTTCCAGGAGGTCCAGGGTCAGGCCGCCGGTCAGGGGCAGCGCCTCGGCCAGGCGGACCAGGACACGTTGGCCGATGCCGATCTCCAGCCCGGTATCGCTGCCGATCAGCATCTGGGCATCGGCGTCGAAGTGGAAATACTCCTGGCCGATGGCGCGGATGGGCAGCAGGCCGTCGGCGCCGGTCTCGTCCAGCTTGACGAAGGCGCCGAATTTCTGGATGCCGCTGATGCGGCCCGCCATTTCCGTGCCCACGCGATCCGCCAGGAAGGAGGCCAGGTAGCGGTCGGTCGTGTCGCGTTCGGCGGCCATCGAGCGGCGCTCGGTCTCGCTGATATGGGTGGCGGTCTCGGGCAGGCGTTCGATCTGGTCCTCGGTCAGCCCGTCCTTGCCCCAGCCATGGGCCGCGATCAGCGCGCGATGCACCACGAGGTCCGCATAGCGGCGGATGGGCGAGGTGAAATGCGCGTAGCTTTTCAGCGACAGGCCGAAATGGCCGTAGTTTTCCGGGTGGTAATAGGCCTGGGTCATGGATCGCAGCGTGCTGATGTTGATCAGCTCGTCGAAATCGCTGCCCTCGGCCTGGGCCAGCAGGCGGTTGAGGTGGCTGGTATGCAGCACCTGACCCTTGGCCAAGGTGAAGCCCGAGGCCTGGGCCACCTCGCGCAGCGCCTCCATCTTGTCGAGGCTGGGTTCCTCATGGACGCGGAACAGCAGGGGGCGCTGGCGGCGGATCAGCTCCTCGGCGGCGGCCACATTGGCCAGGACCATGAATTCCTCGATCAGGCGATGCGCGTCCAGGCGTTCGCGGAAGGCCACGGCCTTGACGCGGCCTTCGGGGACCAGCTCGATCCGGCGTTCGGGCAGGTCCAGCTCCAGCGGCTGGCGGCGTTCGCGGGCTGATTTCAGCAGGCCATAGGCGTGCCAGAGGGGGCGGATGACCTCATCCATCAGCGGCTCGGTCTGGGCGTCGGGGTGCCCGTCCGCCCCGGCCTGGGCCTGTTCATAGGCCAGGCTGGCGCGGCTGTTCATCACGCCGCGATGAAAGCGGTGGGCGGTCTTGTTGCCCTGCGCGTCCAGCCGCATCTCGACCGCGATCACGGCGCGGTCCACGCCCTCGTGCAGCGAACAGAGGTCGGCTGACAGCGCCTCGGGCAGCATCGGCACCACGCGGTCGGGGAAATAGGTCGAGTTGCCCCGCGTCCAGGCCTCGCGGTCCAGCGCGGAGCCCGCGCGGACGTAATGGGCGACATCGGCGATGGCGACCCAGATGGTCGCGCCGCCACCCTCCTCGATGAAGGCGGCGACCGCATCGTCATGGTCGCGCGCATCGGAAGGGTCGATGGTGACCAGCGGCAGCGGGCGCAGGTCGTCGCGGCCCTTGAGGGGCGCGGGTGTGGCGGCCTCGGCCTCGTCGATGGCCTTCTGGGGAAATTCGTCGGGGATGCCGTGCTGGTGGATCGCGATCAGGCTGACGGCGCGGGGGGCCGAGGGGTCGCCGAGCCGTTCGATGATGCGCGCCTGCGGCAGGCCCATGCGGTGGCGGGGGCCGATCTGTTCGGCCTGGACCAGTTCGCCATTGGCGGCATCCAGCGTGGCATCGGCACGGACGCGCCATTCCTTGTCCTGGCCCTTGTCGATGGGCAGGATGCGGCCGCCCTCGCTGTCCTTGCGGAAAATGCCGGTGATGCGGTTCGCCTGCGCCGTGATGCGGCGGATCAGGCGGGCCTGATACTGGTGATCCTCGCCCAGAACCGGGATCAGACGGCCCAGGAAGCGGTCGCCGCGCCCCAGTGCCGGGTCCGATTTCAGGGCCGCATAGAGGATGCGCGGCATCGGCCCCGTCCCCGACCATTCCAGCGGCCGCGCGAAGAGATCGCCCGAGCCGTCGGGGGCCAGCAGCTCCAGCACGGTGACCGGCGGCAGCGCCTCGGCGTCCAGATAGTGGCGGCGGCGGCGTTCCAGATGGCCCTCGGATTCAAGCACCTTCAGCAGGCGCTTCAGCTCGATCCGCGCGGCGCCCTTGATGCCGAAGGCCTTGGCGATGTCGCGCTTGGAATTGGCCTCCGGATGCTCGGCCACCCATTCCATGATCTGGGCCTTGCTGGGGATCTGGGTCATGCGATCACCCGCACCATGTCGCGATGCGGGATGCCCGCATCGTCATAGACCGGCCCTTCGGCGACGAAGCCCAGCTTTTCGTAAAAGCCCATCGCATGGACCTGCGAGCCCAGATGCGCCTCGCGCACGCCGCGCGCGATCAGCGCGTCGATGGCGGCCTGCATCAGCGCCGCGCCGAGGCCCGTGCCGCGCTGGTCGGCCAGCACGCAGACGCGGCCGATCTTGCCGATATCGCCCTTGATCAGCAGGCGGGCGGTGGCCACGGGTCGGTCGCCATCGCGGGCCAGCAGGTGGATGGCGTCCGCGTCCAGGTCGTCCATCTCATCGGCCTCGGGAACGGATTGTTCCTCGATGAAGACCGTGCGGCGCAGGGCGTGGCAGGCGGCCAGGTCGGTCGTCTCCTCGATCATCATGCGAAGAACCTTTCCAGGATGCGTTGATAGATCACCTTCAGCTGGCGGACCTGCTGGGCGGGGACGCGTTCGTCCACCTGGTGCATGTGGGCCCCGACCAGGCCGAATTCCACCACCGGGCAGTGATCCTTGACGAAACGCGCATCCGACGTCCCGCCGGAGGTCGACAGGACCGGCTGGCGGTTGGTCTCCTGCTGGACGACGCCGCGGACCATGTCGACGAAGGGGCCGGGCGCGGTCAGGAAGGCCTCGCCCGAGATCTGGGCCGCGACGTCCAGCGCCACGCCGGTCTCGGCGGTGACGGCCGCCGCCCGCTCGCGCAGACGGTCCAGCAGCCCCGCGCCGGTATGCAGGTCGTTGAAGCGGATATTGACCACCGCCGTCGCTCGCTCCGGGATGACGTTGGACGCCGGGTTGCCGCAATCGATGGTGGTGATCTGCAGGCCCGAGGGGTCGAAATGATCCGTCCCCCGGTCCAGCGGCTCGGCGGTCAGCTCGGCCAGATAGCGGGTCAGGGCGTGCAGCGGGTTCAGCGCCTTGTGCGGATAGGCGGCGTGACCCTGACGGCCCTTGGCGGCGATGGTATAGGTCGCCGATCCGCGGCGGCCGATCTTCATCATCTCGCCCATGACTTCGGGGTTCGAGGGCTCGCCCACGATGCAGGCCTCCATGACCTCGCCCTGGGCCGCCATCCAGTCCAGGATCGCGATGGTGCCGTCGCGGGACGGGCCCTCCTCGTCGCCGGTGATGGTGAGGATCACCGCGCCGTCGGGCGGGGTCTCGCGCACGAAGTCGATGGCCGCGCAGACGAAGGCCGCGACGCCGGACTTCATGTCCGTCGCGCCGCGCCCCCAGATGACGTCATCATCGTCCCAATGCCCCGAAAAGGGCGGATGCGTCCAGGATGCCGGATCGCCCGGCGGCACCACGTCGGTATGCCCGTTGAAGCCGATCGCCCGCGCGCCCTTGGCGCCCCACCGCGCAAAGAGGTTCGACGTCTCGCCCCGGTCCACGCGGTGGCATTCGAACCCCGCCCCCTCCAGCAGGTCCTGCAGCAGGACCAGCGCGCCGCCCTCCTCGGGGGTGACCGAGGGGCAGCGGATCAGGCGGGCGGTCAGGTCGGCGGCATCCATCACAGGCTCCAGAGTTCTATGGCACGGCGGACCAGGTTCAACCCGGTCAGGATCAGCAGGATCAGCGTCCAGCGGCGGAACTGCGCGACATCCAGGCGGTCCTGTAACGCAAAGCCCGCCATCATGCCCGCAAAGGCCGGGATGCAGAGCAGCGCCGACAAGGGCAGCGTCTGCGCGTTCAGCAGCCCCGAGACCAGATGCGCGACGAACAGCACCACCGCCCCGATCAGAAAGACCACGCCCTGGACGCGGACCTGTTCCTTCTTGTCGGTGCCGATGGACAGCAGATAGACGATCAGCGGCGGCCCCCAGATGCCCGAGATGCCGCCGTAAAGCCCGCCGATGACGCCCGACCAGCCCTCGGCCCGCCGCCTGTGGCGCAGGTTCAGGACCAGCGGGCGGCCCGACAGCTGCCACAATGCAAACAGCGTGATCGGCACGCCCAGAAGCCCATACATGATCCATTGCGGCATGATCGCGGCAAAGCCCGCCGAGACGCAGATGAAGAGGCAGACCATCGCGATATGCAGCCGGAACTTGCGCGCCGATTCCAGCGCAGGCCCGCGCCCGTCGCGCACCGCCTGCTGGACGTTGGTAAAGAGCGTGGGCAGGATCATCGCGGGCAGGGCCACGGCGGCGGGCATGATCGATCCGAAGGCCGACATCATGATCATCGGCATGGCAAAGCCCAAGGCCCCTTTGACGAAGCCCGCAAAGGCGGTGATCCCGAAGGCCGCCAGGAATTGCCAAGGCTCCAGTCCGAACATGGGCGCAGGCTAACCGCGCCCGCGGGAAAGGAAAAGGCCGGTTTCGCGCCCGCGACGGGTGCGACAGATTAGATCGCCGGGAACAACGCAGGCGCAAAATTGTTGCGCTGCGAATGCGAAGCGGCTAGTCATGCTGCAACGCCGCGAAAGGATGATCCGATGAAAGACATTCAGCACCGCTCCGACGCCGTCCTGGCCGAGCTGGAGGCCCTGCAGGCCCGCGCGACCGACGCGCTGCGCGACCGCGTGACCCAAGGCGGCCGCATCGACGCGGCCCTGCTGGAACGTCATCAACATGCCGCCCATGCGCTGTCCTGGCTGGCGACCTATGTGCTGTCGCTGCGCCAGCTGCAGGCCTGGGCCGCGCGGGTGGACGGCCCGATCGAGGCGCTGATCGTCCGGATCGGCATGGCGGAATACCTGACCCAGATCCGGGGCGGCATCCCAATGAGCCAGACGGAATTCGCCCGCCTGTCGGATCTGGGCGTCGAATGGGACCCGTCGGAGGAGGCGCGCGCTCTGATGGCCGGCAACACCCCCGAGGCGCGGGCCGAGCTGGCCGCGCTGATCGCGCAGAGCAAGGGGGCCGCGACCTTCGGCGCATCCGGGCTGGAGGAGGATCTGGAGATGATCCGCGACCAGTTCCGCCGCTGGACCGATGACAAGGTCGTCCCGCACGCCCATGACTGGCACCTGAAGGACGAGCTGATCCCGATGGCCATCATCGAGGAGCTGGCCGAACTGGGCGTCTTCGGCCTGACCATCCCCGAGGAATTCGGCGGCCTGGGCATGCCCAAGGCGGCGATGGTCGTCGTGTCCGAAGAGCTGTCGCGCGGCTATATCGGCGTGGGGTCCTTGGGCACCCGCAGCGAGATCGCGGCCGAGCTGATCCTGTGTGGCGGCACCGACGAACAGAAGGCGCAATGGCTGCCGCGCCTGGCCAGCGGAGAGACCCTGCCCACCGCCGTCTTCACCGAGCCCAATACCGGCAGCGACCTGGGCTCGCTGCGGACGCGGGCGGTGCGCGACGGCGATGATTGGGTTGTGACCGGCAACAAGACCTGGATCACCCATGCCGCGCGGACCCATGTGATGACCCTGCTGGCGCGCACCGACCCGGACACCACCGATTATCGCGGGTTGTCGATGTTCCTGGCCGAAAAGACGCCGGGCACGGACGCCGATCCCTTCCCCACCCCCGGCATGACCGGCGGCGAGATCGAGGTCCTGGGCTATCGCGGCATGAAGGAATACGAGCTGGGCTTCGACGGCTTCCGCGTGGACGGCGCGAACCTGCTGGGCGGGCAGACGGGCCAGGGCTTCAAGCAGCTGATGCAGACCTTCGAATCGGCCCGCATCCAGACCGCCGCCCGGGCCATCGGGGTCGCGCAGAACGCGCTGGAACTGGGCCTGCAATACGCGCTGGACCGCAAGCAGTTCGGCAAGCCCTTGGCCGAATTCCCGCGCGTGGCCGACAAGCTGGCGATGATGGCTGTCGAAATCATGATCGCGCGGCAGCTGACTTATTTCAGCGCGTGGGAAAAAGATCACGGTCGGCGCTGCGATCTGGAGGCCGGGATGGCCAAGCTGCTGGGCGCGCGCGTCGCCTGGTCGGCGGCGGATAATGCGCTGCAGATCCATGGTGGCAACGGTTTCGCGCTGGAATACCAGATCAGCCGGGTGCTGTGCGACGCCCGGATCCTGAACATCTTCGAGGGCGCGGCCGAGATCCAGGCCCAGGTGATCGCGCGGCGCCTGCTGGAATAAGTGATGCCCGGTCTGGATCGGGCCTGCAAATGGCGCTATTCCGGCTCAGTTCCGATTTCCGCCCAAGGAGCCTGCCCCATGTCCTTTCCGATCCGCCCCGCCCTTGCCCTTGCCGCCGTCCTGTCGCTGGCCGCCTGCAACTCGCAGCCGGCGGGCGATCCGATGGGCGGCATCCCGGCCAATGACTATGTCCTGGTCGGCATCGGCAACGGCACCGTGCCGCTGCGCAACATCACCCTGACCACCCGCCCCGAGGGCGTGTCGGGCCGCGGGCCCTGCAACGGCTATGCCGCGCGCAACACCGTGCCCCTGCCCGCCCTGGCGCTGGAGCCGTTGCAGACCAGCGGCGTCGTCGAATGCGCCGACCGCGCGACCGAGCTGCGCTTCTTCGAGGCGCTGCAGCAGGCCAACGAGATGGAGTATTTCGGCGGCGTGCTGCGCATCAAGGGGCCGACCTGGCTGATCTTTGAAAGCGGCCGCCCGGCGGACCAGCAGACCGACGCCCTGTCGGCGGCGCGCGGCAACCAGTAATCAGCGCGCCAGCCCCCGCATCAGCCTGCCGCGCGCGGCGGGCAGCGGGCGCCCGACCAGTTCGGGCGCCAGCCGGTGTTCCAGGAAATGCCCGGTGATCGCCAGGCCCTGGACCAGCCCATCCCCCAGATTGTCGCCCGCCCCCCCAGCATCGCCGGCAGGGGCAGCAGCCGATCCGCCCATTCCCCCGCCCCCGCCCGGCTGACCGCCCGCCCCCGCTGCGCGGGCTGACATAGGCCAGCCCGTCTTGCGCCCCCGTCACCGCGCAGGCCGACAGGTCCAGGCCGAAACCCATCTCGTCCAGCAGGCGCATCTCCCATGCCAGATAGGCGGGGGGCCAGTCGCCGCCCGCCTCCATCTGGTCCAGCAGATCCTCGGTCCGGGCGGCCAAGGCGGGATGCGGGTCGCGTTCGGGCAGGGCAAAGACCAGAAGCGCGCAGACCGCGTTCAGCCCCGCCAAGGCCAGGGGATCGCCCATCAGCCCCGCGCGCAGGCGCACCGGCTCGGCCGTGAAGCTGCCCAGCTGATCGGCTTGGCGCGCCCGCCAGCGAAGATCCAGCCGCGACCCCGGCTGCAGCATCGCCGCGCGGCGCGCCGATGCGCCCCCCGGCACGACCCCCGCATGGCGGCCGTGATCGGCGGTCAGCACGTCGATGATGATGGCGGTCTCGCCATGGGGGCGGCGGGCGATGACGGTGCCATGGGCCTGCCACTGCACGGGATCAGCGGTCCTGGCGGGGTGCTGCGGGCGCGGCGGTCATGGCGGGCATCCTCACTGCATGCGGCGGGTGGCGTTGCGCCGGTCGCGCCGCCTGCGCCCGGCCTGGCGGATCAGCGTCGCCGAATAGATGGCCAGCGCCGCCCAGATCATCGGAAAGGCGATCATCCGCGCGGGGTCCAGCACCTCGCCGAAGACGAAGACCGCGCAGAGCAGGATCATCGTGGGCGAGATATATTGCAGGATGCCGATCGTGGACAGCCGCGTCAACTTGGCCCCGTTCGCATAGAACAGCAGCGGGATCGCCGTGGCGGGCCCCGCCCCCAGCAGCAGCCAGGTCGTGACGCCCGGTGCGCCCATAGCCCCTTGGCCCGTCCAGGCCAGCCAGACCAGCAGCCCCGCGGCAAAGGGCACCAGCAGCAGCACCTCCAGCGTGAAGCCTTGGTTCGGCCCGAGCGGCAGGCGCTTCTTGCACAGCGCATAGAGCGCCCAGCTGAGCGTCAGCCCGATCGCCACCACCGGCAGCCGCCCCGCCTGCAGCGTCAGCACCACCACCGCCAGCAGCGCCAGCCCCACGGCCAGCATCTGCCCCCGCGACAGCCGTTCCCCCAGCAAAGCGGCGCCCAGGAACACGCTGACCAGCGGGTTGATGTAATACCCAAGCGCCGCATCCAGCGCCTTGTCGTTCACGATCGCCCAGATATAGATGAACCAGTTCACCGAGATCAGCCCCGCCGTCAGCGCCGCCATCGCCAGCAGCCGCGGCTGGCGCAGCGCCGACAACAGCTCGCGGTGGCGGCGCTGCCACAGCAGCACGGCCCCCGCGATGGGCAGCGACCACAGCACGCGATGGGCGATGATCTCGGTCGGCGGGACATGCTCCAGCAGCTTCATGTAGAGCGGCAGGAACCCCCAGAGCGCATAGGCCATCACGGCATAGACGATGCCGCGGGGCGAATCATGATCCAGGGTCGCGTTCATGCAGGCTGCATAAGCTGCAATTTCCGCCCGCGCCAGAGGTCAGCCCAGCCCCTCGGCATCCAGAAGCGTGCGGCCCTCGCGCGATTCGATCTCGATCACCCACAGGTCGGGGTCGCGGGACCGCTGGCGGGCGATGGCGGCGTCGATCTGGGGTTCGGGGCCGGTCTGCACGGCGGTCCAGGGGCGGGTGTCGCTGTCCATGTCCCATTCCCGCGCCCAGAGGCTGGCCGAGCCGTCCAGATGGGCGCATTTCACCAGGATCGCGCCCGCCGTGTCATCCCCCCGCGCCGTGACATAGGCGGGGATGGCCGCCTGCGACAGCCGCGCGCGATAGGCCGCGACCCACAGCCCCGCCGCCAGCCGGGCCTCAGCCATCGCCATCCTTGAAGTTCAGGCCCATCTCGTCATAGCGCTCGGATTCGTTCAGCCAGTTCTCGCGCAGGCGGACCTGCAGGAACAGATGGACGCGGCGGCTCATGAACTCCTCCAGCTCGGCGCGGGCGGCCTGGCCCACGGCCTTGATCGTCTCGCCGCCCTTGCCCAGGACGATTCCCTTGTGGCCCTGGCGCGAGACATAGACCACCTGTTCGACCCGCGCGCTGCCGTCGGATTTCTCCTCCCAGGCCTCGGTTTCCACGGTCAGCTGATAGGGGATCTCCTCGTGCAGGCGCAGGGTCAGCTTTTCGCGGGTGATCTCGGCGGCGATCATGCGCATGGGCAGATCGGCGATCTGATCCTCCGGATAGAGCCACGGCCCCTCGGGCAGGCTGGCGGCCAGCCAGTCGCGCAGCCCGTCGCAGCCATAGCCCTTTTCGGCCGAGATCATGAAGGTCTGGTCGAAGGGATAGGCCTCGTTCATCTGTCTGGACAGGGCCAGCAGGGTCTCGGCCTTGACGCGGTCGATCTTGTTGATGACCAGCGACACGGTCATGCCCTGGCCCAGGGCGCGCAGCTGGTCCAGGATCGCTTGGGTGCCGTCGGTCAGGCCGCGATGCGCCTCGATCAGCAGCAGGACGACATCGGCATCCGACGCCCCGCCCCAAGCGGCGGCGACCATGCTGCGGTCCAGCCGGCGGCGCGGGCGAAAGATGCCCGGCGTGTCGACGAAGACGATCTGGGCGGGCCCGTGGATCGCGATGCCGCGGATGCGGGCGCGGGTGGTCTGGACCTTGTGGGTCACGATCGACACCTTGGCGCCGACCATCTGGTTCAGCAGGGTCGATTTCCCGGCATTGGGTTCGCCGATCAGGGCGACGAAGCCCGCACGGGTGGGCAGGTCCTGGGTCATGTGCTTCCCTCCAGCCGGTCCAGCAGGGCCTGGGCCGCGGCCTGTTCGATACTGCGCTTGGTGCCCGTGCCGCGGGCCTGGGCATGGGCCCCGTCGGCCAGGCGGACGGTGATCAGGAAGACCGGCGCATGGTCCGGCCCGCTGCGATCGGTCTGTTCATAGACGGGGGGCGGCATGCCCTGGGCCTGGGCCCATTCCTGCAAGGCGGTCTTGGCGTCGCGGCTGTCCTTGTCGACATGGGCCAGCCGGTCGGCCCAATGGCGCAGCACGACGGCGCGCGCCGCCTCGAAGCCCGCATCCAGATAGACCGCGGCCAGCACCGCCTCCATCGCATCGGCCAGAAGCGCGTCCTTGCGCCGCCCGCCCGACAGCATCTCGGACCGGCCCAGCTTCAGCACCTCGCCCAAGGCCAGATCGCGGGCGACGGCGGCGCAGGTCTCGCCCCGCACCAGCGCGTTGTAGCGCGGTGCCAGCTGGCCCTCACTGGCGGTGTCGTCGGCGGCAAAGAGCGCCTCGGCCATCACCAGGCCCAGGACGCGGTCGCCCAGGAATTCCAGCCGCTGGTTGTCGGGCCGCGTCACGGTGGCGATCGAGCCGTGGGTCAGCGCCCGGATCAGCAGCTCGGGCCGCCGGAACTCATGGCCCAAGCGGGCCATGAAGGCGCGTATGTCGGCCGAAGGCGTCACTCGACCGCCTTGAAGAAGCGGTCCGACCGCCAGGTCCAGAAGAACAGGAGCGACCGTCCCGCCGAGGAGAACATGATCCTGTCCGCGCGCCCGATCAGGTATTCGGCCGGCACGAAGCCCAGGCCGCCGATTTCGGCCGGAAAGCGGCTGTCCTCGGAATTGTCGCGGTTGTCGCCCATGAAGAAATACTGGCCTTCGGGGACGGTGAAGGTCGGCGTGTCATCGGCCACCCAGCCATCGGTGATGTTCAGTACAACGTGATCGCCGCCGCCCGGCAGCGTCTCGACAAAGCGTTCCTTGACACAGTCGCCGCCCTGCGGGACCGGGTCGTTGACGCAGCGCGGGATCAGCGCCTGCGGGCCCTGCTGTTCCTTGACCTCGATAAAGTCGCCGGCGGGGGCGACGGGCACCGGCTCGCCGTTCAGCCACAGGCGGCCGCCGCGCATCTGCACGGTGTCGCCCGGCAGGCCGATCACGCGCTTGATGAAATCGACGTTGCGGGTCGGGTGGCGGAACACGGCCACGTCGCCGCGCTGCGGTTCGCGGTCCAGGATGCGGCCGCTGATCGGGCACATCGAGAAGGGGCAGCTATGGGCGGAATAGCCATAGGCCATCTTGTTCACGAAGAGGAAGTCGCCGATCAGCAGCGTCTCCTTCATGCTGCCCGAGGGGATCCAGAAGGGCTGGAAGAACAGCGTGCGGAACAGCCCCGCGATCACCAGCGCCCAGAAGATCGTCTTGATCGTCTCCCAGATGCCGTCCTTTTTCTTGGGGGCCGCAGTTGCCATTCATCGAGGTCCTTTTTCTCTGTCGGGGCGTTCATGGTCCCCTGCCCGGTCGAAAGTCAAGCCGCAGCCGGGCCGGGCGGACCGGTCGGGCGGGCCTCGATCACCACGAAGGCCTGCGCCCAAGGGTGGTCGTCGGTCAAGGTGACATGGACGATCGCGTGATGGCCGGGCGGCGTCATCGCCGCCAGCCGGTCGGCGGCCCAGCCTGTCAGCGCCATGACCGGCTGGCCGCTGCCCAGGTTGGTCACGGCCATGTCGCGCCAGCTGATCCCCATGGCGAGCCCCGTGCCGAGCGCCTTGGAGCAGGCCTCCTTGGCGGCCCATCGCTTGGCCAGGGTGCCAGCCTCGTCCTTGCGGCGGGCGGCCTTGGCCAGTTCGACATCGGTGAAGACGCGGTTGCGGAAGCGGTCCCCGAAGCGGTCCAGCGTGCCTTGGATGCGGTCGATATTGGCCAGGTCGGTGCCGATGCCCAGGATCATCGCATGCGGCCGGCGTGGAATGGGTATTTGGGCAACGGAGAAATCATGGCCGTGCGGCATCCATCCGGGCGCGCATTTCCCGGATCGCGCCGTCGAGGCCCAGGAAGACGGATTCCGAGATCAGGAAATGGCCGATGTTCAGTTCGGCGATCTGGGGGATGGCGGCGATCGGGCCGACCGTGTCGAAGGTCAGGCCGTGGCCGGCATGGACCTCCAGCCCCAGGTCATGGGCCAAGGCAGCG